>DAOUDD010000176.1:0-10065 GCA_034431765.1 Ktedonobacteraceae bacterium | reverse complement strand
CAAGTATGCTCTATGTACTACACATAGCAACTACAACAGTGAGGTTAACTTTCCAAATTCTGGAGTCGGTGACTTATCACCTGGGCTGCATGGCTCACTGCCTGAATGACCGTGGGCAACAGTGTGTCATGCAGACGGAACGTTGGACCCGCAATGCTGATCCCAGCCACGACTTGTTGTTCTTGACTCACGATTGGAGCGGCGACTCCTCTCACCCCTATATCAACCTCCTCATTACTGACCACGTACCCGGCAGTACGAATAGCTCTCAACTGACTGCGGAGAATCTCTGGATCAGTGACCGTATGCTGGGTGTACTCTGGGAGCGGTCCTGAATTGAGTACGGCATCAATCTCAGAGGGTTTAAGGTATGCAAGCAGCACCTTTGCTGAAGCACCTGCGTGTAATGGTAAGATTTGCCCACGTTCGTAGGAGAGTCTCACACTATGAGGACTCTCAACTCGCTCAATGCAGACTACGTGCAGACCGGATCGACGTGTAAGCAGGGCTGACTCACCCGTTTGAGCGACGAGTTCACGCATCACCGGTAAGGCAATTTCGGAGAGACCCAGCCCCTTTCGTGCAATTCGGGCCAGTTGAAACACCGTTGGTCCCAAGCGGAACTCTCCGTTGGTATCTCCTTCTTCTATCAAGCCTGAGGCACGTAAGCTTGAGAGATAACGGTAGGTTGTACTTGGCGACATCCCTAAATGCTCGGCAACCTCTATGGCAGTAAGAACAGGTTGCCGTTCATTGAACAGGAGCAGGATATCAATCGCTCGGTCTGCCGTGGTATTGCGCGTTGGAGAAGTGCCCTCTGTCTTCTGTGCAGTATTTTGCCTCAATAGACTTTCCCTTGTTTCTTATTATATAATATATGACTATCGAAATATGAGGGCATCATAGCATTCATGCCCCGTTTCTGTCAAATGAGATTAGGTAGAAGCAGGGCAATCGCATCTCAATACTCACATTCAAGACGTACGAGAGAGCGGAGTTGGGACAACTCACGTTGAGGCACTGCCGTTGGCGCATCTTAGGTGCACCTAGAGGATTAATAATCAATGTCTCTTTCTTCTGTGTGATACTTGTTATGTGTTCCATGTGGCTGGAGCAAAGAGCTGCTCAATCTGGACCGGGTGGCTCAATTGTCCCTCTGAGATCAGTTGTTCCATAAGCACGGTCAGCATCTTTCGATTTGCAGCAAGCCCTGACGGATACGGATCTTCGCCGAAGAGAGCTGCTTGCTGGGTAAAAGTATACTCAGGGAGAAAAAGGTAAGTATCAGCATTCTGGCGAGCACGGCGATATGCCTCCTGTTTGGCTTTCTCGAACGTGTCATACAGCAAACGGACGAGATGCGCCTGCTCCAGAAGTTTCTCCTGTATGACAAGGATATGGTTCACTGGCGTCATGTCGGTTTTTTGCATAAAATTCCTGAGTATCTGAAGTGCCTGCTCGGAAGAAAGTAATCGAGAGATGTGCTGGCCTTCGTAGAGCGGGACCATATATGCACCATCGCCAAACGCCGCGTCGATTTCTCCTTTTACCAGAAGATCATTCAGGCTCTGTCCCTCCTCCAATTCGTGGAGATGTACATGTGAGGGATGATCGTTGAAGCCAAGTAAGGTACTATGCCTTTGTGATGGACGCCGACCGTTCAACCAGGTGATATCCTCTGGACGAATACCATAGAGTTGCTTCAGCATAATCCGCAACCAGATGGCTGCCGTCATATTGAAATCGGGGACGCCCACGCGCTTTCCTGCTAGATCAGCCCAGGAGCGAATGCCGCTCTGGGTATTCACCAGAATTTCTAACGGCCAAAATGTTTTTGAAAGAAAGATTGGAAGGGCAATCCACCCAAGATGACTCCAGGTAGCCCTATTCTTGGCAATAATGTAGCCTGAGAGCGAAAACTCGAATGCGTCAAAGGCATTCTTTTTGAGGTGATTGAGAAAGAGTGCCGTTGGATGATCGAGCTGCCAGTTCAGTTCGATTCCCTCTGGCTGCATACTCCCGTCAAGGAGTGGTTGTAGTCTGGGATTATGCGAAAAGGCGACGCTCAAGCGCATCGTGCTCTCTCCTTTCACGGCCTCTTCCTATGAGAAGAAGGCCGTCCGATCATCGTTCTCGTACAATGTGCTCGTTTGTTGTGATGCTCTTGGTCTGCCCGTTTGCTGCAGAAGAGCTTCAATAAGGGTACTTCCTTGAGCGATCTCTGCAACTGGAATACATGCTGCGACATAATGATCTGGACGGAGCAGAAGCACAGAATCCGTATATTTTGCTCGTAGTGCCAGGAGAGCCTGATCTCGTTCTCGAACAAGCGTGATCTCCGACGTGTCGCTCCACGGAGTTCCCGCAGGTAGGAGTGCGATACGTCGAACCCCTAGTTGGCCCCATATCTGTTGCGTCGTAGCTACAAAAGCGAGTTCAGGCTGAGCCGTTAGTGCAAGCAGGGAAAACCCCTTTCCAAGTACATCGTCAAGCAGGACCATTTTCCCTTCTTTCGTCTCGACAAAGGGTTGCGGGAAGAGACTTCCCACGAGACTCTGGCTTCTCCGCCGTCCGGGGAAGACGAGAAATCCGGCCAAGAAGCGAGGCTTCGGCTTATATTTCATCTGTGACACATATGCTTGCGCGGCTGGGAACAGTCCAAGGACACGAAACATGTTCTGAACAGTCCATGCCGACAAAAAATGATGTGGAGCCATTACCGCGCCCATTTGCAGCGCGAGTCGAATCATTGCCGAGGCGTGTGCTTTCCGCTCTTTCTCATAGGTATCGAGAAGGTGTGGCCCAACTTGACCGCGAAGAACCCACGCCAATTTCCAGGCGAGATTGTGAGCATCACGAATGCCACTGTTCATTCCTTGCCCAGCAAAGGGAGGGGAGAGGTGCGCAGCATCTCCCGCAAGAAAAACTCTGCCTTTTGACCAGTGATCTGCTAGTCGTGCATGAAACCGATAGACGACCTTGCGTACAATGATGCTGTTTGGATCAGCACCATGAGTATGCAAAAGATTGTGAATGACTTCGGGAATGAGCAAAGCCTCATCACGTTCGTGTGCATGCAGCTTAAACTCAAACCGATGCGTACGCTCTGGGCCTGGCAAGCTGATACATGGTCGTCGAGGATCACAAAAGACTTTGGTATGAGGAGATGAGGTGTCCGAGTTTTCCAAATCGACGATAAGCCAACGCTCATTGAAGGTCGAACCTGCAAGCGAGATTCCAAGAAGATTTCTTATGGTACTGCTGGCCCCATCACATCCTATCAGATACTCACATGCAATTCGAGTGTGCAGATTTTCTGGTCCTGTGATGCTGATCACCACACCAGAAGCATTGTGCGTTAGCGTTTCGAGTGTCCAACCGAACCATGTCTCAATGTGCGCGAATCGCTCAAGACCCTCACGTAACTGTCTCTCCAGAATTGGTTGACGGAACGCATTTCTTCGCGGATACCCATAGGGCGTATCAGTCGGCTCAACTTTGACAAAACAACGACCTCCAGGCGAGTAATACTGGGATCCGTAACCCGGAACAACATGTTGAAGTACCTCGGTCACCAAACCGAGCGTTTGCAACGTACGAAGTGATTCGTCGTCAAGAGAGACAGCGCGTGGTTCTCGACCCGTTGAGAGATGACGTTCAATCAGAAGGGTACGAATACCTTCGGCACCCAGGAGATTGGCAAGCACGAGTCCTGTCGGCCCGGCACCCACAATAACGACCGGATAGTGTACCTGCGGCTCTTCATTCATGGATGATGTCATGCTCTCTCTCTTTTTTCATGGTATGGAAAGCACTTTCTGCCGACTCATTGATGATAGGATTACGTAAGGTTCCAATGTGCGAAATCTCGACTTCCACGGTGTCCCCAGCCTGTAAGAAGACTGGGGGTTTCCGCTTGAATCCGACTCCACCAGGAGTGCCTGTACAGATGACATCCCCTGGCGAAAGAGGGGTAAAGGTTGAGATATACGCGATGAGTTCAGGAACCGAAAAGATAAGCGCATCAGTTGTTGCTCGTTGCATTTCTTGCCCATTGAGCCGTGTGACGAGGGTGAGAGAACTTCCGTTCTCGATTTCATCTGCTGTGACCATCCAGGGACCAAAGCCACCCGTGGCGGGAAAATTCTTTCCAGGCGTCCACTGATGTGTATGATGCTGCCAATCACGGACCGTTGCATCATTATAACAAGAATAGCCAGCTATGTATTCTAATGCATGTGCAACGTCAATAGCGCGACCACGTTTACCCACGATCACCGCAAGCTCGCCCTCATAATCAAATTGTTGAGAAGCTGTCGGGCACAGGAGAGGACGTAGGTGTCCCGTCTGACTGTCTGCAAAGCGTGTAAAGACGGTTGGATAGCGTGTTTCCGCACGCTCAGCCTCGCGTCTATGGTCGTCATAGTTTAGCCCGATACAAAAAATCTTTGCAGGATTAGGAATTACTGGCAGCAATGTGACCTCGCTCAGCGCAATGTCTGGTTGAGCCTGAGACACAAGAGAGGCAATTTCTGGGAGCAGGTTCTTCGTCAGGGTGGTACGCACATCTGGTGCGCGGTCCCCAAAACGTAGCCCGAGGTCAACAATGGTATCATTGTGAAGCACGATGCCGTAGCTCTGCTTTCCCTGATAGACAAAGGTAATAAGTTTCATCGTTCTTCCCTTGTGAGCACTTAACTTCGCATAAATGACGGTCCCCACAGATTGAGGGTATCTGGCTCGTGTCGCCAAATCCCTGCTGGTCGGCCTTTGTCCATTATCTCTAACTCGGCGGAAAGTTCAATCTTGTTACCATCGGGATCAAGCACAAAGATGAAGAGATTGTTGCCTGGACCATGACGGCCTGGTCCCCAGAAGAGTTTGAAGTCCTTCTTGGCGAAATGATCGGCCCAATCACGAATACCTGCCCAGTCGTCGAGTTCATACGAATAATGATCAATCTCATCCTGTTCGGCACGAAAAATGGCAAAGGAATGATGTTCTACATCATCTGGAGTCCGTAGCCAGCATGCACTCACCTCTGTCTCGTCACGCATTGTGTCAGAAATCACGAGTCCGACGATATCACGGTAGAAATGGACCATCGCTTCAGCATTCCGACTGCCAACCGTTAGGTGCTGAAGTCGTGCTGGAAGAGGAACTCCTTTCACAGCGTCATCGTCCGGTTTTGAGTGCCCGGCAACTCCAAAGACGATGCAGTTTCCATCAGGATCAGAGAAAGAAAAGGCATTGTCTGCGAACAAGGGACTCGGCGATGGGGCGAGAGAAACTCCTTGAGCTATGAGTCTGGCCTTTAGCCTGGCAACGTCGTCGTTGTTGGTACATCCAAAGGCACCAAAACCCAGGACACGGGACAGCTTTTTCCCAATGAGTACGCGTCGTCGGGGACCTTGACAGAGCCAAACCTCAGAAGCAATTTGCTCGGCAGCCATTCCCATCACATCCTGATAAAAATGGGCAAGACGCTCAGGTGCTGGACTCAGGAGCTGAATATGATCAAGTCGAGCGAACATCGAAAAGTCCTTTCATCGCCGCAAATCCTTTCTCCACTGATTGCTCCTCATGCCTCTGTCAAAAAGCCATGTTCACGATAGTAGCGCACAGCTCCTGGATGTAACGGAATGGGATCGACCCGGCACATATCTTCTGGTCTTATTGGATAATAGAGCGGACTTGCCTGAACAGGGAGATGACGGTAGCGTGCTTCAAAGTCAGCACGGTCCTCGACCATGACTTGTGTCATAAGATAGGCGACCTCTTCTGGTAGATCATCGCGTGCGACGATGACCCATTGACTAAAATCGATGGTGGGAAGACGTTGTTCTACACCTGGCAGGTCTCCTGGTTCCAGGTCTTCTCGTCTATATCCGTACTGTTGATGCAGAGTGTTCAAGACGGTGGGGTCAAGCGATATATAGCGTACTGCTTTGCCATTCAAAGAACTCGGCCAGATCATCATTGCCTCATGAAAGAGCGCATCAACTTCTCCTGTGGCAAACAATGTCAGTGCTGGAAAAGGAGTATCTGCGACAGACCATCGACCTCCCCATTGCTCTAAGGCTTCCCACGTCGTCCCATAGGCATTGAGCACTTTGTCTACAGCATAGCCGATCACATTCACACCGTCGTTGTACCCTGTTGCGATTCGTAGCGGTGGTCGCTTCGCAACTATGTCTGCAAATGTCATGAGTCCATAACGATCAGCCACATCTGCATCAAGGGCAAAAAGTAAGCGATCCCGGTGGGGAAGGGCTGCAATCGCTCGAAGGTTGGAATGCTCGTGTGTATACGGGCCACGCCCCTGAAATGCCATTGCTGCTGTGACAGTAGGTGTTGTGACGACGACATCGACGGAACCTTCAACGAGGGCGTTCACGTTATCAAAATAGCCGCGCCCAGTATGAATTGAAAAGGTCGAGGACTTCGCTGTACGCCAATGCATCCCCGTAGTTATCCAACCACACGCACTCGTGAGGTTTTCATTTCCCCATCCACCCATAAAACGCAGGTGGACTTCTACATTGCTCTGCCCCCAGCCGAGTTCAGGATAGTTATTCATACCTCACCTCTTGCTTTATTGCTAATCCGAGAAAGGTGGCTTCACACGCTTTGTACACACTGTACTCCTTCCCCTCCAACTCTTTTATTTCTGAAATGTGAAACACGTATGCCGAATATCAAGAATATTAACATATAACTTTCCTTTTTGTCAAGCTTTTCTTTCCAATTATGTTTAGATAAACAGGACCCTTCTGACCTTCTCAAAGGAGGTCAGTTGGAAAGGGAAAACGATCAGAATGAGAGTTCAGATTGGTTCATCCGCTCGCTTCCGAGGGCTTTTTTGGCCCTTTGATCACCACGTCATAGCGAGGCGCAGGCTCAGGATGAAACCCCAAAGCTCGGCCAGACATTTTCCACGCTTTTGACACGGGCGGGCAGGTGTGCCAAGTTCAAAACTGTTGTAGGTCTGCTGCCGGACTTGCTGCAATGTGTTAAAGTTCAAGGCATACTGTCCTTTTCCTGTTTCGTTTTGTGGAAAGTACATGACGCTTTTAGGTATCCCTTGACAACCAAAGGGTGCCTTTTTACTCATTTATCTAAACGTCAATTTACAAAATTCAAGGTGAAAAGCTTGACAAAAAGGAAAGTCATGTGTTAGTATTCTTGATATTCGATATGAATATGTCGTATGTCAGAAAAGAGTGCATAGACTCCGCACTCTTTGTCAGTACTGACAAAGGAGATTAGCTATGAAAACGCTTACTCTTGCGATGGAAGATGCCGTGTTACGTGCAACAGAGCAGGATGGAAGTTGGAAATTGGAAACGACATTGGAGGATGTGCCAGCACACGCCCTCGCCGCCGATCCGCATCATCCGGTACGTCTGTATTGCGCGACCTTTGGAAAAGGATTATGGCGGAGCAACGATGCTGGTAAAACATGGGAACCAGTAGGATCAGGCATTGGCTCGGCAGAGGTGATGTCTGTTGCGGTGAGTCCGGTTGAGCGAGTTGGCACCTATGGAGTGGTCTGGGCAGGAACGGAGCCAAGCGCACTTTTCCGTTCGGAAGACGGTGGTGATACATGGGTTGAACGGACTTCACTCCAAGATATTCCGTCTCGTACCGCGCTTCCCTGGAGTTTTCCCCCACGGCCCCATACCCATCATGTCCGCTGGATTGAACCTGACCCTGTTGATCCCGCACGTCTGTTTGTTGCTATTGAACAGGGAGGCGTCATGGTCAGTCGTGATTCTGGCTTAACTTGGGAAGATCACAAAATAGAGGCACAGATCGATGGACATTCCCTTACCTCTCACAAACTCGCTCCAGGACGGGTCTACGAGACAGGCGGTTCCGGAACTCCTGCCCACTCCAGGAGGACTGATGAGCAGGGACGCCCCTATCTCGTCCTCACGTATGGAGGGTACGCTGAAACACATGATGGTGGCATAACCTGGGAAACGCAAACAGAAGGGTTAGAACACTTCTACTTCTGGAGTGTTGCTGTTGACCCAGCCGATCCCGATACGATCCTTTTATCAGGTGCTCAAGGACCCGAACATGCCCATATGGCTGACTGGGCCGAGTCCTACATCTACAAACGCACCCGAAACTCTCCTTGGCATCTCGTGAGTGCAGGACTTCCTGAACCCAAAGGAACACTTATACAATTTCTCGCTACGCGCGAGGAGGAACCGGGTACCTTTTACGCCGCCTCTGGACGAGGTGTGTATCGTTCCACCGATCAAGGAGAGCACTGGGACCGTCTTCCTATCGATCTTCCACAACACTTTCGCATGCAACATGTGCACGGCTTACTGATCGGAGAGGAATAGCATCATGAAAGCTGTTCAGATTTCTGCGCATGGTGGCTACGATCAGTTACAATTCGTGAACCTTCCTCTGCCAGTTCCCGAAGCGGGGCAAGTGCTCGTCAAAATGACGGCGGCAGCTATTAATCCTCTAGACCATCACACACGCCTGGGCATCATTGCTTGGGCGAGAAACCTACCGATGATCTTGGGTTCCGAAGGGGTAGGCGTTATCGTCAGCGAGGGCAGCGACTTGCCGATAGGACAAGTAGTCATGTTTCGGCACGCCTATTTTTTGCCACGTGGTGGAACATGGCAGGAGTATGTTCTAGCACCACGCTCATTAGTGATACCTTTGTCGGATGGCGTGAACTACATGGAAGCCGCTGCATTGCGAACCGCCTATGATACTGCCTATACGGGATTAATCTATCATGGTCATCTACAACCAGGACAAGTAGTCTTCGCTCCGGGTGTGGGAAGTAGTGTTGGGAACGCCGTCATTCAGTTAGGAAAGGTATTAGGCGCGGCCCATGTGATTACGACAGCTGGATCCACTGCTAAAGCTGAACGGGCGCGTGAACTGGGTTACAAAGATGTGATTGATCTCACGCAAGAGTCCATACGAGATGGAATCGCACGTCTCACTGAGAAGAACGGAGTAGACTTGGTTATTGATTGTCTGGGAGGCGATATTACGGCTCAGAGCCTGGAGGTATTGGAACCCGGTGGGACCCTTGTGCTTATGGGAACCTCAGCTGGACGCCAATCTCACGTCAATCTTCTTCCTATTATAACCAAAAGCCTGAAAATCGTTGGGCATATGACTGCCTTTGTTCCTCAAGAAGTGCTAGAGGAGGCTTTTCATTTCTATTTTAAGTTATGGACAGAAGGGCAGATTCAACCCCTGATTGACCGGACTTTCCCCTTTGAACAGGTGGTAGAGGCGCAACGTTATCAGGTAGAGGGGCGTCCGTTCGGGAAAGTGTTGTTGACATTCGAGAAGGAGCATTAGGAGAAACTCATGGCAACTATTTCACAGAGTAACAGCATTTTTACGGCAATTGTCGTCTGGCCGAGCACACCTGAGAATCAACAACAGCTCTTTGAGCATCTTGTTGAGGTTTCGGATGCTCATAGTAAGAGGCCGGGCTTCGTTTCCTGTAGCATTCACAAAAGTCTTGATGGAACCAAGATCGCAGAGTACATCCAGTGGAAGGATCGTGCCTCTTTCGAGGCGATGGCCCAGAGTCCAGAGGGAAAATCACATATCGATCCTGCAGCAGCCATAACGAATGCGGGAATCTATGAAGTAACGTATGTCAAAGAAGTTTCATAAAGGATGGGAAACAGATGACACAGATTGTGCAAAATAGCACCATTACCACGTTGATCAATGTTTTTACAGTAACACCGGAGAAGCAGCAGCTACTTGTAGACGAACTGGTCAAAGCAACAGAAATGGTCATAAACAAATTCCCAGGCTTTATTTCCGCCAATATCCACAAAAGTTTGGATGGAACGCATGTCGTCAACTACGCTCAGTGGCGGAGTCAGGAGGATTTTCAGGCCATGTTAGCGGATCCAGACGTGATACCACATCTGCGTCAAGCTGCTGGAGTTGCGACTTCCGTCGAGCCATTGTTATACGAAGTTATATCCGTCGAGGAAGCACCGCACAAGAGATAAGTTCCGCACCTCAAGTTTAGAGGAAATGAGTATTGTTTGT
>DAOUDD010000175.1:0-9186 GCA_034431765.1 Ktedonobacteraceae bacterium | reverse complement strand
GGCGGAGAGATGTCAGAGTGGTCGAATGTGCCGCTCTCGAAAAGCGGTAGGGTTAACAGCCCTCGTGGGTTCGAATCCCACTCTCTCCGCTTTCCCTGGAGGAGTCTCATAGTGGTCTAGTGAGCACGACTGGAAATCGTGTAAGGTGCATAGCCTTCGTGGGTTCGAATCCCACCTCCTCCGCCAACCCCCTCAGCCCGCCTCTATCCTTGATTGCTTAAAAATATCACACTGTTTGACAGCAAAACTGACAGCAAAGAGAAAAAACTTCAGTGGACAAGCACAGACAAACAGAAGATCAGGGCGTTTTTTCTTTCCCTTTCCACGACCACATCTCCATACCAAACTCCTGACAGCAAAACAGTCTTCAATGTCTCGTAAATCCAGTCTAGAGCTGGCTTGAGAACATCTTCAAGTGACAGCAAAATGAAGCATTTAACCTCGTAGTACTGCATCAAGCTTACCTACAGCCTCAATTTGCATGGTTGGCAACACATGCGAATAAATGTCCATTGTCATTGCAATCTGACTATGACCGAGCATTTCCTGGACAACTTTCGGATGTATTCCCAAACTCAGTAACATAGTTGCTGAGCTATGCCGAAGATCATGAAAACGAACATCGGGTAAATCAGCTTTCTTGAGCAGTTTTTTAAACTGTGTGAATATATCCCGCGAACTATGCAAATGCCCGCCTACAGAACTACAGAAAACAAGATCGTTCTCTCTCCAAAGAGATCCTGCTTTCAACTTCGTCTCTAGCTGACGCATACGGTGTACCTTCAATTTCTCTAGAGCAAAAGATGCAATAGCAATACTTCTGCGACTCCGTTCCGTTTTCGGTTCTGCTTCGACATATCCTCCTTTCCCATTCAGTTTCGCAGGCATGTGTGTGAGAATACGACGTACTTGAAGCATTCCAGTAGACAGATTTACATCTTGCCACTTCAAAGCCATAATTTCGCCTCGACGCATGCCTGTTGCCAATGCTAATACAAAAAGAGCTTCTAAACGATGGCCTTCAACGGTCGTTAGAAAACGCTGTATTTGCTCCTCATTTAATGGTTGAATTTCGTAATGCTTCGTGCGTGGAGGATCAACAGAATCGCAAATGTTTCGAGCAATGAGATTCCAACGAACAGCTTTCTCAAATGCTAAATGCAACATTTTATGAAAGCTAGCAACTGTTGTTGGAGAAAGATCTTCTTCTAACTTCTGCGAGTAGAACTGTTGCAAGTGTTGTGGTGCTAGCTTTTGAAGTTGATGATGACCAATTCCTGGAACGATATGCAGGCGAAGCATAGATTCGTATCGCTCATACGTACGTGGACGAACTGTATGCTTATGCACATCTTCCAACCATTGCTCCAGAAATGGCCCTACCTTTTGCTGAGGAGCAACTACCAGCGTTCCTTGCTGCTGCTGATGCAAAGCCGTCTTTAATTTTTGCTGCACCTCCTTTCTCGTTTTTCCATAGAATGTCTTCCTCTTATTACCTTCAAGAGAGATGCTTGCAACCCATCTACCATCATTTCTCTGATAAATGGAACCATCACCATGACCACGTCGTGCCATAAAAGTCTTTCCTTTCAAAATACTCTAAATTGTTAAACATCATGTGTTCAACGGCTGCTTTTTTCCGGGTGCCGTTAATTTACTCCCTTATCCTCTATTTCTAGAGAAGAAGTGCTAAAGTTAGCCTCCTTTCCTTTGTTCCTTGGTAGAACCAATCTACCAAGCATTGGATATAGTATCATAGTCGTACCAATTTTTGAACAAAAGTACTATTCATTTTTCTTCTTTGTATGTAATTTTGCTCAAATTTGTGTATTTTGATGATATGAACAAGTCCTTTTTAAAAGCGTAAAAGATGCTAAAATTTGCTGAGTAATTTCCTGAAAAAAGAAGACAGTTTTCTGCATCATGAAGGAGATGGGTAACAGAAAACTGTCTCAAAGATTTTTAAGAGTTGGTTCAAGCAAACTTCTTCCCTAAGTTGAACTCGACGTATCCTCAAAGATTTATATAAAGGGAGCTTTATTGCTCTTGCTGTTCCTTTTCACGTTGCTCTAACCACTCTTTTAAAGTAGCGTGCGAGACTCGTACAGAGCGTCCAAAACGGATAACGGCTGGTCCTTCTTGTTGAGCAATGAGAGAATAAACCTTAGCTCGTGATAATCCTAAGAGTTTGGCTACCTGAGGAACAGTGAGGAGTAGAGGTCGCTGTTGCATATTTTGGTCTGCCTCCATATTGTACATCCCTTTCTACTCTCCATTCTGTATTTCCACGAATGCGGCAACAACGTCGTGCATCGTCCCAAATCGTTCATCTCGACGCAATGTCGTCAGCCGGGTGAGCACCGCTGCCGTCTGCGCCAATATTCCAGAGGGAAGCGTCACCGACTGGTAGAGGTTGCTCATCGCCAGTTCAAGATAGGGATTGTTCTCTTCCTTTAAGGCGAACTGCTTTCCACAGAGAAGCTGACACCCCAATTTGCCAAGGGCATACATGTCACTAAAGCGGTCAGGAGGTTGACCCAGGAGACATTCAGGTGCCAGTGTTGAGGGATCACCCAGGTACGTTCCCCACAGCGTTCGTAGATGGGCATAGGCCATGTCTCCTCGTTCAATGCCCTGTGCTTCCAGAATAGCACGTAGACCACATCCAGCCAGGGAAATCGAGAAAGCAGAAGTGGATGATTGGAGAAGCGATGCCCACCCGAGATTGCCATGAATTACCTCGTGATCGTGCAGGTGTTCTACAGCTTGAGCAACCATATGCAAAATATGCATCGTCTGTTGCGGCGTGTGAACAGCGAGAGGCATCTGCTCGTGCAGCGCCGCTTCAGGAAAGACCAGATACGGAGTATCTCGCCAGACACCTGCATCACGCAGTGGAATCAGTGCTGGATGTGCGGGAACTGCCCGAAGCTGAGCTGTCATACGCTCAAAGCGCTCCAGAAACCGCTTTCGCGCTTGTTGTTCTAGTTGTGCTGGCAGTCGAAGCAGCAGCAGGAGACAGGAGCGTTCACTTGCTGTCTCGACACACTGATAGGCTGTGCTGCTTTGCCCACTTCCAAGGACAGTGTGTTGTCGATAGCGCTGCAGAGGGGTGACCATCATCATAAACGCTCATCCTCTGTGAACAGCAGTGCTGCATCGGCAACAACCGCTGCCGCCACGACGGGATGACGTGCAGAAGGATGTTCCGCTTTCACCCGTGTGGGCGTTCTATGATGTGGAAACTGGGGTTCGATCTCCTGTAAGTATCCCTGCGGCTGATCCCCAGGCTTTTCTTCTCGGCGAGATCGCTCAGTGACAGGTGGCAGGTGCATGTCTGCTCTCTCCCGACGATGGGAGAGCACTGACGACACACGGTCCTCTTCCGCCTCCGCTTTCGCTGCACCAGCTTCGCGGAATGCTTTCACCTCAGCTACGTCGATGTCGCGTTGTGCGGCGACGGCAGCAATTGCCATGCGTGTGCGCAGGTCCTCGATTTCCATCGTGCCTAAATTGCGGATATAGTCCTGCTGGTCACGTACCTGCTTGAGCGTGAAGGAGACGATCACCAACCCGAGCCGTTCTAGCTCTGCTCGTGCACTGCTCATCAGTTGCTGCGCGACATAGTCCGTGTTTTTGACCAGATCCTCCACCAGCAGATGCCCAACGATATGACGTAGATGTCCTTCCATGATCTGCTGCACGAACTGCTCACGTTCTTGTGCTGTTTTGCTCAAGAACTGTTCGGCGGCCCTGCGAATACCCGCCAAGTCATCAGCCTGGACGGTGAGTTGGGCGACGGCTTCGACCTCGACGGCAATGCCTTGCACCGTGTATAAAGGATGCGCCGGCGCAACCGCAAAGGAGAGCAGTTCTAACGAAAAACGACGACACTGTTCGGTAATGGGATTGACGAATGCCGCTCCACCAACGATAATTCTCGTCCCTCGCCCGCCAAAGACGATCAGTGCTTCGTTGGGACCGACCTTTTTGAGCAGATGACGGACGGTGAGCAGCAGGACGATGACACTACCAAACGTCACGAATCCCGCAAGACTGATCCAGAGGGTATCAGGTGTGATACCGTTTTCCATGTTCTTTCTCCTGAATGCGATACAGTTCTCGACGTGTAGACCATGAGATAGATCGTGTGTGCCAGTGCCGATGCATCACTCGTCTCGCAGCGCATTTTTGCTGTTCCACAGAAGAAACAGGAGGAAACGATGTGCAGAGCGTGCTTCTCCATGCACCTCTTGAGGATAGGTGATGCAGGGCCACTTCACTGGCAACAATCTGCTGTGTCGGTAGAGGGATACAGGGCACGAGAGAACTCCTCTCTCCAGACCACCACCAGGTGTCCGTTTCGTCACGATTCCCTAAAGGCTGATGAAAATCAAGGTGCCACCAGGCACGCTCAGGCACCTACTCTCTGCTCATGCATAGCTCCCTTCTTTCGCCTTCGCCAGTCTGGATTGCACTTCCACCGAGCTTTCTCCTCCAGCAACCGGCACGATGACGTGCTGTTCCCGTACTGCTGTGAGCGGCCCCGATGGAAGAATAGTGGGTTGCAGGCGATAGCCAATGCGCCGCAGCGAGAGAATGGTGAAGCCGAGACGAGTACAGCCCGCCATTGTCGCGGTCATCACACGCCGTAACTGATGCAAGAGTCGTTCTCGTTGCCTCCCTGGATGGACGCCGTGAAGCACTGCTGCGATGCGTTCTGCCTCCTCGAAGAAGGGCTGCACACGTGCATCGGTGAGTGGCAGCGTCAGCAGGTGGAACAAGAGTTGCTCCGAAACCTGTAACGCCGCCAGTAGAGAGGCATAGGGACAGCAGTCAGCAAAGAGTACCAGGGGCAACACCATGCGCAGGGCATTCGGCGAGAATGGTTCCTGACGGAGCAGACGGGCAGATGGCTGTGTCTGCAAACAGGAGACGATGCCATGTGGCAGATCGACCACCAACCACAGACCAGGACAGTCTCTGGGAAAGAGAGTCTCTAGAGACAGATGAATCGGTTCACTCATTCCCTGAGCAGACTCGTGTGATGGCATATGGCTTTCTCCTGTCTCAGGAACACTTCTAGCTACACCAAGCCGCTTTCTTCGGGGAGATAAAGATTTCTGTTACGTCCTGGGGACCGTCAAGCCAGGTATGATTGTTATCACAAAAGGCGTAGGTGTGTCCCTGAGCAGTGGAGATGTACCCAGAGTAATTGTACGAAAAGATGATTTTGATACTAGGGACAAAGGTTTCTATATATCCAGTATCGTGGAAGCAGGTCAAGTGGACGGGATCACTCTCTAAATGAATCTCGCTCCTATACCACCAGCAGTTTGATTGCTCAATAGCCGTATGAGCTGAGGGTGCAGGAGTTGCATGAGCAGGGTGTGCGAAACCAAATACGGCTCCTGCGAGTCCAACCAGTGCAATAAGAGAAACCAGGAGCTGGATATGACTCACAACAGAAACGAAACGATGGAGACGAACAGAAAACATTGCTTTTCTCCTTGTATGTCTGTATGACAACCGACTAAGCAGACAAAATTACGTTAGTAGAAGTAGTAGAGGGCGAGGGGGCCAAAGGGCCAGAGGACATCGTAATGGGACATAGAGTGTTTCTCTCCTTTCGCGCTAATGTGGAACACCAGACAGCATACTTAGCACAGAGACACAATCCTCTTCACGTCTCATGGTCATTGTTTCTGTGAAAGAACACTGTCTACCACTATAGTAAGCAAAAGATGTTTGAGAGTAAATACGCAAAGAACGAAGGTTTTCATGGAGGCTTTGGGGAGCATTTTTCGGGGGAAAAGGGAGAAGATTTTTCTTCCTTATGAAGGGAATGTGATAGAGACCTGTATCATCTCTACTACAGGTATGATATGCTTTAGCAACATGATTTTTGTCACATCATGCTCACAAGTATTGTTGTACATAGGAGTTCTATTTCGTGGATAAGTCTCTGTTTGAAACAAGGGAACAGAACCGCTGGGCGAACACACTCGCTTCATTTCTCTCTTTTATCACGAATCCGCTTTTCGTTGCAATTCCAACTTTTTTTGTTGTCGGTGTTTCTACAGCGGGGTCTCTACAACAGGCTCTCCTCTGGTGGAGCATCACAGTTATCGGAGTTTCTCTTGCACCGCTCCTCCATATCGCTCAGGGAGTACGTGCTGGTCGCTACAGTGATCATCACGTCAGTATTCGCTCACAACGCCTCGTTCCTTTTCTCTTTGGCATTGTGAGTTTCTGCCTGGTCCTTGCTGGGCTGCTCATTGTTCATGCGTCATCTGCTTTTCTTGCGACCATGGTTGCCGCTCTTGTTGCCTTAGCCACAGCAATGGTGATCACCAATGTGTGGAAGTGGAAGATTAGCCTGCATCTTGTTGGTGTCGCGGGAGCCATGACCACTTGTCTTCTGCTCTTTGGGCCTATTTTTTTGATGCTGTTGCCTCTCGTTGCACTGGTAGCATGGGCACGTTGGGAAGTCGGTGCCCATACTCCCTGGCAAGCAATAGCAGGTCTGCTCTTAGCTGTGAGCATCACTGTTCTCATCTTTGGACTCTTTCGGTTTGTTTAAACGAGCGAGGAGTCCTGAAGCAAAAGAAGACTCTGTGGTTTCGCTGTCTTTTTCATTGACAGGAACTTTCGTCAATGTCTGGCATTCTCGTGCGCTTCATCACAACTTCTCTCTAGTGCAGATATTTTTGCAGCAATCCACATTCCTGTACGGCATCTCCTCAACTCCTAACGTCGCTTTCTGGTCATCACTTTGATGACAATATCAGGATGAAAAAGCGCAGTTGGCGGGCGAAGCATATGCAAAACCTCAAGGAAGGTCAAGAGCGTCTTCTGGTCGCTCGCCAGGACATCAAATATCCCGTCCATATATCTACTTGCGAGGCTTGGCTTTGTGTTCTGAGGGGTATCGGCTGATGCTGCAAGTAACCAGGGGCCTCGGATAATGTGAGCTACTCGACGCTGAAAGACATCAGCAAAACCTGAGAGGTTTTGCTGATGTCTTTTGAGACAATCATCGAGAGCGAGAGCTTGGAGAGCTGCAACCGTCATCCCTTGCCCATACACCGGATTGAGATTACAAACAGCGTCTCCTACAAGCACAAAATTTTCGGGAAGTTGTATTCTCTCAAAGTGGCGTAAACGGTTTTCGGTGCGCTTATAGCTGTAGATAGGAGTGATGGGCTTTGCATCCTTAATGGCCTCATAGATACTGGGATCTGGTAATTGCCTCGCAAATGTTACATATTCTTCTCCTTTGAACGCGGGGCCTTCATCCCCTACTTTGGAGAAGGCAACCATCCAACGTTGCTGTTCTACACGCATGAGCACTGCTCCACGACGCGCCTGATCTCTTGCCTGAATTGCAATTCCTGTCCATTCAGCAGACCAATCTTTAGGTTGCTCATAGGTTTGAGTTGCATAGTGTATATGTGCATTGACAATAGTTTCATGAGGTGATGCATATCCAAGTGATTTCAACCACTGTGGTGCATGTGACAGAGCACCACTCGCATCTACTACCATATCAGCTTCAAGGTCCTGACAATTGATATCAACTTTTCCTGCTTCTTTCTTGCGAAACTGGACCCCTCGTATTCGCTCAGACTGAGGCGTGGAAAGAAGGCGAATGACATCAGCTCCTTCTATAATGTGGACCTGAGGAAGCGCACGAACAGCTTCGTGAATCTGATGTTCTAATAACATTCGAGAACAATTCCAGCCCTGTAACACAGGCGGAATTTGCACCGCTCGTTGGCCTTTATAGCTATAGAAACTTTTGTGCCCGTAGAACTGCTCAACAGCACCGTGTGCATACAGTCGTGTTGTGATTCCAGGAAAGAGTTGCTCAACTATCTGTTGACCGCGCAGGAGCATCGTGTGTACCTGTCGCCCCTGAGGAACACCTGAGCGGAACACGGGTTCTTCAGGGTACCGATCTCGTTCCAAAAGCGTCACTCGCCCAAAATGGTGTGCGAGGATGCGGGCAGAGAGCAGACCTGCAATGCCCCCACCGACTACTATGGCATGTCGTGACATACATTATTCCTTATCTGCAAAATAATCGAGCAGAAGGCGATGCATAAAAATATAACCACCTCCTACCTTCCTTAAGAGAATACGTTCCGAAACATAGTCGAGAAAAATTTCGTATTTCCAGGGAATAAAGTTCATCCGCCAGAGATAATAACGAAGCAAGTAATGTGCGATATATGCATTCCCACCTTGCAAGGTGAAGAAATGGAGAGCAAAAGAAGCGGTTGTTGCAATAGCAAAACCCGTTCCTAAGATTGACCAACCGGCAATACTCGCACATGCGAACAAGAGAGCACATACGACACCACTCACGCTCCCTCCTACCACTCCAAAGAGACAGGCAGCAAAGAGGGCATTGCGGAGTGAGCGATGAATTCCTTCATTCGCATACGCAAGTTTACGTGTATCGAGCATCGAACTTGACCAACCATCTGTCAAAATCCCGGTCAACACACCAATGATTGCTGTGAGTGCACCAACCATCAGTCCAAAAACAATTCCATATTTCACTCCATAGCTTAAGCCATAAAAAATACTACTGGAGAGTGAAAGTACGAGAATGAGACACAGTGCCACGAGGAGACCCAAAACAAGTCCTTTTCGTATGTTGTTTTGCACGCTCTGCCATGTACCTCCCCTCCAACTGACCAGTTCTGCTGGTTGGATCTCTCCTCCCAAATCATGAATGAGATTAGTTCCCCCTCCAAATACAGAGAATAGTGCTAAGCAGAACCCAAAAATGACCGTATTTATCACGACGATACGATCAATTCCCCCACTTTGCCATGCATAGAACGTTCCAAAACCGCCCATAGCACAGAGACCAATAGTGATACCCGTTCGCAAACGATCTTGAAAGCGGATTGTTGGGAGTGACGAAGGGCCAAAATCATCGAGAAACAGCGCTCGCAAACCTCGCACAAGTGCAACAATCACCGTCACAAAGAGACCAGTGCCAATTCCGCGAAAAAGACCGTAGTTGACTCCTCCCACCAACGTATAGATGATGCCGGAAAATGTGCCAACCGATCCTCCCACAAAGAGTCCGCTGTGTGCACCTTTCGAGAGACTCTGAAGTGCAGCATGTGAGGAGAGGATCGGAATTTTCCCACGACCAATAAGGAACAT
>DAOUDD010000174.1:0-15355 GCA_034431765.1 Ktedonobacteraceae bacterium | reverse complement strand
GGAGCAAAACAGCGCTAAGAGCTGGTAAAAATTTCTTATTCATGTTCCTCGTTATGACTCATCCCGAACGTTTGAAAAAGGTGCCAAAACGTGGGGGACGTCGCGATCAAGCGAATTACGGGTTGTGCACCATCTCCCTGAACGACTCTGTACCCTCCCATGAGAAAACGGGTGCGAAGGGTAGGAACTGCGCCTCGAAAATTCGGGATGAGTCATAATAAAGTCTATCGCTTATTGCGCTCAAGGTCTGACGTGAAGAGCATACCGGGGGAGCTTTGCGCCCTACTCCAGGTCGGTGCCGAGGGCTGCTGGGCTGCTTTCTGGTTCCCGTAGAGACGAGAGAGCAGGGCGAAGACAATACCACCGAGAAGCGTGGCCCATACAGCAGGCGAAATGGGTAGACCCATCGCAATCGCAATCGCTGGATTAAGAATACCTTTGCTTGTTGCTAGACCAGCGGCTAGAGCCGCACCAATAGCTACACCACTGCTGGATTTAGGAATATATTTATCAGAGACAGCCATCACTGTTAGAATCAAGAATGCACTGCCGAAGAACTCCGCGAATAGGTTTCCTGAACTGTAACGCATGGGAAGAGATTCAACTAGAGGGGCAAGTAGACGAGCTAGTAGTGCGCCGAGAATCTGAGCGATAATATAGTATGCACCTCGTAGGATTGGCAGGCGGCGAATCGTGACTAGGCCGACAGTAACGACGGGATTGATATTGCAGCCAGAGATATCTCCAATCGCATAGACGAACACACCTAGCGTCAGGGCAACTACAAAGGGCGAGTCGCTGATCAACGCAGCTAATGTGAGAAAAAACGTACCTATAAACTCTGCTACTACGGCTTTATACAGCTCGGGTTTCCGAATATCTTCCATGTTTCCTCCCCTGTCCACGAATACAACGCTTGTAAGATGGTGTCAATGCCCACTCGAATGGTCTAAAAAATATACGTAATTCCACCCTTTATGGATTCAAATTGTAGGATAATTTACAGCATATGATTCATGTATTTATAAAAATGTAAATGTTTCAATTGTATGGTGGAGACCAAAAGGAGTATCGAGGGTAGTTTTCTGCTTGTCTGGTCACAGTTCTGCTTGCCTGTGCAAAATATATATCTCGACTCCGGTGGATATGCTATAATAGGTAGCGCTATCTCTGCTAGATAAGAGATATGCGGAAAGGGAGTATTGTGACAGGGCTTTTCCATGCTGTGACGAGCTGTACCTGGGAACTTTTCAGCCAGAACACTGAACAGACGCAGCGTGTAGCGCAACGTCTGGGGGAACTTGTGCGAGGAGGGGAATTGCTTTTACTGGATGGGCAACTTGGTGCTGGTAAAACGACGTTTACGCAAGGTCTGGCGCGGGGAATGAATATTTCTGCGACTGTGAGTAGTCCAACATTTACTCTTCTAAAGGAATATCAAGTAGAGCCGCGACCTGCTAGCCTTGCAGTGGCGCAGCAAGCAGTAGGTTTTCCTGCATCGCCTTCCTCCCAAAAGGTGCTCTATCATTTTGATCTGTATCGACTCGATGATCCTGACGAACTGTATGATCTGGGTTTTGAGGAATATATAGGTAGTTCGGGAGTATGTGTGGTTGAATGGGCAGATAAAGTGGTGGGTTTCTGGCCCGATGAGCGGCTACGTATTCGCCTCACTTTTGTGGATGAAACTCGGCGTCACCTGTTGTTTGAGGCAACAGGAACACACTATTGTGAACTGCTGAAACAGTTGCAATGCTAGTTTTGATGAAGAATATCTATGTTACTGCTAGCTCTTGATACATCGACACGCTACTCAAGCATCGCACTCTGTTCAGAGGACGAGGTGTACGGGGAATACACATGGTATAGTGGCAATAACCACAGTGTGGAATTATTGACCTCTATCCAGCGTCTGCTCACGACTGCAACGGTTTCGTTTGAGCAAGTAGATGCTTTGGCTGTTGCAACAGGTCCAGGCTCTTTTAATGGTGTACGTGTTGCGCTTACAACAGCGAAAACGCTGGCCTTTGCATTGAACAAGCCTCTGGTGGGGATCAGTACGTTGGATGTCATTGCGGTGCAGCAGCTTCACACCCAGAGGGTTGTAGGGGCGGTGCTGGAAGCTGGTCGCTCTGAACTCTATGCCGCTTTTTATCTCCTTCAAGCCCCTTCTAATCTTGTCAGCGGTCAAATGTATACGCTTCGGCATGTGGGCGAGTATCTGCTCGCCTCGCCACAGGATATTGCCATATATGTGCGTGAACGCCTTGTTCAGGAATTAGCAGGTCCAGCGGGTGTAGTGGGTGGGGAACAGTCTGAAGCGGTGTCACTACTCCTTTGTGGTGAGATCAGTGCTGATACTCGTCAAAAACTGCTAGCATCTCTTCCAGAAAGTCTCATACTAAAAAACGTGCTGGCAACAAGACACGCATCGTTACTGGCAATGCTGGCTTTTCAGCGCTTGAGGCAAGGTCAGCTTGATGACCCACGTGTGCTGGAACCGCTATATCTACGGCGTCCATCCATTACACGCAGCACACGCAAGCAGCCGTTGCTTGGTGGTAGCTCTGGACAAACGACAGATTTGCTAACGACAGAAAGGGGAGAGGGTGCGTTACGTCATTGAACGAATGACGATGTCAGACGTGCCACGCGTCATCGAAATCGAGCGTCTGGCATATCCGTCAACATGGCCTCCAAGCGCTTATCGTAAGGAGTTGCAGGATAATCGCTGGGCACATTACATCGTCTTACGTGATAAAAAAATTTTAGAAGAGCAATCTCAAACGGTCAATTCAGAACTGGAGAGACCGCGCAAAAATCGCCTCTTCCCTCTCTCGCTCCTACCAAATCGACCACTCGTTGCTAGTCCGGTGCCAGAGCTGGCGGCTATTATTGGCTTTGCGGGGCTATGGCTGATGGTGGATGAAGCACATATTACTACTATTGCCATGCATCCCGATCACCGCAGGCGTGGCCTTGGTGAGTTCATGCTTGTCAGCCTGATCGATATTGCTTATTCAATCGGTGCGAAGTGGGTCACATTAGAGGTGCGTGTCTCTAATTATACTGCGCAAAATCTCTACCATAAATATGGTTTTCGCGAAGCTGGTATACGACATCGCTACTATAGCGATAACCAGGAAGATGCCATTATTATGTGGACGGAAGAGATTAATTCTCCTGCATATAAACAAAAATTTCTGGAATTAAAAGCAGCTTTGTTCCAAAAGCTGAAAACGGTCTAAGATCTTAGACGAAAACCAACGCCGCTTGAGCGCGGCTAGTGCTCCGCACTCAGGTTTTCGAGAAGCAGTAGGTAAGATGCGAACGTATGCGTGTACTGGCTATCGAAAGTTCATGTGATGAGACGGGGGCGGCAATTGTTCAGGATGGTCGCTATCTGCTCTCAAATATTGTTGCCTCGCAGATCGACATTCACAATCGCTACGGTGGAGTTGTGCCTGAAGTCGCATCGCGCCACCAGTTGACGGCGATTGTGCCGGTGCTGGAACTGGCAATGGAGCGAGCGTGTTGCTCCTGGGAAGATATAGATGCGGTGGCGGCAACCTATGGTCCTGGTCTGGCTGGTTCGTTGCTTGTTGGTCTCACCTCTGGCAAGGCGCTTGCGCTTGCTCACAACCTCCCGTTTCTTGGCGTAAACCATCTGGAAGCTCATATCTACGCCAACTGGTTACGCAAGGAAGAGTCTGCACCTTCTTCCTCCGCATCGGGGCTGCAACTGGAAGGCGATCCGCAATTTCCCTTGCTCTGCCTGGTTATTTCAGGAGCTCACAGTGAGCTGGTGCTGGTGCGCGCGCATGGGCAGTATCAGTTGCTTGGGCAGACACGTGACGACGCTGCGGGTGAAGCATTCGACAAGGTTGCGCGCATTCTTGGTCTTAGCTATCCCGGTGGCCCCGCTATCCAACTGGCCACTCTGCAGGCTGAGGAGAGGCTACGTGAGCAACAGCAGCCGATCTCACTTGCACGCAAAGCGTATGCACTGCCTCGTGCCTGGCTGCGCGGTAGTTATGATTTCAGCTTTAGTGGCTTAAAAACAGCAATGTTGAATCTCGCGGAGGGGATGACGACTGCCCGGGAGGCTACAAATCCTGAAGACGCACCTGAAGCTGTCTCCACAAAGAACAGCCATTCCACACGCTATACCCGCATGGGAGAGCAGGCAGCTCAGCGAGGCGCTCCCAATGTAACCTGGCTTGCCGCTAGCTTTCAGGAAGCGGTTGTAGATGTACTGGCCGTCAAGACACGGCAGGCCGCTCAAGAATACGGCGTGAAACAGGTGATTCTCGCTGGTGGCGTCGCTGCGAATGTGCGCCTGCGCGAACGGATGAACCAGGAATTGCAGCCCTTGCATATCACACTAGGCTATCCTCCAATTGAGTTCTGCACGGACAACGCCGCGATGATTGCTAGTGCAGCATTTTTCCATCTCTCACTGGGTGAGCATCATGGTTTCGATCTCGACGTACAGCCCGGATTAAGCTTACCTTTTCAACAGGTATCTGCAAAAAAGTAGTATTTTTTAATGAGTACACTTTTCTGTCAGCCTTCATTGCGTCCCATAATAGGAAAGATGCTGAGTGCATAAGAAAGGTTGACAGAGTAATAAGAGAGAAATGCTCGTGACGATGAGGAGATGAAGTTATGGCAAAAAACAAAGTATATGCTCTCGGTATCGACCTCGGTGGAACTAAAACGTTGGCGGCAGTAATTGATGTCGCCTCTGGAGAAGTTGTCGCCTCGGCTCGCAAACGCACGCGCGCCGAGCGGGGCCAGGATTTTGTAGCGCAGCGTACAATCGAGCTGACAAGCGCAGCCATCGATACGGCAAAGATTACCGCCGATCAACTGGTAGCTATCGGCGTAGGCGCTGCGGGACAGATCGACCGCAAAGCTGGCGTGGTCGTGGATGCGCCGAATCTAGGTGTGCATAACATGGACCTGAGAGCGCTGTTGAGCGGTCATTTTGGCAAACCAGTTGCGGTAGGCAACGATGTAGAGGTAGCGGCGTTAGGTGAATCTCTCTATGGCTCAGGTCATGGGTACAACAATTTCGTCTGCCTCTTCGTCGGCACTGGTATCGGTTCGGGTATTGTGCAGAATGGTCGCATGTATACAGGCCTCTCCGGTACGGCAGGAGAGGTTGGGCATACTGTGATTGTGGCAGGTGGGCGTATCTGCGGCTGTGGAGGACGCGGCTGTCTGGAAGCCTACGCCTCTCGTACCGCAATTACCCACGAGATTCTGGCTGAGATTCATCACGGACGAGCGTCAATTCTCTCTGATAATTCTCTTGGTCTGCTCAAAGAGGGCGACACCGTGATTCGCTCAGGCATCATCGCTGACGCTATTCAGAAGAAGGATGAGCTTGTGATCGAAGTTGTCACCGAAGCGGCTGACTACCTGGGCTATGGCCTTGGCTCGATCATGAATTTCTACAATCCCGATGCCATCATCCTGGGTGGAGGTGTGATCGAAGCCGTTGATCTGCTCTTCGAGCGAGCCGTGCATCGTGCTCGTACCGTCGCGCTCACCGCTCCGGCCAAAGAGACACCTATTCTCCGTGCTAAACTCGGCGACTTCTCCGGCGTCGTTGGCGCAGCCTGCCTGGGTGCACAATCGACAGGTATGACCATTGCGGGAAGTAAGTAGAACGACGTGCCGATGATGAAACTCTCGGCACGCCTTTCTCTTCTTTGGTGACAAAAACGATTCCGCGCTTATTAAACCTCACCTCTAGACTCAGCAGCAAGTACACTGGTGGAATGTGTTTCTGCAGATGACGGGCCAGCCTCGCTCTCGTTGGCGTTGAAAAGCGGCTGATCTAGAGTGGCAAGCGGTGGTGTCCAGGGCCAGAAACGCAGCAGTGCAATCGTTACCAGCACCAGGGTGAGTAGCAAGGTCTCAAAAGTGTATAGCGTTCTACGGAAAACTAAATCAAACCACCACCGGTTGTTCCAGTTTTGGAAACAGTGGCGAAGGTGTGGGTAGCGTGATGCCAACCGGTACCTCGTGCAGTTCCCACGAGACCTTGCTGATATCTCCTGTAAAACCTAGATAGCTGTGCAGCTTCTGAGAGGAAAAGGGCAGGTAGGGGCAGAAAAGCACATGCAGCCCGCTGATGACCTGGAGCATGACGTAGAGCGTCGTGCCAGCCGCCTCGCGGTCCACTTTGATCTGCTTCCATGGAGCCTGCTCGTCGAGGTAGCGATTCGCAGCGCGCGCCACGCTCATAGCAGCGTTCAGACCATCTTTGAAATGACAGCCTTCAATGCTCTCGGCCACCTGTTTGAAGCCACGCCGCACCTCGGTCAGCAGCTCGCGGTCTGCCTCGCGCAGCTCTTGTGGCTGTGGCACGACGCCGCCGAACTTGCTCTGCAAAAAGGTGAGCGAGCGGTGTACGGCATTTCCATAGGTTGCGACAAGCTCATCATTGTTGCGTCGAATCAACTCGTCGAAGGTGAAGTCGCTATCGCGACCCTCTGGTGCTGTAGCCGAGAGGTAGTAGCGCAGGGTATCGGCCCCGTACTGCTCCAGCACATCGCGTGTCCAGATCACGTTTCCCCGGCTCGTCGATGCCTTGGCCCCGCTCATCGTCATGAACTCGTTGGCCGGCACATCGTAGGGCAGGTTGCGGTTGCCATAGCCCAGCAGCATAGCGGGCCAGATAATGGCGTGAAAGGGAATATTGTCTTTCCCGATAAAGTAGTAGCCCTTCACCACCGGATCTGTCTGTTCAGGAACCCACCATGTCTTCCAGGCTTCGGGCGTTCCCTGCTTCTCGGCCCACTCAACGGAGGCGGAGAAGTAGCCGATAACGGCATCGAACCAGACATAGATGCGCTTATCCTCGTAGCCTTCCAGCGGAATCGGCACGCCCCAGTCAAGGTCGCGGGTGATGGCGCGTGGACGTAGTCCCTCTTTCAGCCAGTTTGCGGCAAACGCCACTGTGTTCGGTCGCCAGTGCGCTTTCTCTTCTGAGAGCCACTGCTGGAGTGGTTCCTGCAATTTTGGCAGGTCCAGGAAGAAGTGATCCGTCTGTCGCATCTCGATCTTGCTGTTCTTATTCAAGCGGCTGCGTGGCTCGATCAGGTCCACCGGGTCCAATGTATGACCACAATTGTCGCACTGATCGCCGCGTGCTTCAGTATAGCCGCAGATAGGGCAGGTACCTTCAACATAGCGATCTGGCAGGAAGCGTCCATCGGCGGGGCTATATGGTGAGAGCATGCTGTCTTTGTAGATATAGCCTTTGTCGTAGAGTGTCAGGAAAAAGTCCTGCGTGATGCGGTAATGATTCTCAGTGCCGGTCTCTGTGTAGAGATCCCAGGACATTCCTAACTGTTCCCAGACCTCGCAGATCTGGCGGTGATAGTTGGCAACGAACTCACGCGGCGAAATCCCCTGGCGCTCTGCTTCTACAAGAATAGGAGTTCCATGCTCATCACTTCCTGAAACCATCAGCACGGCATTCCCTGCCATGCGATGATAACGTGCAAATGTATCAGCGGGAAGATAGGCCCCAACGATCTGCCCGACGTGCGTCGAGCTTTTTGCATACGGCCAGGCAACGCAAACAAGAATATGTTCACTCATACTATATCTCAAACTCCTTTATGCTTGAAGGATAGTGCATCTGTTAGAAAATCTCAGGATGGTGAATGATAGGAGACAAATCTCGGATATTATATCAAGAGGGAGATGTCTGTACAAGGGGCGTATCTGCTGCTCACATTCCAATATAGCGAGCGTACAACGTGCGAGCAAGCTGTTCGTCGTCGGTTCCCTTGATGATCGCACGCGCGTCGGGAAACACGGTCAATTGGTAGCTATCAACGTGGAGGCGCAGTAGATAGGGGTTGTAATGAACTTCGCCTACGTTGCTCAGGCGCTGGGCCAGGTCGGGGAAGGAGATGCGCTCTCCACCTCTTCGTGCTGCTCGTACCTGGACGGCGTCACGTCCACATAGGCTTGTACTTTGCGTGCCCGTGAGCGCTTCTAGAAACTCGTACGAATGCTGTCCACATGCCGGACAGTCAGGCTGGCGCGGCAATTCGAGCCGTTCAGTCGTGTTCTCCCATAGGTCCATCCAGAACATCGCACGGCTGATATTCGGACTTTGCAAGAGAATTTTCAGCGCCTCGGTTGAGGCAAATCCTGTAATTGCACCCACAATACCATTCAGGACACCGGCAGTATCACAGGTAGGTGTCGTTCCGGGGGGTGGCATATCGGGAAAGACACAGCGCAGGCAGGCGGTATCGCCGGGGAGAATGTTCATCGTCACGCCATAAGCAGAGATGACCCCGCTATAGATCCAGGGCCGCGCGTATTTGATGCACACGTCATTGAGAAGGTAGCGCGTTTCAAAGTTATCTGTTGCATCGAGCACAAGATCGCTCTTCTGTACCAGCGCCTCGACGCCATCTGCGTTAACATCCTCAACCAGTGCCTCGATCTGCACATCACTGTTCACACGCCGCAGCCGATTTGCCGCTGCAATTGCTTTCGGTGTATGCTCGGCCACGTCGTCTTCGTCGAAGAGAATCTGACGCTGTAGATTATTCAGCTCGATAAAGTCGCGATCAATGATTACCAGGCGACCGACTCCAGCACGACAGAGGTTATTAGCGAGGCCAGTTCCTAGTGCGCCACAGCCAATGATAGTGACAGAGGAGGCGGCCAGCCGCTCCTGCCCTGCTTTGCCAATCGGACCGAATAATGTCTGTCGTGAGTAACGCTCAAGTGCCATCAGTCTTCCTCGTTTTCTCGTGTGCGGGGGAAAGTAGTGCTTGCCTATTCTTTATTCTAGCATATCTTGCTCGTCCCTGATAGAGAAATACCTATGCCTTGCCGAAACATACTCAGCCGTTAGGATCGAAATAATCACTGACAGAGGAGAGCGCGTCAGACTCATTATACTGCCACTGGCACGCAGCATCTGTATCAATCAACGTAGATTGGCCTGAAAGAACACAGTGCCAATCGTAAACGGGAGTGCCATCAAGGCTGGCACGTCCTTGAAGAGATTCACAGTAACGAGTAAAATCGATTTTTCCAACATCTTTCACATGACTATAACAATGCCAATTATATATGTCAGAATACTCTACCATGCGCGCTAAAACACTCGATTGTGTGTGCTCTTGCTGACATGCTGCATTAGTATACTGCACGCTCCAAGGGAGGAAAAGAGAATGAGAAAGCATTGGCCCTGGGCTAATTGTGGGAGAAGTTGGCAGGAATTTGTAACTGTGCTACAATGCGGTATGTGCACGTATTTCTTTGTGTTTTGGGACTGAGAAGTTGAGCACTAACAAGAAGGAAAACATGAACATCGGGAATGTGACGAAGCGAGTACTGGTTATTGACGATAATCCGACAATAGTAGAACTGATCAAGTATGCCGTGAAGCTCCAGGGTTCATACGAGGTCATCGTGGCGTACGATGGTGAGCAAGGGCTTGAGCGTGTCATAAAAGAGCGCCCGGATTGTGTCATCATCGATGTAAAGATGCCAAAGATGGATGGCTATCAGCTCGTGCGGTGTTTACGAGGAGATCCACAAACTGCTAACATTCCGCTGATCATTTTGAGCGCAATGACGCGGGAAGAAGATCAGGTAACGGGTTTACTCTCCGGGGCAGATGAATATCTCACCAAGCCGTTTAAGCCGGCAGCACTTAATGCTGCTATGACACGTGTATTGCATCTAACTCCTGATGAGCGTCAACGTCGTACCGATGCATGGACACAGGCTGATCAGGATGATCTATAATCTTTGTGTGTTTCGCTGATTGTACTATGCTTGACTTGATGAGTGACAAATAGTGCGTAGGTTACATATCCTTTTTGTAGATGCCGATCAGCATGCCTGCGAGAAGGCTCAGCAGTCGCTGGGGCAAGAATTTGCTGTTTTCTGCGTCTGCTCAGTACCAGAGGCAAAGGCCTATCTCGATAAGACTACTCCTGATATCCTGGTCTCGGAGGTTGAACTCGGCAAAGAGAGCGGGCTTGACCTCTGTCACTACATCCGTGCTACTCCCTCTCTACAAACTCTTCCTTTTATGCTCCTGACCACACATGCAACGCTCTATGACAAGGTGCAAGGATTTCGTACCGGGGCAGATGATTATGTCGTGAAGCCATGTGATGCGCGCCATCTAGTAGCGCGCATCCGGTTGTTGTCTCGCATTAAGCGCATCGAGCAGCGTTTGAAAGCCCTCTAATGCTAGCTATCCGGGGAAGTGGCAGGCGGCATAGTGTCCAACCTGTTTCTCTTCCAATGGTGGAATAACCTCTTTGCAGATCTGTTGCGCTTTCCAGCAGCGTGGATGGAAGTTGCAGCCGCTGGGCGGGTTAACAGGACTGGGCACGTCACCTTCGAGAATAATACGTTTCCGCCGAGATTCCAGTTCGGGGTCGGGAACGGGAATTGCTGAGAGTAGCGCCTGGGTATAAGGGTGCAATGGCAGTTCATACAGCGTTTCGCTCTTCGTAAGCTCGACGATGCGCCCAAGATACATTACGGCGACACGATCACTGATGTGCTTTACCACCGAAAGATTGTGCGCGACAAAGAGATACGTCAGGCCGAATTTGCCCTGTAAGTCCTGTAATAAATTCAAGACCTGCGCCTGAATCGACACGTCGAGCGCGGAGACAGGCTCATCCGCAACAACAAAGGAGGGATTGAGCGCGAGTGCACGTGCGATGCCGATGCGTTGACGCTGACCACCACTAAACTCGTGTGCGAAGCGGTTGATGTACTGCGGGTTTAATCCGACCGTTTCCATCAGGCGAGAGACTTCTTCGCGTTGCTGTCTGGCATCCCCTTTCTGGAAGTTTTCCAGCGGCTCTGCGATGATCTGACCGATAGTGTAGCGTGGGTCCAGTGAGCTGAAGGGGTCCTGGAAGACCATCTGCATCTCGGCCCGTTTGCGCCGTATCTCAGTGGAAGAGAGCTTCGTCAGCTCGACGTTGTTCAGCTTGACGCTTCCCTCGGTTGGCTTGATGAGCTGGAGAATAGCACGACCTGTGGTTGACTTGCCACAGCCGCTCTCTCCTACCAGTCCCAGCGTCTCGCCTTTGCGCACGAACAGATCGACGCCATCGACTGCTTTGACTTTGGCAACGGTCCGACCCAGCAGACCGCCCTTAATGGGGAAGTGGACCTTTAGCCCCTTGACATCGATTAGCGTCGTTCCCTTCTCTGCCGGTGTTTGCACTTCTTGTACCATAGTTTTCCTCTTACTCTTGTGCACACTTGTTTAATTTGGATAGAAGCAGGCCGCGACCTGTTCGCCACGTCCGACGGGCATCAGCTCAGGCCGTTCCTGGCGGCAACGCGCCTGGACTTTCGGACAGCGCGGTGCATATGGACAGCCTGGTGGTGGATTGACCATGTCAGGTGGCTGGCCAGCGATAGGTGTGAGCCGCGTGTCGCGATTGTCGTTCAGGCGCGGAATGGATTGTAAGAGACCAACGGTATAGGGATGTGCGGGCGTCTCAAAGACCTGCTTCACCGGAGCTGATTCAACGATGTGACCTGCGTACATAACGTTTACATGCTGACACGTCCCAGCGACCACGCCCAGGTCATGAGTGATCAACATAACCGCTGTGTTGAACTCCCGCGAGAGACCTTTCATAAGTTCGAGAACCTGTGCCTGGATGGTGACATCCAACGCGGTTGTCGGTTCGTCGGCTATGAGCAATTGTGGGTTGCACGATAGGGCAATTGCGATCATCACGCGTTGTCGCATCCCACCGCTGAACTCGTGGGGATAGTTCTTCGCGCGGCGTTTCGCATCAGGGATACGCACCAGGTCGAGCATCTCCACGGCGCGCTTCCAGGCCTGATCGTTGCTAATCTCTTTGCGGTGCCGCTTGACGGTCTCCGCGATCTGGAACCCGACGGTAAAGACCGGATTGAGCGAGGTCATCGGGTCCTGGAAGATCATCGAGATCTTGTTGCCACGCATCGCGGCCAGTTCATCCAGATGTTTGTCGAGCAGATCTTCGCCCTCAAAGCGTATCTCTCCGCCCACGATTTTTCCCGGTGGGCTGGCAATCAGGCGGATGACCGAGAGGGCGGTGACGCTCTTGCCGCTGCCGCTTTCACCAACAACTCCAAGGGTCTCGCCAGGTTTGATACTAAACGAGACATCGTCAACCGCCTTGACCACTCCACTGCGTGTATAAAAGTACGTTTTCAGATTATGTACTTCCAGCAAATTTACTGCCATCAGAAACTCTCCAGTTAGATCTTTTGCGAAAACCAACGCCGCTTCTCCTGGTAGAGCACAGACGGACGCTCTTCTCGGAGCGAACTGCGCTCAGGTGTGTGCAAAGAGTGTATCACGGCTCGTGCTGCGCACTCAGGCTTTCAGAGATGCAGTTGTTAATCTTTTGAGCGTGGGTCAAACGCATCGCGTAAGCCATCGCCAAGGAATGAGAAGGATAGAACGAGCAGAACGAGAGCCAGCGCAGGAATAAGCAGTTCCCACGGCGCAACTGTTACATAGCGTGAACCGGATTGGATCATCAGTCCCAGGCTGGAACCCGGTGGGCGTACTCCTAATCCCAGGAAGCTAATGCCTGCTTCACCCACGATTGTCCCCGATATGTTCAGCGTTGAGGCAACGACGACGATACTAAAGAGATTGGGCACGATGTGCCGCATAATGATTTTAGCGTTGTTTGTGCCCGCTGTTCGCGCCGCCTCAATAAATTGTTGTTCCTTGAGTTGCAGCGTTTGGCCTCGCACATAACGCGCCATCAACGGCCAGGCAGTAAAGGCCAATGCCATAGAGACGAGGAGGAGGCGAGCATTTCCGTTGGCACCAATAATCGGCACCTGGCTCAACGCGGAGTCAGCCCAGGGACCAAGGATACCGGCAATCAGAATAACGAAGAGCAGACCAGGGAAGGCAAACATCAGGTCAGCGAAGCGTGCTAGAAGCTGATCAACCCAGCCACCAAAAAAGCCTGCTAAGACACCGATGACAATACCAAGCGTGATGTTAATAATCTCCACGAACACCGCGTTGGCTATCGAGATACGTAGCCCTTGCATCAGCCGCGCGAACTGGTCTCGTCCAATATCATCGGTGCCAAGCCAATATTGACCTGATGGTCCTTCACTCTGCCGGTCAGTCTCTTGATGGGTAAAGTCGTGATACACCTCTGGTCCGATTGTTTTTCCACTGATAGATTGGTATGGTCCACCGATATGTATGTAGATGAGCGGACCAAACAGAGCGAGCACAATAAGAAACAGAATAATGCTCAGGCTGACCATCGCACGCTTATCTCTGCGCAGGCGACCAAGCGATTCCTGAAAGGGAGAGCGCGATTGCTTTGACGTTTGCGCTCCAGGTTCAACGGGACCTACAGGAAGAGCAGACTGGCCTTCGATCACGCTACCGGGTTGTTCAACCATCTGCAGCTCTGGTGACGCCGCGTTCGTGCTGGGAGAGACAATTCCAGGTGTGTTTATATCGGAATGTGTATCGCTCATGCCGTTCTTTCCTCCTATGCAGATTTGATGCGCGGGTCAACCGCAGTATAGAGAAGGTCTGAGATTAAATTTCCCAGAACGACGGCTGTCGCCAGCAGCACTGTAGTTGCCTGGATCACGGGGTAATCGCGCGTAGTGATTGATTGTACAGTGTAGTAAGCAATACCGGGAATGTTGAAAACAGTTTCAGTAAAAAAAGCTCCAGATACGAGAAAGCCCAGGGTTACTCCAAGTACTGTGATAATCGGGATCAAGGCGTTGCGCATTGCATGGCGGAAGACCACAACACGTTCCACCAGGCCTTTAGATCGGGCTGTGCGAATGTAGTCTTGCCGGAGTACTTCCAATGTGCTGGTCCGTGTCAGGCGTGCAAAATAAGCAACGCCTACGGCTGCATATATGAGAATAGGGCCGAGTTTGAACTGAATATCCTGCAAGGAGTATTGCCAGGCATTGCCCCAACCTGAAACGGGCCATTGCAGACCGATCGAGCCGTGCAATGCAACAATGACAACCTGGAAAAGGCCCGCCAGCACAAATGAAGGGACTGCATAGAGAACGAGCGCTACTCCCATACTCAATGTGTCGGGAAGGCGATTGGCGCGTAGCGCTGCAAGAATACCCAGTGGGATGCCAACGAAGAGTTGGACCAGTAATCCCCATAAACCCAACTCAAGGGAAACGGGTAGTCCACCTCCGAGAATATCCGCAACAGTCTGACTATCGGATTGAAAGGACCTGCCCATAGTTCCACTGAGCATATCATGGATGAAGTTCAAATACTGTTGAAACCAGCTCTGATCTAAGCCGTATTCATGCCGAATGTTTGCGATGGCAATTTTTGTGGGATGTGGCCCAAGTAACGAGACAACTGGATCACCGGGCGCGAGGCGGCCAATAATAAACGTAATGATGGATACTCCCAGCAAGACGAAAACAAGGCCGATAAACCTCTTCACAAGGAATTGAAACATCTGCTACTGTTTACTCCTTTCGCAAAACGTCTGCCTCCTCAATAGCGCCCCATTGCGCGTGAACAAAGGAGTAGGTGAGGACGTAGACTTGCTACCTGGAAAATAGACGCTGTACGTGTACTCTCTCCGTTTATCCGTGTTCTACTCTATTGCGTATCGCTTCACTATCTATGCGTCTGCCCATACTGTGCAGAAAGCACTTCTAGCGTCACCATACTCATAAGCTGTATCCCTGCACTGGCACTAAACAAGGAATAGAGATGATAGAACTCTACGTAGACGATGGCACACTGGTTAGTTTGCACGTTATTGTATGGAAGAAAATTACTCTTTGTCAAGTTAGCGAGTTAACACTGTAGAACTTTTAGACTTCCCTCAAAGGGACAGGAGCACGTTTTCCTTTGATAAATACAAGAATGTACGCTCATCTCATCTTAAAGATGAAATGAGATGAGAATCGAAAAGATGATTCTCATCTCGCTTGAAGTAGGACTTGTCTTACAACCACCTCTTAGTGAGTAGCGATATAGACCTTGCCCCAGGTTTGGGGATAGGTGGTGTCCTGGGCATTGAAGGCACGTCCCACGACATAAGTCTTGAGTACGCGTGAGCGGGCGAGCTGGTACATCGGGAGCCAGACAACGTCGTTGATCAGCTTCTGCTCAAGATCTTGATAGGACTTGAGCCGTGTGGCGCTGTTTTGCTCAATGTCTGCTTTATTCAGCTCCCCCTGCACTGCAACCTGATCCGCTGCATTAGACGTGCTATTCTGTCCATAGTTGGTCTGGTTATTGGGCGAATTTTTGTCAAACTGCAAGGTCAGGAAGTCCTGCGGA
>DAOUDD010000173.1:0-6182 GCA_034431765.1 Ktedonobacteraceae bacterium | reverse complement strand
TCAGGAAGCACCAGTTCGCGGAAGTTGCTCAGATCGAGCGGGTTGGAGCTATCTCCATAGGTCAGCGCGCGGTTGTTCGTCTTGAGGCTGTAGCGCCCACTCTTTTGCAAAGCCACGCCCCAGGCGCTAATGCCGCCGGTCCAATCCCCTTCGCTCTGCGGGTTCGCATTCTGCTGCAATGGATCAGGAATGCTTGTGCTCACGATCCAATCCGCATTTCCAGCGGTTTCGGCATGATCAGCATCGAACAGCACCGTATATGCAGCCGCATGTGCTGCTCTTGTCCCAAATTGCTGAGCGAGGAAGAACAGACTCGCACTTACCAGTAGTATGGCAAGCAGGCTACAGAGTACATAACGCAATCGTCTTGACATGTTTTTCCTTTCTGCATCAATGCAAGAAATACAATACCTACAGCATCGCGCTTTTCACTCTCCACACGACCCACCAGAAAAGGCACCCACTATAGATATACGAAAAGAACGCTAACGCGCCGTTAAGTTCGTGTAAAATCTGCTTTCCATAGGAAGACTGACGAATATGTACATTGAGTTCTCCCTTATCGAGGAGTATAACATGTTAGAATAGAGATAACTCTTTTTTTGATCATAGACAGAGAAAATGAGAGAAAGGGTGCGACGTTCCTATGTCTAACAACCTTAATGAGCTTGACGAGCGGCTTGCCAGCAAGTATGGAGAGTACACAAGCTACAAATCTGCATCTAGCCCCATTCACATTGAATACTATGGAGATAGCCCGGCAAATGAGATGCAGCGGCTGCTGGACAGCTACACGCACAAGGACAGTGCAGTTCTCGATATTGGCTGCGGTGCGGGACAAGAACTGTGTCGCCTTGGGCCAAAAGTAAAGCAAGGCTGGGGCATCGACGTGGACACTGAGCTACTGCAAGCGGCCCGTTTACGAGCCGAGCACCTGGAATTAGACAACGTCACATTCATCAAGGCAGACGTTGCAAACCTGGAGGATCTTGAGCAGTTACCCATTCCCAATGACGCGCTGAACTTTGTCTATAGCCAGCGTGGTCCAAACATTGTGACAGCTATTCTCCCCAGACTACACAAAGAAGCGATTTTCGTACAGGAATACGTCGGTGGCTTCGAGGGATATCCGCTTAAAGAGATATTTGGTCGAAAGGATTATGCAGCGTACGATTACAACGAGCAGCAGTTTTTGCTCTTTCATTATGCAGAGTTGGGCTTCTCTCCTATCAGCATCAAGGAATATTTCTACGAATGCTACTACCGTGATATTACACACCTGGAGGCATATCTGAGCAGCAGCGTAATGCTCAGTCAGTGGCGCTTGGCACCCAAACCCTACGAAGCGACCCGAGATGCCCAGGCCCTAGAACTTTATGCACGCTATAACACAACGCCCAGAGGGATTCGCATTCGTCACCACCACAGGATATTTGTCTTGCGCTATATGGCTGTTGGCTACCCTGTCGATAATTCATACAAGGATTAAGCGATGCAAACTACAATACCAGCACGTTTCTTACCAGCATATCGCACAATCCAGAACCTTGCTCAAGATGAACGCTGTCTGGGAGCGTTCATCTTCGGTTCGTTGGCACGAGGGGAGGCGACAGAGCAAAGCGATTGCGATGTTAAAGTGATCGTGCGTGAGGATAATCCCTGCAAAAACATCAACCATCCCTTCCTGGCCGGCGTGAAGCTCGATATTACCTTCAACTCGTTCCAGCAGATCCGCGTGGCAACAGAACAGGAGATTGCGCGCCGCGAACGCGTGCCCATGATTGCGGAGTCCCTGATCGTCTTTGACAAAACAGGGGAATTACAGCAACTTCAGCAGCAAGCCAGGCAAATACGACCCCGAGAAGTGCCAGCCAGTGAATATCAGTTCATTCAATTCATGATCTACCACGCCAACAACAAAGTTGAGCGCAACCTTACAGCAGATTCAGCAACGGCACTGCTTGCCATGCACATAGGTGTCAATGACCTGCTGCACTACCATTATCAACTTCAGCAGAGATGGTGGGTCAGCAACAAACGGCTCCTGGCCGATCTACGAGAATGGGATGCACCGTTGGCAACGCTTCTAGAGCAATTTCTCTTCACATGTGAAGTAAGCACAAAATTTTCCCTCTGGTCCGCGATTATCGACCACATCTTGCAGCCGCTTGGTGGTCGGCAACCTATCGCAGAAAACAATTGCACATGTGAGAGGTGCAAACAGGATCTTGCACTCCTGCTTAAGGTTGCCGAAGACATTTCTCTTTAGCCAATCCTACACGTCTCAAGTGCGAGGAGACGCAGTGGAAGGGGCATCAGCGGCGTCTCGTTTCTCCTCGTCGGATGGTTGAACCACAGGAGCCTGGGTTAGAAATTGTTCAGGTTGTCTTTGTTCCCAGCGTCTCCAGAACGAGACGACAATCTCCTGAAACACGCCTCCAAGCGGTACCGATAGGAAGCCCCCAAGCACTCCAAAAAGTTGACCTCCAGCTAAGAGAGCAAAGAGCGCCACGATAGGATGCAATCCAACAGAGTGACTATAGATGCGCGGAGCTAAAATCTGGCCCAGCACAATCTGCTGGAGTAGGACGGTGAAGACAATCACAATTACTACCGTTCCCAATCCCTCGGGAATCGCAGCCAGAATACATAACACACCACTTACATAGCCCCCAATCAATGGAATGAAAAAGAGCAGAAAGAAGATGACACCAAGCAAGGCAGCATAGGGGACATGGAACAATGAGAGAAAGACTCCCGTGCATATAGCTCCTATCGTCGAAAGCAGGAGCAGACCACGAAAGTACCCTCCCACACTGCGATCAAGTGTGTGGATCAGAAAAGCGACACTATCGCGATAGTCCAGCGGCGTTTTGTGCTCCAACCAGCGTGCCATACGCGGACCATCAAGCACAAAGTAGACACTGAGCGTGATAATGATGATAGCTGTAATAAGATTGCTGAAAATGCCAGTCACAAAAGGTACAATGCTTGCCGCAAAGCCCTGCACATACGAGAACAATTGATCCCTGTAGGAATCAATCTGCTTCTGCGAAACACCTATCTGGCCCAGGAAGTCTTGAACCGGTTTGAGCAACTGCTGCCCCTGTGGCCCAAATAACGGTTGTATCGCCTGAATAGATGAGGTAGATTGACGCACTATGGAGAGAACAACAAAGTAGAGAATCGCACCCAGCGCGGCCACAACCACAACATAAGCGATAGTCACGGCTAATAGACGTGGCAGATAACGTTGGAGCAAGCGTGTCAAAGGATACACCATGTAGGCAAGCAGAACCGAGATAAGCAATATAATCAGCGCATTCGAGATCAACGAAAGCCCATACACTACTATTGCCCCAATAACAATATATGAAAGAATTGTCAGCGCAACAATTAAGCGTTTTGTCCAGATAGCACGATCTGAGGGCGAGAGAGCCGCTCTTTCCTGCGGCGTACTTGAAGCCATACTATTTACAACCTTTCTCCGAGATATGTTCGGAGTGATAATACATGCAACTCACATGAAACTGCAAGCACAATATCAATTCTCTCTACGGGATGAAATATCTGTGTAGAGAGCCATTGTACGCAACCTGCCTGCCATTCGTAGTGTACACTATTTGAGAAGGTAACTATACCAGGCCTGGTTTGAAAGAGAGATTAAGGATATATCTGGAGTGCGCGCACCATTTCTTACGGCGCTTGGAGCCGTGCTGTTAGCAATTCTCTTCTGGGGACTTGCCCCTGTCGCGAATCGCTACTTACTTGTGTCCATCAGCCCACAACACCTCTTATTTCTGCGTTTTATCTGTGCCTCTTTGTTGTTCACGCCCGTCATTTTATGGATAAGGAAACAGCGCTGGAGCCGTGCGGATATACTACGAGCTTTCCTTTGTGGTCTTGCGAATATTCTCGGCTATAATGTAGCGGTCACTTATGGGCTACAGCAGCTTCCCGCAGGCACGACAGCCATACTCGTCGCTACATCGCCACTCTGGATCGCACTTCTCGCACGCATATTCCTACATGAACAGCTCCAATGGCCTGTACTTGTAGGCCTGCTATTGGGAATTGGTGGAGTCGCAATGCTTGTAGGCTGGACAATCTTGCAGCCCGAACACAATGGAGCACACTTTTTAACGCTGGAAGTAGGCCTCGTTCTTTTTTCCTCCGTCATGTGGGCAATCTATACGATAGCAGTTCGTCCCCTTAGCCGTAAGTATGGAGCACTCGTCAGTACAGGACTCACTACCATTTTCGGCTCTTTTCCTCTCATCCTCTTCTGGGATAGCCATCTCACCTCTACCTTTAGAACTCTCAGCCTGCCAGCTTATATTGCCTTCACCTTGCTTGTCCTGGGAAGCACCATCATCGCAACCATCCTCTGGAACTATGGCGTTGCTCGACTTCCTGGCGCACAGGCCGGCATCTTCTTGAATCTGCCCCCCTTTGTCAGCGTCATCGGTGGCAGCTTCTTCCTACGGGAACATATCACATCCAGCGTTCTCCTGAGCGGCTGTATCATTATTCTAGGTGTGATTGTTGCTCAGCTTCCCTCCATTAGAGCACAAAGACGGTAGAAACTATTTACCGAAGCACACTTAAAAATAAGTAAAACTTCATAAATTATATCAATAAGTAAATTTCCTAAAAATTCATTATCGCTTTCGTACCACTTTCATATACGCAAGTATATTCTCTATACATATTAGATACACTTCTATACAGTGTCTATCTTTGCATCATGCGAATTCTGCAGATTCGTCTCAAGTATCTTGTGCAGATTTTCCAGTGAACGACGCACACTCTCAAGTGTAGGGGAGCTCGGGGTGTCATTATCCACCAGAAGATAGCGTGTACCTCTCTAGAGCTGCCCTATATCCAACGTCCCCTCTCTGGCTCCTGTTCATCCCACAGGGCGTCCTCGCAATCGCGACAACGCTACACCCTCACCTCCGTCAAGCACGTCTATAGCTAACGCAATATGAACATGCGTTCGACATGCCATCGTGCATTATATTATCCAAATACATCTACTCCCTATTGCAGGAACTAGACCGTCGCCCTATGATTACATTGGGAGTTAGATCTCTCTTATACTACCTGATAAGGAGCGCTGTCATCTCTCTTTATTAGGAACAATTTTTGCGGTCATTGAGCGGTCTTTGATAAGTATGCCAACAGGTTAGCAGTTGTCCCTTTTCACATTATCCTATCGTGCTGGTACTAGAGAGAGTTTGAAATGCACGCATCTTCGGCTCTCCTCTTGCAGAGATTCACATATTCTACAGAAAGGTTCTCTTGATGTCTACGCTACTGGCGGCGCGCTCGCAAATGGGAGTCTCGCTCATCTTCCACATTGTTTTCTCTGTATTGGGCGTTGGACTTCCTCTCTACATGTGTATCGCTGAAGGATTGGCGCTGTGGCGGAAGGACCCGGTCTGGATGACCCTGGCACGTCGTCTGGCAAAGGCGGCTGTAATTATCTTCGCAATCGGAGCGGTGTCAGGCACGATTATCGAGTTTGAACTGGGGCTGCTCTGGCCCAACTACATCAAATACATCGGTGCGGTGATTGGTCCGCTGTTTGCCTTTGAGGGCTTTGCCTTCTTCCTGGAAGCTATCTTCTTCGGCATCTATCTCTATGCCTGGGATTATCTATCGCCTCGCGCGCACTGGCTCTGCTCGTTTCCGGTCTGGATCGCGGGCCTGAGTTCGGCGTGGTTTATTGTCACAACCAATTCGTGGATGAACACACCCACCGGCTTTACCTTCACCAACGGCAAGCTGACGGGTATCGACACGCTCAAAGCGATTGCCAATCCGAGCACCCCATATGAGACGGTGCATATGATTCTGGCCTCCTATGTGAGTGTGGGGTTTGGTGTAGCGATGGTCTATGCTATCGCCATGCTGCTCGGCAAGCGTGGTGACTATCAACGCAAAGGGTTAATTCTCGGACTCGCTGTCGCACTGATCGCGACGCCATTGCAGATTGTGAGCGGCGATTTCAATGCGCGCTACCTCTGGCAGTCCCAGCCTGCTAAACTGGCAGCGATGGAGGGGGTGTTCAAGACGGGGAGCAATCAGCCGATCAACATCGGAGGCATCCCAGATCAGAGCACTGGAACGGTGAAATTCTCCATCCCTATTCCAAACGGCCTCAGCTTGCTGGCAGG
>DAOUDD010000172.1:0-15542 GCA_034431765.1 Ktedonobacteraceae bacterium | reverse complement strand
TCGGCAATGAGGCAAATCCTGCACTCTCACTGCTCTCTCCTTTACCAGCACCAACAGAGGCAGAAGCGCTCCCAGAAGCGCTCCCAGAAGCGCTCCAGATCTCCTCTCCTGTGCCGGTTCCCGTTGAAAAACCCCTGTCAGGAGAGGTCGAGCCACCAGATCTTAAGAGCGATCCCATGCTGGAGAGCGTGATGCAGCAGGCTCAGCAAGGCCTTTTCGTCTTGCCCAACCGCGAGAAGAGCGCACCCTATGCCAATAGCCCGGTGCCCGTTGCACAGCCAGAGGAGGGGTAAATAGTCCTACTATGGGTCATCCTGAACTTTTTCAAAAGTTCCTCAAACGTGGGGCACGTCGCGATCAAGCGAATTGCAGGTTTTGAGGGATTCGCGTAGGGGAGGGCCTTGCGCCCTCCTCTTGAGCGTGCAGGAGGGCACAAGGCCCTCCCCTACGCGGTCAACATTCGTGCGAAGTGAATTGCAAACATACCGTCGAAAATGGGAAAGTCCTATTTCCTCCTCCTACATCATTGACAGGGAGAGGCTTCTACGCTACAGTACATCTTACATCCACTGGAATAAGGTCAAGTACTCCACATCTGAACGGCAGGAGCTTGTAAGGGGATGAAGCGCGTATCCAACATGCGCTAGACGTAGAGGAGGATGAACAAGATGATGGCGCATCTTTATGGCTTCGATTGGGGAGCGTATACCGGCTTGCTGATGCCAGCCTTCGCGCGCTGGCTGCTTAGAAACGACTATTCGGCAGTCTCTCCACTGTTTGCACAGACACGCTGTGCTCGTGAGGAGCAAGAGATGCCGCCAGTGCTCCAGCCTTCATGTACGTGGCCGCGCGCGCAACTTTTTGTACGACAGTTACTGCGCCGTACCCATACACGACGCGAATATGAGCTTCTCTGTTCCCCTGAACAATTTACAGCGGTGAGCGATACTTACGTGTATCGTCACCCTCCCCGGCTCTACCCCCTTTCAGACGAATTACGCAGAGTGTGGGGTAGCACGCTCGAAATCTATTGCCTTTCCAGCTTTACCCTGCCATCTTCGGTCTTCGAGTCAACTCAAGAGGGGAGAGAGCGAGACTCTACCGGGATCGCCTCTCTGCTTCACCGGGCCGGACTGGACGAGCTCGCCCTTCAGGTGAGGGAACAAGCGCTCGATGTGGCCTCATCCGTCCAGTTGAGTGGCCTGGTCGATGAGCTGGAGAGCACTATGCCAGCACAACCGCGCGGTGTGACACTCGGCGCTCATCCTGCCGCACTTTTGCTACGAGGTTGGCTGGCAAGACGCTCGGTGCGCGCAATGGCACTCTTTGAGCTGCTCGCCTGTGGCCGCCGCTGCCTCCCTTTCGGCTCTCGCCCTGGGGAACGCTATGAGTCTTATATCGGCTACCTGACCCCCGAAGAGACCTACCAGTTCGCTATGGCCCTGCAACACGAGCAAATTCCCGATCCTCCTGAGCAGATTGAGAGGGAAAGCGCCCATTACGCAATGGCAACATCTTCCGACACGAAGCACACTGTGCAACACCATAGACACAGCTCTCACTTTCAGATGATCGACGAGCTGCCGCCCCTATACGCTTCCTCATTGCTCCAGGTTGTGCGCATGGCGGCGCAGTACCGCTTAGGGCTGGTCTGTAGCCTGGGCTAAAGCCTGGAATAATAGGCCCCGTTTAGCGAAGGCGGCGCAAGGCGACACGTAGGTGACTTCCCCCCGGCACAATGCCGACGGGCAGAATCTCGACAATCTCATACTTGACGGCGCTGGCAGCGGCACTCGCGTTTGGTGTGGAGGTGTCTGCAACATAGACTGCACCTCCCAGGTTCGTGCCCAGTGGCACGATGAGTATGCTGTCTGCCGTTTGTGGTAACGGGGTGCCAGAGCTACTGAAGTCCTGCGGATCGGGCGCTTGTAAAGAGCGCAGAATACCCTGCACAGCCGTGTAGCTATAGGAGTTACCTGAGCGTTTCACCAGCACAATGGTGCGCTGTCGCCCACTGAAACTGCGGTTGAGCACCTGGAGAATGTGCAGCGTCTTACGTGCATCCAATGGCATAGCTTACTCCCCCTTCTTTCTGGCGCGGATGCGTGCCTGCTCCTCGTGCACATCCAGTTCTTCACCTGCGAATTGGAAGAGCAGACGCATTGCTGTCTCGTCGCTGACCCAGCCCTGCTCCTTCGCAGTAGTGAGGGCCGAGACCAGCAGATGCGTCGCACTGGCGAGCGTCTGATGGTCGGCTACGTCGATCTCAGGAAAGAGAATATCGTAGCTCAGGTCACACGATGGGGAGAGCATGCGTGCTCGCTGTGCCTCGACCAGCACACGGTCCAGAATCGTGCGCAACATGGCACGTAGGATATGCTGACGCCTCTGAAACTTGAGGAATGCAGGAAGGCCCATCTCACTCGCTGTTGCACGATTCCCGTAATTACCGTCAGATAGATAATGTTCGGGCAACTGTGCTCCAATCGCGAGCATCAGTTTCAGCGCACGCCCATCCTCAACGGCATCGTTCGCATTAATCTCTGGCTTCACCGCCGACCACTTCTCCATATCGCTATGAATAATCAGGCTTCCTGACTCAGGTGGGGCCTGGTACTCCATGCGCTTGCGCTCCATTGTCTTTCTATCCGCACCCTGTATCTCAACATCCCAGACAAACGCGCCCTTATACTTATTAATGTAGACGCGATCAATCAGCCACTCCTTGTAACGGCTTAGCCAGGGTAAGAGCGTCGCGAGGTCACTTCTGCCACGTCGCGCGTTGGAGACCTTGTTGATACAGAACTGCACAACATCGCGGCCCGCCTGCAGCCACTGCCCATCCTGCTCCTGCCCCGACACAGCAACGGCAGAACCGATCGGACGCAGGTGGAAACGCCGCACCGTCTCAATATCGTCTGGATCGGTCTCAATCTGATCAATAATCGAGGGGTCAACCTGGCGAATCTTTACGCTACCGTTGACGGAGTTGACATAGAAACGAATAAACTGCTCACCGTATAGTGCCAGCTCTGTGCACAACGCATAGATGCGCGTATCCATGTGATTATCGGGATCATCCCAGAACTTCAGCAGGACACGCTGCACCTCAGGAGTAGCGGCGCTGATCGTCACGCCCTTGCCGAGCACGAAGCTGGTCGTGATCTCAATAATGGCAAAGGCAATTGGATTCACGCTGTACGCCTCATAGCACGCATTATGCAGTTCCAGGTAAGTTGAAGGGATAACATCCTTGAAGGTATCGCCATCGGAGAGTCGTCGCCAGAAGAGATCTTCTTCATCACCGCCTGTCAGCAGCTCATTCACAGGCTCGCGCGCGGGAATACCCTCGAAACTCGCCTCCTGCATACGAAACGGTCTTCTGGGCGGGCGCGCAGAACGTGCACCTATCAATCTGCGTCGAAAAGAGGAAAAAGGCATCACCATAACTCCTGAGGAATAGAGAGGGGAAACTGCACGAGGAAGGGATTCAGGGGCCATGTCATGGCCTATTCTCAGTATACGGGGGATAGGAGCAGACTGTCAAGATGCACATATTTCTGAATCTATCTCTGTTTTTGTGATGTGCTGTTTGCACGCGAGAGGCGTGCAAACAGCACATCACAAAACCCTACTCCGCTTGTTCTATCCCATGAGTGCAAACATCTTGCAGCGCTTCAGCCAGGCGCGCTGTATGCTCAGGTAGACCAACTGTGACACGCACATAATCATGACCGGCAAGATGAGGAAAGTAACGCAGCAGAATGCCGTGTGCTTCCATCGTCAGTTGCACTGCATGCAGACTTACCCGCTCGTCACTTAAGCGCGCGAGGATAAAGTTGCCCTCAGACGGGATCGGCTCCAGATAGGATTGCTCGGCAAGCACCTGGAAGAGTCGCCCCCGTTCCTCAACGATCCGCTGCACACGCTCACGCGCCTCATCAAGATGCGTCAATGTCGCAGTGGCAGCGAGGTGACCGGCAACGTTGACGGCAAAGGGGTAGTGTGCACGTTGTACATGCGTCATCAGCCAGTTCGGGAAGAGTCCGTAGCCGATGCGTAAGCCCGCCAGACCTGCCCACTTGCTAAAGGTCCGTACAATTACCAGGTTGCGATACTGCGGCACCAGGTGCGCGTACCCTGTCGGCTTGCGTGAAAACTCGGTGTAAGCCTCGTCAACGACAATCATGCGCCCCGTTTTCAGCAGCGTCAGCAGCTCCTCCTCGGCTAGCAGATTGCCAGTTGGATTATTCGGGGAGCAGAGCACGATCAACTTGGTGGCTGGAGTGAGCGCCTGGAGAATCCCCGCACAATCTAGCTCATAATCGGGACAGCGTGGCACGTTGCGCATCTGTGCCTTACGCTCACTACTCGCCGCTGTGTAGAGAGAGAACGTTGGTGGGCAACAGATAATCTCGTCACCTGGAGAGAGAAAGAGCGACCAGAGCAGGCGAATGATCTCCATGCTGCCGTGTCCCGGCACAATCTGCCCTGCATCCAGCCCCGTATAGTGGGAGAGCACCTCTTTGAGCAGAGCCGCCTGCGTATCAGGGTACTGATTGTACCAATCATGTGTCCGTAAAGCAGACAGGGCAGCAGGCACAGGTCCATAAGGACTTTCATTTGCGTTTAACTTAATCACCTGCTCTGGAGGAATGCCAGTGCGCTGACTGAATGCCTGAAGAGATTCACCTGGAGTATACGGGATCAGGTGTTCAACTGATGGTTGTAGCGTCATACTCATACTATATGGAACATCACCGGTGTGAGTCAACATTGTACTCATACTGTCATAACTCTGTTTCACGAAGGCTTTTGCTTTCTACTTATAGAATGTGTACGGTATCAGAAAATCTTGCTTTTTGTCTCTTCTGCACGCAAGATATGCTATCGTTTTATACAATATCTTCTATTAAAGAAACGATGAGACGGGGCAAAAAGTTACATAAGCTCTAGAACTAGGAGAGATGGGTGATGTGAAACTTGACCACCTGAGGCGGAATAAAGGAGAGGGAGCTTATCTGGAAAGCTCGTGTGTGTTGCTACTGTTTGACAGGCTCAAGTATCTTGCATAGAGCTCATCATACACAGTGCCCTGACTCTTATCCGACACTGCGACGAGCTGACATTGAGGAGCCAGCGCCACGATGGAGGCTGTATTGGCCCAGATACCTCCTGCGATTCCGGCCAGGAGAGCAGCTCCACGCGCCGATGCATCTGTTGTCTCGATAGACACAAGTTCTCGCTTCAAGATCGTTGCTAGCATCTGCCGCCAGGCGGGATGGATGCTGCCACCACCAACCAGGCATAGCTCTGTTACGCTGCTTGCTGCGGGGAGAGCTTCCAGGGCTGTACGGATGCCAAACGCGACGCCTTCAAGGGCAGCATGCAGCAGATGGACTCGCTGATGGTCAATACGTAGTCCCAGAAATGCTCCACCCCCATGCGCATTCCGCTGATGCGCCCGCTCTCGCGTGAGATAGGGGAGAAAGAGCAAGCCTTCAGCTCCAGGAGCAACTGCATTAGCACTCGCGTAGAGTTCCTCCCAGCTTGCCTGCACCATCTGGCGCACCCAGTTGAGGGCAAGCCCCCCATTTTGTACTGCTGCCATTATATACCACTGGCTCGAATCGGCGCTGCGGTAGAGATGCGTGCGCCCAGTCTCGTCAATACAGAGTTGTGAAGTGAGCTGAACGAGTTGTGCCCCGGTTCCTAGCGTCAATTGAATTGCATCAAGAGTAGAGAAGCCCGATCCAAGTATCGCGGCAGCGGTATCTCCCGCGCCGGTTGCGACAGGAATTCCTTGTGGTAATCCTAGCGCCTCAGCAGCCGTTGCAGAAAGAGTTCCGGCACATGAGGCCGATGGGAGGATTGGCGCGAAAAGCTCACGTCTCAGGGCAAGTTTTGCGATGATATCGTCGGCCCAGCAGTCGGCGGGGAGATCGTAGAGCAAGGTCGCCGAAGCATCACTTGGGTCCGTCGCCGCAGTTCCCGTTAAGCGGAAGCGCAACCAGTCCTTTGGCTGCAACGCCCAGCGTGCCTCCTGGTAGGATGCCTGATCGTGCTCAGAGAGCCAGGATAAGATCGGACCCGCCATACCGGGAACGAGCGGGTTCGCTAGCCGCCTTAGTGTTGAGGTGGGCATAGTTCGGTAGCCTGCAAGCACTGTCGCCGCTCGTGTGTCCGGCCAGAGAACTGCGGCTCGTGTCGGCTGTCCCCGTTCGTTGGCAAGAACGACGCCGTGCATCTGTCCCGAAAGGCCAATGGCGTTGATCGGAGGGCTTGAAGCTTTTTCCATTGCAACGTGTGTAGCAGTGATCACGGCAGCCCACCACTCTTCGGGACTCCCTTCGGCCCAGCCTGACTGTGGAGTCAGCACATTGTAGTCGGCTCTGCCCACGCTTAGAGTGTGTCCCTGAGTGTCCAGTACGAGCACCTTGACTGAACTTGTCCCCAGATCTATGCCTAACAGTGCCATTGTATCTTCTCCTTATAGTACCTAGATGTATGAAAGACAGCTAGAGCTACCTTTTGGTGCGATTAAGCAAAGTATGTTGCATTCTCCTCAATTTCGCAAGGCTATAGCAGGTCAAGTGAGTGAAACCGAACTCTGGCAAGATGTTGCTCTGACACTTCATCTTGACCCTACAGAAAGCTCAATCAGTGCGGAAAAGTTTTACTCGGCAGTACGTCTCAATAGTGATTTGCTTGCATTCGTACGTCAGCTACGACCACGTTACAGAACGGCAATTCTCAGTAATGCACCCTCAACAGTGCGCGCATTAGCCATACAAGGCTTCCATCTTGATCAGGATGTTGATAGGATCATTGGACGGGAAAAACATGCACACCACGCTACTTATCAACGGTGGAAGAGAAGAAATCTTTCCCTTCCACCGTGACAAGCACGTGCCCCATGGGCTACTTCTTGGTTTGATTTGACTGATTTGTGCGGGTTGTATCAGTCGTGCCCGTTTTTGCCGGGGTCGATGAGTTCGAGGTAGAGCTACCCGTTGAACTGGATGTAGAACCGCCTGTTGAGCCAGAAGTCCCCGTTCTTGCTGAGGTCGATGTGCTCGACGAGGTTGCCGGGTTTGTAGCAGAGGTCCCTGTCGAAGCAGAAGTCGCGGGGTTTGTAACAGAAGTTCCCGTTCTTGTTGACGTTGACGGCGTAGAAGTTGCAGATGTCGTCGTGCTTGGCTTTGACTGAGTCAATGGTGCTGTTGTCGTGTTTCCTGAAACATCTGTCCCTACGCTCTGCGCAACGTTTGTCAGATCGCTCTGCACACCGCTGCTGACCTGGGCGGCACGATTCGCTAACGCTTGAGCTTCCTGCACACGACTCGCCATCTGCTGCACCTGCTGTTGTGCCTCTTCATTCTCTGGATACTGGCCGCGCAGGGCACGAACGCGCTCAAGCACAAGTGTGCGCGTCTCTGAACCCTTCTTAGGCGCGAAGAGAAAGGCTGCGCCTATTCCTATCAGCAATCCATTTGTAAATGCACCCACAATTTTACTCCTTTTTAGCGAAAAGAACATCAGGACGACATTATACTCAGCCGTATTGAGAAACGAGCGTTTCCAAATACAATATAGTACGAAGCGTCCCGCTTATTTGTAAAGCCTAAATTTAAGCCCCAGACTAAGTATAATACGGTCCTCCGAGAAAAAGTGTGACACGATGACACAATAGGACTCTAGAGATACTGGTCCGGGGTGCGTTCAAAATTTTGCGGCTTTGCCCAAACGGATTTTCTGTCAGCACGTCGCTCAGCTCACAATACAAAAAAATGAAGCGCACCTGACATTAGTCAAATAATTGACAATTTTCCCTCCACCCTCTATTATGGAATATATCTGTATCTGGCAAGTGTTGCACTGTGTAACGAGGGGTAGGAGAAGCGGAGAGGTGGACAACTTGCTGCTTCTCTTATTGGTCCTGCTTCTCGACACTTTCAGCACTCCCCATGTTCCACGGATAACGTCATCATTGAAAGGAGTGCTTTAGTTATAGCCTGCTTTCCTGGCATTGTAGCCCGTCTACGCAGTTCTATTCTAAAGGAGCATTGACCATGTTTAAGCGTCCTCATTCTCATCCTGCCACCAGTACCAGGGGAAAGCGCCGCTGGTATCTACTGCTACTCGTGCTGCCCTTCATCGCCTTACTCTGGCCGCCCTCCTATAATTTTCGTACGCCAGTTCTGCTGGGTATCCCCTTTTTCTACTGGTATCAACTGCTGTGGATTATTCTGACTGCGATACTCACAGTTATCATTTACCGCGTAGAAGAGGCATGAAAAGAACAACGTTTGTTCATTTTGTAGAAGGGAGTTTTCCTCTATGTCCATCAACTGGGTTGCATTCTCCGTCTTTATTTTCTTCTTCCTGGTGGTAACGGTGCTGGGCTTTATCGCAGCACGCTGGCGGCGCGGTGACCTGGACCTGTTGCACGAATGGGGCCTGGCAGGACGACGCTTCGGCACAGTGATCACCTGGTTTCTGCTCGGTGGTGATCTCTATACAGCCTACACCTTTATCGCTATTCCCTCGGCGATGTACGGAGTCGGTGCCGTGAATGGTTTCTTCGCCGTTCCCTACACGGTGCTGGTCTATCCGCTGGTCTTTGTGCTGATGCCGCGCTTCTGGATGGTCTGTAAGCAGCGTGGCTATGTAACGGCCTCGGACTTTGTGCGCGATCGCTTCGGCAGTAGTGGCCTGGCCTTAGCTATCGCCTTTACTGGTATTCTGGCAACATTGCCATACATCGCACTGCAAATGTACGGCATCCAGGTCTCGCTAGCAGCGATGGGTATTCCCCTCACGACTACATTGCTCGGCCTCAAAGTCGATATCCCGCTCCTCATCGCTTTTCTCGTTCTGGCGGCCTACACCTACACCAGTGGCTTGCGCGCACCGGCGATGATCGCGCTGGTCAAAGATGTGATGATTTTTATCGTCCTTTTCGCCGTGCTTATCGTAATTCCAGCCCAGATTGGCGGCTTTGATAAGATCTTTGCTGCGGCTCAGCACAAGGCGACAGTTAACCCGAAATTCTTCGATCTGGTGCCGGGAAATCTGCAGGCTGCGTATGCGACACTGGCTCTCGGCTCGGCGCTCGCTCTCTTCCTCTACCCCCACTCGCTAACAGGAGTGCTGAGCAGTAGTAGCCAGAAAGTTATTAAGCGCAATGCAGCTATTCTTCCTATCTACTCATTGATGCTCGGCCTGCTGACACTACTGGGCTATATGGCGATTGCGAAGGGAGTAACACCGATCAAAGGCTTTGGCAACAATGGCTCGATTCCGGCCCTGATCAACGTCTCCTTCCCGCCCTGGTTCGCGGGCTTCACCTTTGCCGCGCTCTCTATCGGTGCGCTGGTGCCGGCGGCGGTGATGTCTATCGCAGCAGCCAACCTGTTCACGCGCAACATCTACAAGGAATACCTTAAGCGCAACGCGTCGGATCGCGAGGAGTCGCAGGTGGCGAAGATCACGTCGTTCGTGGTAAAGTTCGGCGCGCTGCTCTTCATCGTCTATCTCAATCCTGGTGACGTCGTCAACTTCCAGTTGCTTGGTGGAATCTGGATTCTACAGACGTTACCGGCAGTCTTCCTGGGCCTGTACACGCGCTGGTTCAATCGCTGGGCACTGCTTATTGGCTGGGCAGCAGGCATGATTCTAGGTACCTGGCAGTTCTTTGCCAACGGCAATGTCTCTATCGCTCCGCTCTTCGGCATCCGGCTCTACATCGCAGTCACCGCCCTGCTGCTCAACCTCGTGCTTGCCGTCGTCCTGACGCCAGTCTTCGAGGCGATTGGTGTACGACGAGGCCGAGATGTGACAGTACCCGCCGACTACGAGGAAGAACGTGCCCCCGTTGAGCCTATCGAGACCGGACGAGAAGCTCTAGGGTAGTGATGGAAGCTGGGGAATTCTGATAAGAAAGAGAGGTCATCTCAGCATTCGTGCTGAGATGACCTCTCCGGTCGTGTCCTTTCGGGGTCGGGCAAATAACTTCTCTCGCTTGTCAGAAATCCCGTTCACACGAAGAAGGGAGAGCATCTGGAACGGCTGTTACCACACCGATAGAGCAGCGGTGGTGGCGGCGACGCCATCATCCGGCTTGCTATTCTCTTTGAGCAGTGGCAACAGAGCCTTGACCTTCGGTGTCCCAACACCAGTCACCGCATCCCAGCCTGGACCAGCGTTGTACCCTTCTATGGTGACACGGTTGAAGGTACCATCGTTGGCAGGAACCTGAACAGTGTTGTTGCCGGTAGTGATGTCGTGGAAGCCCTGAGCATAGGATGGACTCTTCAGGATGCGGTAGAAGGCGTTGTTGAGGAAGCCCAGCCGTTTGCCCGCGTATTGGTTCGCCAGCGCTGCAATCCCTGCCCATGCCGGGGCGCTCGCGCTCGTCCCACCAATAGGGATGATATTGGTCGCACTAGGATTACTGACGACAATTACGACCCCCGTCAATGGATCAGCATCCCATGCCACATCGGGCAGACCACGATACTGACCCGTTCCTGGGACATCATCCTGGTAGTTGGGACGCAGGAAGACACTGCTGAAGCCTCCTCCCGTCGCACCAAAGAACCTGGCATCCTCGTTCCAGGTCGTCTCGCTGATGTATTTCCCTGTCTTCACATCAGCGTCGAGCGTGGTGCCACCAACGCTCGTCACCAGGGTATCAGAGGCCGGGATACTCGCCGATTTGGCTTGAAAGAGTGTACCGTCAGGCGCACAGGAGAGATTGGCAGCACCACTATCACCAGCCGAGACGAAGATGCTGATCTTCTTAGCAACGGCAGCAGCGAAGACCTCGTGCTGCTTGAGCAGATAGCTTGTGCTCACACAGCTCTCGCCAACGCCATAGCTGATTGAGATAGTATCGCCCAGGTTGTGATCAATCGCATACTGCACCGGTTTGAGGAAGTCCAGAAAGAATGCCTCTGCTGTCTGGTCTTGAGAGGTGTCACCCGTGAGCACCAGGTCGATGGTGGCATCGGGAGCCATCGCATGAGCCGTCTCTACGTCCAGCGCTGTCTCCACATCTACCCCTGTATCGTCCGGGGGTACGCCAAACGGAGTGATGACATTGAGCTTGGGATCTTTCAAGCCATAAAGTTGATCATAGAGATGCAGGTCTGCCTGTACAGATGGGCTGGCTGAGGCATCAATGATCACAATCGTCCGTCCTTTGCCCGTAGTACCCGACTTAAAAGCATCACTGGCCTGGTACGCTGCTTGAAATTGTCGGGGGCTATAGCAACGAGGCAACGTCGCACTGGTAATGCAGAGAGGAAGCTGGTCATTAACAGCAAGGGCGGCACGCTCGGCTGCCGTCACCTTGTGTGCCTGCGACCAGAGGGGCCAGGCTCCGATGGCCTTGCTTGCAAAAGAGCCGCTGCTCTTTCCACTGCCTGGAGAGTTCGAAAGGGGCGAGGCCAACGATGTTCCACTCAGCAGTAACAGCATCACGGCCAGCACGCCCGTGGAGCGAAGCGCTCGTTGCAACATAGAAAAACGTTTCACAAATAGGTTCTCCTGACTTTCTCTTTCTTTGCGACAGCATACTATACCTTAGGATCACAGTTTCCCTGGTCTAAACCAGGCCAGGAAGAGAGAAAAGCGAGTGAACGTGATTGGACAGACACATTTGCATCTCCGTTTTGTAACCAGCGAAAGAAGTTGTAGATATACATACACATATCTAACAAGAGTATACAGTTCAGCAAGCCATTATGGAAGATGTTTTGAGACAAATTTGTCAACTTAGTAGAGAATTGGAAAAAATTACAACAGTATGAATAAAGGAATAGCATATTCTATTTTTATGAGCTGGTTACTTCTTTTCCAATATAAAATAAAATAGCAATGGCGTATTTCTTCTATTTTCAGAATACTGTTCATCTGAGCGTGAAGCATGGGTTGCGAGAGAAGAAGGCTGTTTTGATATGGTCCTGCTGAACAGGGGCAAGGAGAGCACTGCATTAAAAGAAAGGCGATCTCAGCATTCGTGCTGAGATCGCCTCTGGTCATGTCCTGTCGGAGTCGGGCAAATCACTTCTCTCGCCTATCAGAAGATTCGTTCATACGAAGAAGGAAGAGCGTCTGGAACAACTGCTACTGCAGCAGTCTGGCGGCCACTCTATTTCACTTGAGGCTACATGTCCAAAGAGGACTGAAACGAACGGCGCATAGGGTGTGCGCTTGTCCCGCTCTTAAACCCAACAGGAGCGAGGCGAGCACGCTCCCACAGCTTAGCACAACGTTATAGAAGGTATTTAGAGACAAATCTATCTACGTAGCAGAGAAATGTGAAAAATTACCAGCAATATGCGCAAAAAATCTTTTGCTCCATTTCTACACATGGAATATTCTTTTCTTGATACAGAGAATAATATATTACTGAGACATTTTCCCTACTCTTACATACTTGTTTATCCCGAAGGGTATGAGAAGACAAAGATTGCTCTCTATATACTCTCTATTACAAAGAGTGGTGCACAGACCCGCTCTCTTTTGTAAGAGCGGGTCTATTGTAGTGGAGAAAGGATGGAACATCTGCTATGCGAAATCGCGCAACAAATGGACCTGCACAGGTTGACGCAAATTGCGCAGGGCTTTTACTTCGATCTGACGGATACGTTCGCGAGTAAGTTTGAAGTAGCTGCTCAGCTCCTCCAGGGTATGACAGTATCCATCGTGCAAACCATAGCGCAATTCAATAATCTGTCGTTCACGTGGATTGAGCGTTTCAAGTGCACACGACAGTTGGTCACAGAGTACCTGGTGCGTAACAACATCGGCGGGAGCAATAGCATGCGCATCCTCAAGAGTGTCGGCTAGGCGATACTGTTCATCGTCGATAAGTGGGGCATCAAGTGAGGCCGGCGCTTCCGCCATCGCTTGCAGTTCGACGATACGCTCTTTCGAGAGCTGAAGGATCTGCGCGAGTTCTTCAGGGAGGGGATCACGCCCCAATTCCTGATAGAGTTCACGTGCAATCCGTTTCATTCTATATATAAGCTCAACGACATGTACAGGGATATGCACAGCGCGTGTATGCTCCGCGACAGCCCGGCTGATGGACTGGCGAATCCACCAGGTTGCATAGGTGCTGAAACGAAACCCGCGCGTCGCATCAAACTTTTGCGCGGCGCGAATCAAGCCGAGGTTGCCCTCCTGAACCAGATCGAGCAAGGCAACAGTATGCTGCTTGTAGCGCTTGGCGATGCTCACAACGAGGCGGAGATTGGCCTCAACCATATGCTGCAATGCTTGCATATCGCCTGTGGCAATGCGCTGTGCCAGGTGCAACTCTTGCTCGGCGTTGAGCAAGGGATAACGCCCAATCTCTGCCAGATACTGGCGAATAGCGTTCTCAACTTCACTTATTCCCTCTCCACTTTCCTCCTCATAATGCTCATTTTCCTCACCATCTTCTGCTCGATGCGCTCCACGGCCACGTTTGCGTGGCCGCATCTCAGGAAAGTCAACTGCAAGCTGCTCCTCTTCCATAGAGATGAGCTCTTCTAACGACTCTCGCTTTGCTTTTGCCGTAGCTTTACGGCCTCTTTTGCCGCGTTTTTCCGCTGAGACGGTGCGTACTCCTGCTTTCTTGCGCGCAGGTTGTTTGTGTTTGCCCTTTTCCTCAGGGGCTGTCTCATTGTATAGAGACGACGATACATTCAAGTATGTGGTTTCTTCTTGCCTTGTCATGGCTACCATCTACCTACTCCTTCAATACCTCAACCAATCCACAATTGGTAACCGGAGACGGATGTGCAGGTCAGGTCTCTACCCCTCCTGCCGTCGTGCTTTTCCTACAAGCATGTGCCGAAAAAATTTCAGGCATCCTCCCCCTGTAAAAGAGTGTTGCAAGATATGTGCCAATATAGAGGTGTAGGGATTTACTCCCGTTTTCCGCGCTCCGCAGAGGAGGAGGAACGGTCTTTTTTCAGCAGGGTGAGCTGCAAAGTAGCTGCAAAGTGGAAAAAATTTCCAGTGGCTGTGGATTTTTCCACAGTTCCTGGAAATACACAGTTGTGCAGAGGAGCCTATCTCTCCGCAATCCCACTGTGCTCTTTTCGGTGCCGAAATGGTAGAATAAAGAGAAAAGAAAGACAGGAGAACAGACTATGACCGTTGATATTTCCGATATTGAGAATATTATCCAGCAGCAGAATACCTGGCGGCAGACGCAGACGATCAATCTGATTGCCAGTGAGAATACGCCGAGCGAGGCGGTACGCCGTGTCCAGAACTCTGACTTCATGGGCCGATACGCCGAAGGGCATCCCAATGAGGGCGAGCATGTCAATCGCTATTATCAGGGGACGCACTTTATTGACGAGATTGAGCGCATAGCTGAGCACGAGTTGAAAGAGCTCTTTGGTGCGCAGCAGGCTGATGTGCGCCCGATCAGTGGCAACGCTGCGAACACGGCTATCGCATTGAGCATACTGCGCGGTGGTGATACTGTGATCGCAAACTCGACTGATGCAGGTGGGCATATCAGCCATGGGGCAGTCGGTGTCTTCGGGCGACGTATTCAGAGTCGTGGACAGTCGCTCAAGGTGGGCGGCAAGAACGCGATCAACCTGCATTATCTGCCGCTAACCGAGGATCACTATCACGTCGATGCGCAGAAGACGATTGAGCTGATCGACAACCTTAACCCACAACTGGTGATTCTGGGCAAGAGTCTCTTCCTCTTCCCTGAGCCGGTGACGGAGGTAGCAGGCTTTTGTAAAACAAAAGAGATTCCAGTCCTTTACGACGCAGCTCACGTGCTCGGCCTGATCGCAGGCGGGCAATTCCAGGCTCCCCTCCAGGAGGGCGCGACGTGGATGACTGGCAGCACGCACAAGACCTTCCCAGGCCCGCAGCGCGGCGTCATCCTGAGTAAGCTTAACACATCCGAGGAGATCAAGAAGTACTGGCAAGCGGCTGATCGCGGCGTCTTCCCCGGCTCCTCCAGCAACCACCACCTGCACTCGCTTCCCGCGCTTATCGTGGCAACGCGCGAGATGAAGCGCTACGGACACGAGTACGCAGCCCAGATCGTGCGCAATGCACAGGCGCTTGCACGAGGCCTGGATGAACTGGGCACACCTGTCGAGGCGCGCGAGTTCGGCTATACGCGCAGCCACATCCTCGCCGTCAACGTCGCACAGTGGGGCGGTGGTGTCGAGGTCGCCAAACGCCTGGAGCACAACGATATTATCGTCAACTACAATATGCTCCCCGGCGATGAGGACCCGCGCAACCCCTCCGGCCTGCGTATCGGCGTGCCCGAAATGACACGCTTCGGCATGGATGAGCATGCGATGGGCGAGCTGGCCCAGTTGCTTCACGATGCCATTCGCGGTGAAAATGTGCGCCCTCAGGTCCACCTGCTGCGCGCACGCTACATGGATATGCAATACGTGTAGTATTTTATATCTGAGGTACTCCCCTATATGAGTCATCCCGAATTTGAAACGTCATGCGCCGCTGACGCACCGCCTCTGATGAGGTTATAAACGACC
>DAOUDD010000171.1:0-6056 GCA_034431765.1 Ktedonobacteraceae bacterium | reverse complement strand
CCCACTTGACGTTATGTGTGCCTGAGTGAAATATTTATATATGTAAATTTTTGTGATACTGATTAGTTTAAAAAGGACAACGTTGGGATTGCACGGAAGTAAGCATATGTTCGAGAAGAAGGAGAAAATCGTATGCAGGCTGCAAAGGCGTCTCTCCCTGCACTGAAACATTTACCGCCGTTTCTTCGCGCGTGGTGCTCGATAACCACATCCCCTTCCTCAAAGCAACCGGCCTGGCGAGAAGAGCTTGCGAGCTTAATTTTACCTATTGCACTACTCGATACTGTTCTAGGAAGCCTGGCTGCGATTGGGAATTGGCCGCAATTTACGGTCCTGGCAACAGTTTTCGGTGTTATTCTTCTTGCGATAGTGCTTAAACGCATGGGATTATTCTTCCTGGCAGGTATTCTCGCGGTATGCAGCTTTGAGATGGGAGTGGTCATACATATCGTTACGTGGCCGCATCTTGGGACAGCACAGTTACCTTTATATGCATTGCTTATTCAAACAGGATTTGTAGTCGTTGCTTTCTTTCCTCCTTTCACGATATTAATTATTGGAGCGATTAATTGTGCCTTTATCTTGATTTCTCTCCATCTGTTAAATATTGCGCCTGAGATGGCGAATACGTTAGCAAGGGATGGTTCAGAAGTTTTGGCACCGATGCTGAGTTTACAAATATTTGTGTCTGTCATCACATGGATAATAATGGTAACGTTGATTCGTGCAATTACACGAGCTGATAATGCGGAGGAGCTTACTACTCTGGAGCGGAATGCACGAATACAACAGGAGCGTGAATTAGAGTTAAAGGAGCAGTTGGAGGAGGGGATTGAGAAGCTGTTGTCTTCTCTCAATGCAGTGACTACACGAGGCGACTTTTCTGTGCGCGTGCCACTCTCGCAGGAGAATATTTTGTGGCGTGTGGGGCACGCGTTTAACAATCTGCTAGCGAGGCTGCAAGGGCTGAGGCGAGATACGAAGGAGTTAGAGAAGACGCGGCTGCTGGTTGGGCAATTAGTTGAGCATGTGCGACGTGGGCAGCAGTTTCCGCTGGAGCAGTGGACAGGAACGAGTCTGGACCCGTTGATTGTCGAGCTGAACAAACAGTTTCCGGCAGATCGTCGTTTTGAGCCGCCGGAGCGCTCCCGGCAATGAGCGTTTGTCGAGGGTTGGCAAGTGGCTGATGCGATAATTGATAGTCCACGATATACGTTTTAGTTCGTGGATGTCGCAATGAATCGCGGCGGACGCGATGAATCCGTTCCCTATTTACGAGCAATGAATTGCTGGTGATGGCGGGGATGATGAGTGGGAGGGTGTGATTGAGTTCTTACGAAGGCGGTGAAGGGCGAGGAGGGAGGAAGGTGACCGCGTCGAGGGACCGACGCGGTCACGCTGACTTAATGGGTTTTTTCTTGTTCGGGGGTCCAACGGAGGTTGGGTTTGCGGGCGGCAAGGGCCTGGTCGAGACGCCCGATAACGGTAGTATGGGGCGCGGTTTTGACGAGTTCAGGTTCAGTACGTGCTTCTTCGGCGATCTGGTGCATGATGCTGACAAAGGAATCGAGCGTTTCGCGCGTTTCGGTCTCGGTCGGTTCGATCATCATTGCTTCGTGCACTATCAAAGGAAAGTAGATGGTGGGGGCGTACATGCCGAAGTCAAGCAGGCGCTTGGCGATATCGGTCGCGGTGACGCCGTTCTCCTCTTTCTGCTTCTGAGCGGTTGCCACGAACTCGTGCTGACAGGTTAAGGGATAGGCGATCTCATAATCGGAGGCCAGCTCGTGCTTGAGGTAGTTGGCGTTGAGGATCGCGCTCTCCGAGATATGGCGCAGCCCGTCGGGGCCGTTGAAGCGGATGTAGGTATAGGCGCGGACCAGGACGCCGAAGTTGCCCAGGTTGGCACGCACTTTGCCGATTGATTGCGGACCAGCATCGGCCCAGTAGAATTGTCCCTGCTCATTCTGGGCCGGAAGGGGACCAGGGAGAAAGGGGACGAGGTGAGCTTTCACACCGATGGGACCTGCTCCAGGGCCGCCACCGCCGTGTGGAGTGCTACAGGTTTTGTGTACATTAAAGTGCACAACGTCGAAGCCCATGTCGCCGGGACGAGTCAGGCCGAGCACAGCATTGGCATTCGCACCGTCGTAGTAGAGCTGTCCACCGACCGCGTGAATACGGCGACCAATCTCCGCGATGTTGCTATCGAAGAGGCCGAGCGTGTTTGGGTTGGTGAGCATGATCGCAGCGACAGAAGAGCCATGTACTTCAAGGACCTGCTCCAGATGCTCCATGCGAATGCCGCCGGTCTGTGGGTCGGTCTGAATCTCAACGACCTTGTAGTCGGCTAGGGTAGAGCTAGCGGGATTGGTGCCATGGGCGTTATCCGGGATGAGCACGAGTTTGCGGGAGGATTCACCGCGACTCTGATGATAGGCTTTGATGAGCATCAGGCCAGTAAGCTCACCGTGTGCACCGGCAGAGGGCTGCAGCGTGACGCGAGTCATACCTGAGATTTCGGCGAGATACTGCTCTAGCTCATACATGAGCCTGATTGCGCCCTGAATCGTGCTGTCGGGCTGCAAGGGATGGATGTGAGCGAAGCCGGGAAGGGCTGCCATATCCTCATTGAGCTTAGGATTATACTTCATCGTACAGGAGCCAAGCGGGTAGAAGCCTGTGTCCACGCCGAAGTTGCGCTGTGCCAGGTGGGTATAGTGGCGCACTACCTCAATCTCGCTAACCTCAGGCAGCGGTGCCGGTTCTGTGCGGAGCAGGTGGGTGGGAAGCATACTTTCCACGCTCTCGGTTGGCACGTCCATAGCGGGCATGCTAGCGGCACGACGACCAGGCGCGCCCTTCTCAAAAATCAACGATTCAACACTCATCGCTACACCTCCTGCAGAACATTCACGAGCAGATCAATCTCATCTTTTGTACGGGTCTCTGTGACACAGAACAGCATGCAATTATCCAGACCGGAGTAATCCTGAGCGAGAGGGTAGCCGCCGAGAATACCGGTCTGCGCGAAATGGGCTTGCAGCTTGCTTAGAGGAACAGGTGACTTGATTACAAACTCATCGAAGAAGGGGGCCTGGAATGCTGGCTCGAAGCCGGGAATAGCGGTAATCTGACGGAAGGCATAGTGCGCCTTCTGGAGACAGAGTTCGCCCAGTTCGCGGAAGCCCTGCTTGCCAAGCGCGGCCAGATAGATTGTCGTTCCTACTGCCAACAGAGATTGATTAGTGCAGATATTTGAGGTGGCACGCTCGCGGCGGATATGCTGCTCGCGTGTCTGCAACGTCAGCACGTAGCCTGTTTGCTTCTTATCCCCCTCCTCGACGGTCTGACCAACCAGGCGACCGGGGAGGAGACGCATAAACTTGCTTTTCGCGGCCATAAAGCCAAGCGCGGGTGCGCCATAGCTCATCGAATTGCCCAGACTCATCAGTTCACCAACGGCGAGATCGGCGTTGTAGGAGGCGGGCGGAGCGAGAATGCCAAGGGAGGCAGGTTCCGTAATGACGGAGACGAAGAGCGCCTTGCCTTTGTGGGCGATTGGTTCGAGCGCGTGTACATCCTCGACTGAGCCGAAGAAGTTAGGTTGCTGCACGATCACAGCGGCGGTGTTTGCCGTCACTGCGGCATCGAGGTCCGCGAGCGAGGTCACGCCGTCGCGTACCGGAACCTCTTTGATCTCGAAGCCACGGGCGAAGGCGTAGGTGTGCAGGACACGGCGGTATTGTGGATCGACCCCGGTTGAGATCACGACCTCGCCGCGTCCACCGGGACCAAGCGCCAGGAGAACAGCCTCGACCATTGCGGTTGAGCCATCATAGAGGGAGGCGTTGGCAATATCCATGCCGGTAATCTGGCAGACCATGGTCTGGAACTCGTAGATTGCCTGCAACATGCCCTGACTGACCTCCGGCTGATAGGGTGTGTAGGAGGTCACGAACTCTGAGCGGCGCTGCAGATGGGGCACCACACTAGGGATGAAGTGATCGTAGGTGCCGGCTCCGAGAAACGAGACGGTTGTGTCGAGATTGCTATTTTGCGCTGCCATCTTGCTCAGGACGCGTTTGAGATCTGGCTCGGAGAGCGCTGGGGGCAGGTCGAGTGGACGGCGCAGACGAACTTCTTCGGGCACGGGTGCGAGCAGGTCTTCTATAGCAGAAAGGCCAAGACGCTCCAGCATCGCCTGCTGCTCTTGTGCAGTATTTGGCACGTAAGTCATAGGACAGAATCTCCTTGGGAGGCTCCCGCAACAGGTTTTGCATATTCTGAGCGCAGTTACGCATGGGGAGCGCGGATGCGATAATGCGGCTGAACACGTGATGCTGGAGTTGGGGGAGATGGCAATGGACACGATAATGGAGTTTCACAAATTATTGCGCGTTTCGATTTGTCGCTACCACTGGTATCTATCGCCTCTGTCGCGATCAATCGCGCTGGGGCAATGAATTGCAGCGGACGCGATAGAATCGGGTCCCTATTTGACGGGCAATGAATTGCTGTCGGGTGAGCGCAATATTTTGCAAAAGAGCATTATCAGGTCCTGATTTCATGAGCAACGAATTGCCAGAGGTGGTTGTGTTATCTACCTTACGCCCTGCAACACCAGAAGGACGTTGCATCATGGATGCAACGTCAATTGTATTTATGGTTGCCTCTATTATAGCGCATAGAGGTGGCAGTTATGCAAGCGAGCAGATTTTAAGCCCTGCGTATTGTTTATCGGAGCGAGTCTGCTGGAATGAAGAAGGCGTAGGGGAGAGGGAAGAGGAGGGCACGAAAGGGTGAAATGCTTCCCTGCAGATCGAATAGGAGTATTTATGCTGTTCCAAGCACAATCTTGTCAATCTGTGTACGCACAAGTGAGGCTGCGACGAGATTTGTGAGCACGATGATCATTACCCCGTTGTCAGGATAGAAGGCGTGGTAGGCTGCGAAACCGTTCGTGTCACCAGGGTGGTAGATGAGGTGACGCCCATAACGTGTGCCAATGAACCAGCCATAGCCATAGCTATCCTGAGTCACATCTGGAACTTTCGTGGTGCAGCTTGGTTTTCCGATGCAAAACACAAATTGTGGACTCAGCATCGCTTGCAAACTCTGCGCGGAGACGAGCGACTGCTTGCCACTAAATAAAGCCTGGTCCCAGCGATACATATCGTCGAGGGTTGAGTAGATGGCACCAGATGAAAAGTGGTAGTCGATATTTGTGTAGGTTGCAGGTACACCCCAGGTCTGGTAGCCTGTCGCGATATGCGGAAGACTCATGTTCGTGTAGTTGTAGCCACTTTGCGTCAGATGGAGAGGGTTGAAGATCTGCTTCTGCAACAGGGAAGGATAGCTCTCTCCTGACGCTTTCTCAATCGCAACGCCCAGAACGATATAGCCGGAGTTGCTGTAGTTGAAGTGTGTGCCAGGTTGAAAGTCGAGCGGGACAGTCTCCAGGTAAGGCAGTGTACGCTTTTCTGTCGCAGGCTCTTCAGGAATACCTGAAGTATGGGTGAGCAGATGTTGCAAAGTGATAGCCTGCCATGCTTGAGGGCAGGGATCGATATATTTGCAGAGCTTATCCTGAACAGAGAGCTTGCCCTGTTCCTGCAATTGCAGGACAAGCATTGCAGTGAAGGCTTTGGTGAGTGAACCGATGCCGAACTTTGTCTGGAGAGAGGCAGGAATATTACGCGCCATATTCTCCATACCATAGGCTTTGCGCAAGAGCTGCTGCTTGCGATCCATTACGAGCACTACCCCGCTGAAGCGGCGGGCCTGCACCTCCTTCGTCAGAAATGCATCGATCTTTTGCGTTAGTGATGGGCCAGAATGGTTTGAGGAGGCTGTCTGTGAAACCGTTGCAGATGCACTACCACAAGCGCTCAGACAGAGCAAGATAGAGAGCAGGAAGAGCTGCGTTTTCCTAGGAAAAGATTTCGGTTGCATTCAGTTTATCCTTCACTACAGTTTCACAAACTACATTATTCTTTATCGTTGCTTTTGGATAAAGAGAATAGTGTACGCTCTTCGCTGACCAGCGTGTCTCT
>DAOUDD010000170.1:0-27294 GCA_034431765.1 Ktedonobacteraceae bacterium | reverse complement strand
AGTACTTGTGTTTGAGCTAGTCAACTGTTGCGTTATAAAGGATTGAATAGCACTGGCCGGAATAAGATTATTCACAGCATTGATATGAATACCAGCTAATTGCCCTGCTGTATTTATAAATGGCGTTCCCGGCTCAAGAGATGAGCTTGATGAAGGAACGAGATGTGGAGTAAGCAATGCCTTTGCTTGCATATTGAAGGTGTGTTCTGCCTGTTCTGCTGATGCTGAAGGCGGCACAACACTGGCTGGCATAGGTGGAGGAGGCGAAGCATTGGCTAAAACTGAGGGGAGCGTTAATGTAATTCCACGCGTATTGAGCGACGTCGGTGCGCCGCTTGCGAAGTCAATAAAAGGTTCTCCTGCATTGGGAAGTGGAACAAGAACAAGGCCACTGGAACACAGTGTAGGCGACTGACAGGTTACCGAAGAGTCAGAAGGATTCCAGGTGTAGACAAACGATGTATTGTTATAGCTTAAGTTATAATAGATAGCGATAGTTTTGAGTTGTAACATACTATTTGGATCAACGCTGGCAGTGGTCTGTGTGGAAGCACAGGTTGGTAGATGTTGTGAGGTATCGACCAGACTCCCATCGGTAAGAACCCAATTATGAATTCCCTGTGTGTTTTGTGCAGGTGAGTTGGCGACAAGCACGCCCAACCCTGTACAGAGAATCGTACTCGGACTACTTGCCGCTGGGCCTGAATTATTGGCCTCTGTGGCAACAGGAGCATCAGGGCTAGCCAGCGTGCTCTGTATTGTCGTTGTATAGGTCGCGACCAGGCGAACGACAGAAACGCGCGCGAGCGCTTCCTCAAATGGTAGTGGTGTGGCTGCTGTATGCAATGCTGGGCGCAGAGCGGCAAGGGCGGTAGAGGAGAGCATGAGCCAGAGTTGAAGAGCGAGCAGTACTCCACCGATCCCAGATAGAACGGATCGTGCGTTAGAGCGCTTGCTCAAATGTCTCGATTGTGTGAGACTGTGCGTACTCATGAAAACATTCCCTTCATGTCAGATAGACAGTGCATAGCAGATAGCCTCTTATCGTCCTAAGCGAAGTTTCAAACGATTATACATTTGATGAACGCTGGGATTATTGCCCAACGGTCCTAAGACATAGCCGCACTCGCGAAACGCTTCAGCCAGTTTCCCCTCTTGCTCATAGACCTGACTTAGCAGGAAACGCGTCTGGTTATCTGAGGGATTCAGGATGAGTACCTGGACAAATGCATGTTCCGCAACCGCTAACTGGTTAATTTGTCGTGCCGTCTGCCCGATAGCAAAGTGCAGGCGCAGCAAGACGAGGCGTGGTTGTTGCGCGATTGTCGCCTGACGTAAAGCTTCCTGATATTCGCGTAGTGCCTGCTCTAGCTGACCTGTTTTTTCAAAGCATTGTGCCAGTCGTTCACGAGCTTCAAAATCGCTGGATTGAAGACGGAGAGACTGAGTATAGGCAGTAATTGCTTGAACATAATTTGGCCGTAGAAAATGAAGCACATCGCCAACCAGCTTATGTGTCTCAGCATCATCATAATAGAGTGAAAGAGAACGATTGTATGCCTTCATTGCGTTATCGACATCAGCAGGGACACGTCGAGCAAAGATTTGTCCAAAAATTTTGTGCACGAGTGAATTATTCGGCTCAAGACTATTCGCTGCCATAATCGCATCATACGCAGCATTCAAGCGTGGTGGATTTGCCGCAAGATGGTTTAGCGCACCCGAAATGTAGCCACCAGCCGGGCCAGTTGTGCTATGACTGACCTGTAGAGGAAACTGCGGCGTAAGTGCTGGCCCAGAGACGTGTGGGGACGAGGCCGGCTGTTGTCCCTGCGCGTTTGTCTGAAGTGGTGTTCCTACAGGTGGTACTACGGTAATGGGTGGAAGATTGATCAGAGCGCGTTCCATCTCATCTGCATTAGGCCAGCGTTGCTCAAGATTAGGAACAAGTGCACGCATCAGCACCTGGTCAAAGGCCGGCGAGACATCCGGGCGCAGCGTACGTATAGGCGGGAATGCGAAGATATTGGGCTTATTATTCACAGCATCATGATGTGTAAGCAGGCGATGCATTGTTGCCCCAAGTGCATAGATATCACTTCTTGGCTCAGGCATGCCATGAAGTTGTTCTGGTGGAGCATAACCAAGCGTCATAATCACGGTTGATTGGCGCTGTGATTGAAATGGGCGTGCAATACCGAAATCAATCAATTTAAGATCATCATTAGCCGTGACCATAATATTTGAAGGCTTCAGGTCACGGAAGATCACAGGCGGTGTTTGGCGATGGAGATAAGAGAGTACGCCGCAGATCTGCCTAGCCCAACCTCGTGCACGTGCCTCACTGACGCCACGTGCTCCGTTGACGCCAATGACGTTGCCATCTTGTTCAAGGATTTCGGCGAGTGTTCGACCAGCGATAAAGTCCATAACAAGGTAGTTGCGCTCATCTTCCGCGAAGAAGTCGCGTACACGAGGAATGCACGGATGATTGAGGTCAAGTAACATTGTCGCCTCACGCGCAAACCATTCCAGTGCCTGCGTCCGTTCGGTCTCATTCTGAAAATCGTCAAGCATCTCTTTGACCGCACATGGGCGCTTGAAGCGCATATCGATTGCGCGATAGACCGCGCCCATACCACCAGAAGCAACAAGTTGCTCTATCTGATAGCGCCCGGCAGAAAGGAGGGTTCCAGCAGGCAGGCGGCGTGGTCCACCTGATGCCAGATTGCCAGCGGAGCCTCCGCTATTGGAGGAAACAGTAGCAGGAGGTATGGCTGCATTTCCACTCGCAGAGGCAGGTGTGAGTGGGAGGTCTGCTCTTGAACCACCTTGTTCACTATGGGGCGGAGCAGAATTTCCTATAGGTGATACATTCTTTGGATCAGATGAATAGTTACTTGCCATATCTTGTACACCGCTTTAATATATGCTTTACTCTAGAAAGAGGCTTTTATTGGGGGCATTATAACACATCTTTCCTTTCGTGCGTACTGCTCAATTTTCCGGCTTTTCCATGGTCTCGTCAGTCGAAGAGGCAGATGGGCGAGCGATAACGGCCTGAGCGTGTGCAGAAAAGCCCTCGAACTCTGCCAGTCGCTGCGTCGTTTGCGCAAGCGCATGGTAGCCCTCTTCGGTCAGATAGCCCATACCAGTACGTTTGAGAAAGTCGAAGACCGAGGTACAGGAGAAGGTGTGGGCAAAGCCACCGGTGGGCAAAATAGCATTTGTGCCCAGGCTATAATTGCCGATGGATGTAGGAGTGTGCGAACCAAGCAGAATTTCTCCAACGTTCTTCAACTCAGGCAAGAGTGCAAATGGTTCACGTACATGCACCTCAAGATGCTCAGGCGCATATTCGTTGACAAAATCGATGGAATCGCGTAAGGTCCCTGTCAGAACAAGCCCGCCGGTACCTTTGTCACTCTCAAAACCACTGCGGCAGAAGGACTGACGAGGTTCGGGCAGAGCGGCAATCTTACCGGGGAGCAATGCCTGCACTTCATTGATAAGTTTCCGGCTATGTGTCACAAGCAGGCTTGAGGAGTCCGGTCCATGCTCTGCTTCGATCAGCAGGTCGCGCGCAACCAGTTCAGCCGAGGCCGTTTCGTCTGCGAGCAGGATAGACTCGCTTGGGCCAGCGGGTAGACCGACATCGACAGTACCGTAGAGCAGGCGCTTGGCGGCAGAGACATAGGGATTGCCAGGACCAGTAATCTTGTGGACACGAGGAATGCTAGCCGTTCCATATGCAAGCGCTGCAATCGCTTGAGCACCACCGATACGATAGATCTCCGCAACACCGCACAGATCAGCGGCTACAAGAGAAGCGGGATCAACTGATCCGTCAGGTGCTGGAGGTGTGCAGATCACGATGCGTGGAACACCTGCAATACGAGCTGGTGTGGCGAGCATGTACATGACTGAGGGAAAGGCTCCCTTGCCGCGTGGCACATATAATCCAACGCTGCTAATCGGCGTGACTTTTTCACCAGCCATAACTCCTGGAGCAATCTGTGTAAACCACTGCTCATGGGGCATCTGGCGCTGATGAAACGTGCGCACGTTCTGGATTGCGTTCTCAATCGCACGGTGTACCTCTGGATCGAGCTTGCTGTGCGCTTGCTCAATCTCTGCCACACTTACACGAAGACGATCAGGCGTCAGGCGCACAGAGTCAAAGCGCTCCATAAACTCGATCAGCGCCTGGTCGCCTCGCTCGCGTACCGCGCGAACTATCGGGCGCACATAGTCGAGCAGATCGTCGATCGCAACCTCTGCACGACGGAGCAGGCGCGCACGTTGCTCAGATGTCAGGTCTGCCAGTTGGTAAAAATGAATCATGATAGCAGTTCTTTCTAACTAAAAATACTCTTTCGGGAGAGCTATGCTTTCTCTATCTTGAACTTTTGCTACCATGATACAGTGACAGGGCAATGGATGTCCATTGCTCTGTGTATGATGAGGGTAGGAAGTCTCTTGCACATTGTTACACAGCAGTAAGTCTATCCTGTTGATCAGCTTTTATTGCGTCAGCGACATCAGCGCTCATGAAGCGTGCACCGAAAATGCCGATCAAGCCAGCAATGAGCAGAGCCGGTGTGCAGGTGATCAATAAAGCCTGGCCCAGTTCCAGACCTGCCATCTTTATGTGGATGTGTTGTCCGTGTGTTGGATCAAAGGCGGTGGCAAGTACACCAACCAGCAAGGGAGCGAAGGCATCCCCAAGCAGGTGGGCAATGAGCAGGGAGATCGCGACTGCCGACGAGCGGAAACGTGCCGGTACAACGTCTTGAGTCGCCGCCGTGCTCGGTCCGGTATAGACTGTGATAAGGATTGCGGTCAGCGCAAAGAAGATGGTGAAGAGAATGCGATTGTGCAGAAGAATCGCACAGGCAAAGCAGGGGGCGCAGAGCAGAAAGCCAATGCCACATACCAGCACACGAGAACCATTGTGCCGCCGACCGAGCCAATCTGCCATATACCCGCCGATCATGGTACCGGCGATGCCAGATAGGACGATAACCCCTCCGGCATAAATGCCTGCGCTACTAGATGACATCCCATAGGTATCGACTTGTTGCATATATATTGGTAGAAAAGTAGTACTGACACCGAGAACAAAGAAGGCAAAGATTTGCATAGCAATTAAGATGCAGAGTGTTTTGATGCGCAATAAGGACATACTTTGTACAAGTGCTGATATACTCTCCGTGAAAATGTTTCTTTGCTGAGTGCGAGTAGGTGTAACTATTGGTGTGGAAGATGTGCCCAGCGTAGGGCCAATGGCCGGTGGAAATTCCTGCTGAACGATGCCGTCCAGCGTTATCTTCTGGACATCCTCTTCCTCATCTGCCTGATTGCGCCTTGGCTCACGTAGCCGCCATGCGAGTAGAGCAAGGGCGAGGCCAGGAATACCAGTAAAGAGAAAGGCGAGACGCCAGTTGCCTTTCGTAACTATGCCACCAATCGCGTAGCCGCCCAGAATTCCAACAAATTGTCCGATGCTCCACATGCTCATAACTCGTGAACGTTTTGCACGGCTCGTATAATCACTAAGTAGCGCGGTTCCAGCCGGAAAATAGCCCGCTTCACCGATTCCCAGCACCATACGCGAGAGGAAGAGGGAGGCATAGTTTGTGGCGAGTGCAGTTAGAGCCGTGGCAACGCTCCAGATAGCAACGCAAGCGGCGACAACGCCTTTACGCTGAATGCGATCCGCTAGAAGGCCAAGAGGGACAGTGCCAAGCGTATAGACAATGATAAATGCTGAAGTGATAGCGCCGAAGTCAACCAGGTCGAAGTGCAAATCGTCGGCAACAGTTTGCGCCGCGCCAGTTAACACATAGCGATCCAGGTAGTTTAAGAAACTGATAGCTAGCAAAATCCAGAAGACGTAACGCGCATAACCTGATAGGAGGAGGGAGCGACCTCGTTCTTGACCACCTTTGGTCGCAGATCGCAATGTGTCCATAGAAGCCTCCGGGTAGAAAATTATTGCTATGTTAGCGGAAAAATAGTCGATTTCTACCATACCATATATCGAGAGACTTGCAAAGGGAAAGAGGACAAAAGGATAATGTCATTAAAGCTGTTCCTCAAGCTGGTACATCACATTTGCGACAGTGGCAAGGGCTGCGGTCTCGGCGCGTAGAATACGTGGACCGAGCGTGACAATCTGAGCGTTGTACTTTTGTGCAAGTTCGACTTCGGTACGCTCCAGTCCTCCCTCAGGTCCGATGAAGAGAAAGACAGTGAGCGGAGACGAGACAGTACGTGGAAGTTTCTGGAGAGCTGCTCGCAAGGTGTCGCCAGAAGCTTCTTCCCAGGGCATCAGCACAAATGCATCTGCCGGAATAGCTTCAAGAGCCTGCTGGAGTGGACGAATGGGCAGAAGTTTGGGTAGGCGAGCGCGATCACATTGTTCTGCGGCCTCTTGGATGATATGTTGCCAGCGCTGAATTTTCGCGGGACCAGCATTCTCTAACCCACTGAGAGAGCGCTGACAGAGAACTGGTGCGAAGGTGGAGACGCCGAGTTCGGTTCCTTTCTCCAGAATCAATTCAAAGCGGGCAGACTTGAGCATCCCCTGGCACAGCGTGATCTGAACTGGCGACTCGCCTTTACCAGCGTTGCGCTCGACTATGTGCACCTGAACACCAGCTTTACTGCTCTGTGTTACTGTACTGGTCAGCTCGTCACCGCTATTATCAAGCAGGAGCAACCGCTCACCTACTGCCAGATGAAGGACATCGCGCACCTGGTGAGCCAGCTTGTCCGGGAGGGAGAAGCTCATGCCAGGCTGAAGAATGCGCTCTCCCGTCTCGCTGATGAAAAAACGGTGCATGGGATTACCCTCGCTTTCGATAGGTGAGGGCCAGCCAGTCGTCGATATGCATCTCTTCCACTAACTCCAGCCCTTGTTCGAGCAATGGTCCCTCCGCATCCTGCCGACGCGCCTCGATAATGCCACTGACGACGAGCAAGCCATGTGGAGCGAGCACTTGTGCGAGTTGTGGTGCAATCGAGCCAATGATATGGGCAATGATGTTTGCCAGAACCAGATCATACTGACCGGCCCTTTTGCTTGCCTCTGTCTCGTCAAGCACGCCCAGGACTACCTGGACATGGTCAGAAAGATTGTTGAGGGCTACGTTCGCACTAGCGCTCTCGGCTGCCACCGTGCTGTTATCGATAGCGTAGACGCTGCTGGCACCTAATTTCGCGGCGGCAAGGGCCAGTATGCCGGAACCCGTGCCTACATCGAACACACGCATACCAGGTTTTGTAAGCTGTTCAACGCGCTCAAGACACATACGCGTTGTTGGATGAATACCCGTGCCGAAGGCCATGCCGGGATCGAGCGTGAGCATCACCTCATGCTCCTTCGGGGTATACTCGCGCCAGGAGGGACGGATGACGAGGCGCTGACCGATAGAGGTGACGTGATAGTAGTCTTTCCACGCGTTGGCCCAGTCCTCTTCATTCACGATTTGCGTATGCACCTTGCCTACGAAGTGCTCGCCCAGGCTGGAGAGGTGCCAGAGTCCCTGCTCGATCTGTTGTTGCTTCTCCTCTTGTTGTCCGTCGATGGGAAGATAGGCGTGGACAGTAACGGGTTCGCCGTGGAGAATGGTGTACTCCTGCCCATCCTCTGAGAGTTGGAACGGTTCCTCGATGACCACGCCATCGCGTGAGTAGCGTCCGAGCAGTTCGCTAACCGATTCGACAGCTTCGGGATGGACCTTGACAGTTAGTTCTAGCCAATGCATGACGATGAGAATAGCCTTTCATGAAAAATAGACAAATCTTTTTCCAGGATAGCATAGTGTGCAAGTGTTACTCTCCTGTGGAGATTGATTTTCCAAAAGTGAGAGGGGAAAGGAGCACTTTATTGTGCAATATCAATGTAATAGTAATCATATGTAGCGCGAGTCTCGAAGCCGCAGGAGGAATAAAGAGCAAAAGCGTGAGTATTGTCCGTATCAACGTCGAGTATAATAGCGTGCGTAGACTGCTTTTGCAGCATAAGGATGACCTCTTCCAGTAGTTGCCGTCCATAGCCCCGTCGTTGATAAGCGGGACGAACGCCGAATCCATAGATGCCAGAGGCATAGCGGCCTGGCTCATATTCGTTGTGCATCACACGAAGAGACGCGACAGGCTCGCCACAGTTCACGGACTCCTCGCCGAACGTTGCCAGATAGAGCTGACAGGTGGGTTGCTGGAGCCAGTAGTCCGCACGCCTCCGTGTCCTCTCAAGAGGCTGTTGGAAACTTTCGGCTTGCACCAGTGCAATCGCCTCTACATCGCGCATGGTTGCTTGTCGTACAGATAGACGATCATCGAACGCCTGTCGTGGTTGAAAGTGTGTCAGTATCATTTCATGTTCTGATATATCGTAACTGGCTCTAATGACGTGAATAAATGCCTGGGCGGATGGAGAAGCCTTGTCAGAGACCAGGACCAATCGTCTGGCACCGACCTGCCGACTTTCAGCGGTTGCAGCCTGTAGAAGTTTTGTGAAAATGCCCTGGCGACGATAAGAGGGATGAATCGTTCCCGTAAGCTCGTTCACCTCGTCACCATGATTATCCAGAGCCAGGTAGCCAACAAGGGTATCATCCTGATAGAACAGAAAATCAAGCGGAATCAGAGTTGAACGATTTTTAAGCATGCTCCAATCCAGACGCAAATGGATACCTTCTGCATCCTCACTTCTTCTAGTAAGTGCCTGTATATGCAGGAGTTCTTGCTCGGTTAAACGCTGTTTTTTTACCAACCCCTGTCGGTGTAGTGACATGGCCTGCTCCAAAGTGCTTTTCAAGAAAAACGTTTGGTTGTATTCTAGCGAAGATAGTAACCTACCCAATTGTTCCACTATATCACGTATTGGCTGTATTCGGATGGGGAAGGCAATGAGTAAGAAGAGGCAGAGAAGTGAATGTGTACTAGTTCACACGTTGCTAGTTGTATAGAGCATTGTTTGAAGGAAGAAGTACGTGTACTATGAGCTGGAAGGGAGAGGACACAATAGTTTGAAGGAGAGAAGAGAAATACTGTCTGTACAGTAAGATGATGTGCTTATTCTAGAACAGGGGTGAGGATTGCTCAGAAGAGTAGACATTGAACGGGTATTACCTCTTAATGAGGGCATTGCATATCCCATACTTATAGCTATCTTCTGTGACCTATTTTGAGATCCACCCTCTGTCCTCCATAAGTATATTCTTTAGTGGAAAAAGAGATTCTTTAGAGCATGAATGCAGTCATACTCTTTTCAAGGCAGAGAAGAATGAATTGTTCTTACCCACATCTAAGAGTTATTTGTGTATAGTTATAATTTCATTTGATAAAAACTAATATAAAGTGTCTAATACTAGAGAGAAAAGAGTAACTATGCTTCAGCCAGAGCTGGAGGGGGAGCAGGTAAGAGTTATGGGAATACGCATGAGCCACATGAATCAACTGTTATATGATATGAGTTTGAAGACTCTTGTCGAGTATAGTATGCGTGAGATGAATAATTATCGTCGTAATGAACCAAGCGATGATGGTTATTGTCTGGAGATCTTTCGACGTGCTGTTATTCTACACAATGCTGATGCATGGGCAACCCTACAGAGTTTATTTACTGATAATATACGGATGTGGCTAGCACGTAATACGCATCGCGAGGATGCACTGCGACATCAGAGCGAGCAAGATTACGTCGATGACACTTTTCGGCGTTTCTGGCAGGCTGTGAGCGAGGAGGCGCTTGTCTTCACCAGCCTGGCGAGTGCGTTGCGCTATTTAAAACTGTGTTTGCATAGTGCAGTCATGGATTCTCTTCGTGCCTATGCACGGGCAAACGTCGAGGCAATTCCTGAGCAAGGGCATCCAGACGAGCCGCAAGTCGAGGATCACTATCATGAGGGTGAGTTGTGGGAAGTAATCAAGAATCTGTTGCCTACTGAGCGAGAGCAGCGCGTAGCATATCTGCACTTTCACTGTAACTTGAAGCCACGTGAAATTATTCGCTACTGTCCCGGCGAATTCGCAAATGAAGAGGAGATTTACCGCCTCAAACGAAACATTATGGAGCGTATTCAGCGTAACGTGGATAAAATTCGCTGGCGTTTAGGGGATATAGCTTGATAATACCAGCAGTATGAATAGCTCAATGGGATCATAAAATCTATTGGGCTTTTGGATGAGTGAGAAGAAAAGTCTTGTGTACGGAACTGTACAGGCATGAGAAAAGCATCTTCTGTAACGTTTATATTCTGATAACGATACTCTCTATTGAAGTTATCCTGGAAGAGTTTGAAGTGGGCACAAAGAAATAGAACCTGGGGCTTACAAATAATGGATTGTTTATATACGACATCTCTAAATGATGAAGATTTGCTGCAATACGTGTTTGATGAAGGGCCTTTACCCACCGAGATAAAGGAGCATATCGAGTTGTGTGAAAGTTGTCAGCAACGACTTGCTATGTTGAAGGGTGTAAACGCGTCGCTGGTAGGCAACCTCTATCGCAGTCAATGTCCCAGTGTTACACAGCTCGCTCGTTACTTTTCCCTGGTGCTGGAGGCAGGTGAACGGGTTGTAGTAAGTGAGCATGTGCAGAAATGTCCATTATGTGCAAGTGAGTTGGATGAGATGTACTGCGCAATTGTAGGCTGTGCTGCGCCTCCAGAATTATCCACAACCGAGAAAGAGCTATTCTTCCTTTAAAAGTACATAGGTGTGTTTGTAGTGTGTAGCAGAATGTAACGCAACTCTCCCCAAAGAATAAAAAGAGAACAGAGCAATTTATTTCTCTGTCCTCATCGTATATGATCTTATGCTCTGCTTCCCGTCAGAAGTTGCCAGAGGAAGATTAGAATAGCAGCCCCGACAATCGAGACAACAATAGTTCCACAGAAATGAAGCTGACCTAGTTCGAGGAAATGCGCGATAATACCCCCAACGATGGAGCCGAGCAGCCCGACGACAATATTCCCCAGACAACCAAAACCTCGTCCGCGCACCAGTGAACCAGCGATAGATCCAGCGATCAAGCCGACAAGAATCCAGGCGACGAGATCACCCGGTTGGAGTATGTCCTTAAGCGAAATTTGTGCGAGAAAGACCATACAAAAGAACCCTTTCCATATCTATAGGAGTAATGCTATCTACAATAACTATATAGACGTAGTGAACAGGAGAATTACAAATGACGCTACCTTTAGACATAAACTATAGAGAGGAAAATTGGCACTGTTTTCTCCCAGTGAAAATCTGAAGCAGAGCAACAAGAAGCGCGGGAACCATTAGGTTATCAATGGTTCCCGCGCTTCTTAAAAAGTATAGGAAAAAGTGTTATCACGAAACGAACGTCTTGACGAAGGAAGGACAGAAGTGATCCAAGCCCTCAGAAAACATCGTGTGTTTCACACGCTTATAAGCGACCGCCACGCATTCGTCCAGGGGCAACTGCACGTACGATTGCTATAAGAATACAGGCTCCAATGACTGAAACAATCAGGCTTGTCCAGAAGCCAAGATTTGCATCTGGAACGAGCAATGAGACCAGAAGGCCACCGATAAACGCACCGACCAGACCAACGATAATATCACCAAGAATGCCGAAACCGCCGCCCTTCATAATCTGGCTAGCAATGAATCCAGCAATCAGACCAATAATAATCCACGAGATCCAACCGCGGGGTTCAAATACTCCAAAAACCAATGTTGCAAGTGTTGTCATCTTAGGTATCTCCTTTGCTCCGTTGAAAGTATTACTAACAAGACCTCACAAATGCTAAAACACGAAAAGTACCAGTTGTTGCTTTTAGATTGTAAGCACTCGCATTTGTTGATTGTATATTAACATGAGATTTTCTATATTTCAAGTCTTTAGCAACAGTCTCAGAAGAAGTTAAACTTAAACTAATGTCTCTCTAAGCTATTTAACAAATGATGCATAACTCCCTTGCTGAACGAGTTATTCCTTCTCAGTTCTTTTTAAGGATCGGTAGCACATCAGGCCAGGAAGTTAAAGGAAATTCACTGCCTACCTACTATTGGCCCGAGTTGCTCTGTTCGGAAGAACAGTTGTCCATCAGTAAGTCGTATGATAGGCTATGAGTATATGGACGTGTGAGCGTATAGCTATATGTTGGTAGAGCGCCGGGTTTCTCCTTTGTTTTCTAACACGGGTGAGAAGCGCAGAACGATGCAAGGCTGGAAAATGACACAAGGTAATCCCCTCTCCCTCTCGCGATGGCGGCTTCCTAAAAATGTCTATCTCTTGCTTTTTTTTACGCTGGGTAAAGGCTGTCAGTTAAGCATTGCGAATCTGACGCTGAACTATTATGTGCATAGCCTGGGCTATCAGCAGGACTTTATAGGGTTATTTAGTGCATTTCCTGCTATTGGCTCGTTGTTAAGTGCTATTCCAACAGGGATATTGGCGGATCGCTGGGGGCGAAAGCCGGTCTTGCTTATGACCGCTCTGCTTTCACCAGGATTTCTAGCATTGACAGCGTTAATGACAGCAGCGCCATTTCTTCTAATATGTAGCTTTATACAGGGGTTGGTTTCGGCAGCATACTGGGTCACGAATTTGCCCTTACTGATTGAGAGTACAAGCGAGAAGCAGCGTGTTGCTGTTTTAGCACTGAATAGTTTTCTCTTGCTCGGTGTGGGTTCTCTAGGTAACTTACTGGGAGGGGCAGTGCCAGAACTGGTCGGAATGCTGATGCATACACCATCGAATGGGACAGTACCGCTCCGCTGGGGCGTTTTTGTGGCGGCCTCTTTTACCTTTGTTTTTGGCATACCGCTCTGGCTGTTGCGCGAGTCGCGTGTGCGACAAAAAAATGCGCAGGATCGTAAGGATGAGCAGAATGTTCCGCGGGATGCTGTGGTTGCTGGCAGTAACGAGGCGATAAGTGAAAGAGAAGTAGTTCCTACTAAGGTACAGAAGAGATCAACAGTGCTCCTCTTTGGTCAATTATTACTGCCGGATCTTGTATTTACGATGGGTGAAGGGGCGGTTGTGGCGCTCATCCAGGTCTATTTTGTTTTGCGCTTTCACCTTCTGCCGGGAGTTCTAGGTGTTATCTTCACCCTATCCGGCTTTCTGGGTGGTATTTTTGCGTTGCTAGCTCCATTTTTTGTAAAACGTTGGAGCAAGATACGTATTATTACAATAGTACAGTATGTAAGTGCGCCTTTGATGATTTTAACAGGCCTGGCTCCTCTCCTCCCACTGGCAATTGTGGGCGAATATACACGCTCGTTCTTACGCACGTTGATAGAGCCGGTATATGCCGCTTTTACAATGGAACAGGCACCACCACGGCTACGTGCTACTCTTTCTGGTTTCTACTCTGTTACCTGGAGTGTCGGCTTCAGTGTAGGACCGACAATAGCAGGCTGGTTACAAAAGAATGTTAGCCTGGGCACTTCCTTTCTTTTTGGTGCATGTTGCCTTGTGCTTGCACCAACTCTACTACTAATCTTCTTTGGCAAGAAGGCACGTGTCTAGATGTACTATAATAGTGGAAGGAAAGAAGGCTTTTGCTCTGTGCTGAGAAGAAAGTGGAGACGTATGCAGTTTTCTGTAGCATTTAGTACCAGTTGTGAGCCAGATCACTGCAATTTTGCTCTTATAAAGCGTATACTTTTGAAATGGTAGAGCAAATGAGGAAAGTGTTGTGGGGGAGCTGCGAGGGAGTAGCGGGAAACATACAGACGTTGTTACTGTGCGGAGCGCTGTTCTAGAGGAGTTTTCGATGCGGTCGTCGCGTGTCATAAATGGCAACCAATCTTCAAGTGTTAATGTACAATCACCACATCACCCACAGCATACACATCACATGTCACCAGGTTTTTTCCAGAATATAGCTGTCACGGGAGGACAGCAGCCGTTTCCTCCACCCCGTCCCTACCCGCCTCGATCAGGCTCTGCTGCGGCTGCCTCGGAGTCAGGTCAACATCTCCTTCCAGTTCCATTCGAGGGCTGGCTGCCCCTGCTCTTCCTGGCTATAGCGCTCTACTGCGTCGTGTTTGCAATTATTGACGCAAAATGGGTTGGGCAAGCTCCATTGCTCCTCTATGCACCAGGAGTAGGTCTGCTTGTCGGTTTTGGTATCTCGAAAATTCCGCGTTTTCCACAGTCGATTTTACATCTAGCCGCGTGTCTGCTTGGTCATTGGTTCGCAATCTGGTTGACGAGTGTCGTCGCGTTCCATATCTCCTGGCTAACGGTTTTGCTCTATCTACGCTCAGCATTCACTGGGGAGCTTGTCGGCATGGGCCTGCTGGCAAGCGAAGTCATTTTCTTCTTTTACCTGACATTTTTGTGTTTCTTTCTTGGCTATTTTGGGAGCTGGCTTGTCTACCGTGCTCACCTTCCCTGGCTTGTGATCCTGGTCTATGCCGCGATTATGCTGGTCAATCTTAACTATGTGAATCAGGATGAGAGCTATCTTGTGGTGACTATGGTTGCGGCATTAATTCTGCTGGTTGCACGTATGCACTTGACTGCACAGATTGCGCAATGGACGCGCGAGGGGCTACATACGGACCGCGAATGGACGCATGGAATTTTGCGCCGCTGTATGCAGATTGCTTGCATAATCGCAGTAGTTGCGATGCTGGGAAGTATAATCCTGCCTGTATTAGAGCAACCAGAAAGCGGCAAAACGTTTTGGGATCGGCTGGACAACGCCTGGACGAATCTACTTAGTGGTCACTTCTCTTTGCAAGACCTAAGCTCGTTGACCAATCTGAATCAGCCTGCGACCAACTTTTTCGGAGATCAGCTCACAATCACCAATAGTGTGCGCTTACCTGTTGGAGATGTGATTACATATAAAAATGTAGACGGCGTGAATGATCCGCATTATCTTGAGGGTTTTACCTACAATCATTTTGATGGACGGACATGGACAAATAGTAGCAACGGCAACGCTTCGCATAGTTATGGACCGAACGACCTGTTGCCTTTAGATTTCGATGTAGCCGATCTTGATGCACAAAAAGTGCAGGTGACAATAAAACAACCGCCCGATGGAACCAAAGCGTATATCTTTGCGCCGGCGCAACCAAGAACGTTTTCCGTTTCAACGACTCTCTATAATGATGGAACGGTGAGTGCGTGGACGCAGCAGAATCGTTTGAAGGACCAGACGTACACAGTCTCTTTTGTTGCACCTACTATCAATAGCGCTCTCGTGTCACTTTTCCCGATCTCACTGGAAGGGAAGAACACATGGCGTACTGATGGAAACTACCCTACTATTCCGCAAGAATACCTGCAGGTGCCAGGCAATCTTTCGCCACAGGTGGGTCAGCGCGTGCTCGATTGGACGCGCGATACGAATGATGCGTACAGCGCTTTAAAGTCTCTGGAAAAGCATTTAAGTGATCCAAACGTCTTTACATACAAGCTTGATAATCCAGCGGTTCCTGCAAATACAGATCCTATAACCTGGTTACTGCAAAATCGCAGTGGCTATTGTACACATTATGCAACGGCGATGGCGATCATGGCGCGCCAGTTGGGGATTCCAACGCGTATCGTCAACGGTTTTAGCCAGGGGCATCTTGATCCTAAGACAAACGAGTGGGTTGTGGAGGGGACGGATGCACATAGCTGGGTGCAGGCGTACTTTCCCGGCTATGGTTGGCTGAGCTTTGATCCAACGCCATCTTTCTCGCCCGGTGCGGCTCCAAATAAAGCGACGCTTCCGCCTCCCACACCCACACCGGTGGTGACGCCACCGGCGCGGCCATCAGTTACTCCTACGCCTGCGAGCAAAGTGCCAACACCCGCCAATACGCGGCAGCAAAATCCGAAAAACGCGCTTTCGACCAATAAGGAGCAAGAGAGCGGTAACATGGTCGTGTGGATGGTGCTCTCGATAATTGTCTTGCTGCTCGTCCTGGGCTTCCTCATCTTTGTACTGGTGCGACAGTGGTGGAGCAAGCTCTATGCGAATAGTCCATTTGCGGCCAGAGCGTATTGGCGTTTCTGCCGAATAGCGGGCTGGTTTGGTCTGGCCCCACGTAAATGGCAGACGCCCTACGAGTATAGTGCGATGTTAAGCGCGCAACTCCCTCAGCAGGCGCTTCCCTTCCGTCGCCTGACCGATATGTTTGTGCACGAGCGTTGGGGTTCGCCTCTCCAGGCTCCACAGGCGCAGGATGTACAGCAACTCTGGCCCTCCCTGCGCTCCCTATTGTTTCGCCTCGTCACAAACAAGATGAGAGGGAGAGGGTAGTGCATCCAAGAATCACCAGAGCCGGCGATCTTCGGACAGCCAATGCTGCCTGTCCCAGAGCGTTGGTAAGTGCCTGAACTGGATGCACAGGCAAGTCGATGGAGCGCCAGGCAATGTAACCATCCGGGCGAATCAACGAGGCACCCTCTTTTTGGAGGCCCAATGCCATTCGGAAGGCTTCCCCGTCGGACGATTGCACATTAACGACGAGAAGCACAAACTTCAACTCGATGCTCAATTCCTCGGCGGCTGTCCTTACCGCGGGTTCCCACCGCTCGTCCGAGGCTACCAGCACCCATGTTTGCTGGAACAGATCGAGTGTGGACCGTTTCTCACCGCCTTCGAATCTTCCCATGCGCAATGATTTGTTGTGCCTGGGGGAGGGGGATGGCGAAAAGAGATGCTCAATCTCGTTGCGCAACCCATGAGAAATGCAGCTTCAAGTAGCTCTACTTACTACTTATCCGAAAACTTGAGTGCGGAGCAGGAGCTACAGCCAGGCGGCGGTGGTTTGCGCAGAAGATTTTAGAAAAGTTTTTCTTGAAATATATCTTTTCTAGTACTACTCTTTTGCAGTTTTTCTGCGGATATATCTCGCGACAATTTCGTCTCTTCCCCTTCATCTGGCGTGTAGTTCTCTGGCGCAAAGAGAAACTCGCTTGTTGGATTGTGATCTTTATAGCGTTGGAGAGCTTTATCGCGGTTTTGCACTGCATAGCAATAAACACAGCCGTGGGGGCAAGTATCGTATGCGCCGATGTCTTTGAAGGCGAAGCAGGCGCACTCTTTACGATTGCCTTTCTGCTTTACCCTCCCCTGCATGAGGCTGTGAGATACTTTCTCAAGTCGATCTGGATCTCCCCGTAAGAGTTCATGAGATACGCTCTCAAGTCGATCTACATCTACACAGTGGGCCTCTTCAATCAGGCCAGGCTCAATGAAAGCTTTCTGAGCGCAGATCTTCATCTGTATGGAATGGGATTTAGCAATCGTAGCGAGATCAACAAGAAACTTTTTTCTCTCCTCTTCGATCATTGCTTCGTGAGCATCCCAAGTGAAATTGAACTCGTTGGCTGCCTGATTCATGTTGCTTTTCGTTTTTTTGTAGATCTGGGCAAACGAGACAACAACTTCGTTCGTTGATCCAGCCAGATTTCTGGCTAGCTGCTCAAAGTTGTCACGATGCCAGTCAATTGTCGTCAGGGAGGAGATGATAATGGGGTCATAGCGCCAGACCGTTGTGCTTATCCCGTATTCGTCAGCGAGCCTTTTCATATTGTCAACAGCAACCGCATAGTCGATGACTCTGGATTCGAGTTCACGAGGATATCCGTTTATTGTGTGCTGGACAATAAACGGGTACCCGCGCGCTTTAATTTCCTTGAGGTGTTTCAAAAACGGTCCGATATTCTTCGTCCAGAAGACAAAACCATCTACTGCCTCAGGGGTCAGGCCTATTCTGTAGATGGCGGCCTGATTGTAAGGATTGACGGTTTTGCAATATCCGGCTTTCAAGCGGTTCATAAACCACTCGCCGTAGAAAGTTGGTATATCTGTTCTGTTGCTGGCAGAGATGATCATGTTTTCCTTACTACTCGCTCAATATTCATCGAGTGTGTGTTACACAGTGCCTTTTTTGTTGAAAGCTAAGGTAGGAGCCAGGCAAGCGCGCTCTCTTGGGGTCGTTCGGTTTTGCTCACTTGGGAGTAATGGATTGTGACAGAGCAATTACTGTTAGTTGTCAACATGCAGTTTTATCGTTCAATTAGAATGGGAAAATATCCGAGTCAATCGGTTGCAGATTTCTTATAATAGATGCGATAGAAGACTTTTGGACGTAAGTGCGGACGCTCATCGAATTTATAGCGGTACTCATTTAAAACTGCTTTCCTTTCGTCAGGCGCTTCACGCAATTCGTAAACAGTACTCTTCCTTAACGTTTTTATTTCATTCGAATCAGCAAGGTCATCGAACCAATCATATAATAGATGATTACTATTATCAATCAAGATAAACAACGCGCCTGGTTTAGCCTCAGCAAATAAGCATTTAAAGAAATTGTATGTGTCTTTCCTAGAACCATGTATTTCAGAGAATGAATGCATCATGGTAAACAAGGTTGTGTTTGGTATCTTTTCTATGAACTTTGACGATTCAATTTTTGTAAAATCTACTTGTAGAAAATTATGTAATGTAGGGAACCTGGAAGAGGTATTTATTTTACTATGTATATTACGGGAAGTTTTTTCCCATGCTTGTTCTTTGTCTAGAGTCGTAAAATTCACCGTTTTCAAACTTGCTGTAGAACTGTTCTCTTGATTCACATATTTTAGAACACCCAAAATATCGCTTCCTGGCCCACCACCCAGACAAGCAACATCTAGTTTCTCACTGTTAAAACATTCATTTAGAGGTCGTATATTACGTGCATCTCTAAGGACTTGGAATAGTAGATTGGCATGAGCTGCAGTGTAAAGAAATAGGTAGGCGAAATGAGTAAATTTACTACTATGGTCAATAGAACAGCTACCCGTATTCCTCAAAGTCTCGTATTCATTGTGTAAGTATGTGAAGCCATTTTTGAGCAATTTATCCGTATTATAACCATATTCTTCTCGAATTTCTGTGTAAAGGTCATCAAGCGCATATTTGACGGTTTGAAAACAGTTCATTTTAAATTTCCTTCATTACATTTAATATACTATTTGTAGGAAAAAACATATATATTAGGCAAAGTATAAGCTGCTAGAAAAGCATCGAGGTTTTCTAGCTGATTGAGAATAGGTCATGTTTGGGGGATGTAAGTTTAGATTGCCTTTACATGATGATTGATCTGTATAGAGTTTAGAATACTCCTTTTAGGAAAGTACTGCAATGGATGGTGAGATATTGATTATGTGCTCCTCTCTATACTGAATTCATGCAAGCGAATTCTCTGAGTATGCTATGCATGTCTATCTTTTCGTTTGTGAATGCAGGCTAGCAAAGGCGTGGGAGAAGGTTATGTGGATGCGTAGAAGACAGATGATGGTGGTGCTGTTTCTAGTGCTGGTGGAAGTGAGTGTGCTGGTAGTGGGGGTGCTGGGAGGATATACGCAGGTGCGGGCAGCACGGCGTGTTGGGCCGCAGCTTGCGGGGTTGCATGTGAGTGGCAATCGCTTGCTCAATGGAGGAGGGCAGGTGGTACGACCTCTAGGAGTAGATCGAGCAGGCGCAGAATATATGTGTGGTAGTACCGGTTCGAGTGTGTTTGATGGGCCGAGTGATAGTGCTTCGGTCAGGGCAATGCTTAGCTGGAATATCAATATAGTACGTGTGCCGCTCAATGAGGATTGCTGGCTGGGCATCAATGGCTATCCCGTTGGCTATTCGAGCGCGACGTATCAGCAGGGTGTTATCAATTATGTGAGCTTGCTGAATTCGTACAATCTGGGGGTGATTCTTGATCTGCACTGGAACGCTCCTGGGACGCAACAGTCGCGTGGGCAGCAGCCTATGCCGGATCTTGATCATGCAAAGGCATTCTGGACATCACTTGCCACGACCTTCAAGAGTAATAGCTCTGTTATCTTTGACCTGTACAACGAGCCGTATCCACAAAATTGGCATTGTTGGTTGCAGGGAAGTACGGCGGCGAATACAAGTCCATGTGACTCGATTGGCTTCGCGGTGGCGGGTATGCAGACTCTGGTCGATACGGTGCGTGCGACAGGTGCGACGAATGTCATTTTACTGGGAGGACTCACCTACTCTAATGATCTCTCGCAGTGGTTGCAGTACAGGCCAAGCGATTCTGCTCACAACCTGGCTGCTTCGTTCCATCTCTACAACTTCAATAACTGCAATACTGCAACGTGTTGGGATGCGCAGGTTGCTCCCGTTGCCGTGCAGGTTCCGGTCATTGCGGGAGAGATGGGCGAGAACGATTGCCTGTATGGTTTCATTGATACGGCGATGAACTGGTTCGATCAACACAACGTTGGCTATCTCGGGTGGGCCTGGAATACCTACGGCTGTGGAAGCTTTCCAGCGCTGATCAGTAGCTATGACGGTACGCCGACACAATTTGGTGTCGGACTGAAAAACCACCTGGCGGTACTGGCTAGCGGAGCGCCTACTCCTACGCCCGGTATAACGCCGACGCCGACAAACACAGCCTCTCCTACACCGACAATAACGCCTACTCCGACCACTATTCCTGGTCAATCCTGTGCTATTACCTACAGTGTGCCCAACCAGTGGCCCGGCGGCTTTACCGGGAACATCACTATCAGTAATGCGAGTTCAACAGCTATTCAGGGCTGGACACTTGCTTTTGCTTTTCCAGGCAATCAGCAGATCACGAGTGGCTGGAACGGCGTGTTTGTGCAGCAGGGAAAGCAGGTCAGCGTACAAAACGCCAGCTATAATGCGACAATCGGAGGTAACAGTTCCATCTCCATTGGTTTTAATGCTTCGTGGAGCGGTCGCAATGATAGTCCAACAGCCTTTACGCTCAATGGGAGACAGTGTCAGGCGTCTACGCCGCCTCCATCTTCGTCTCTGACCAGTTGCCGTGTGAGCTACAGTGTGCCCAACCAGTGGCCCGGCGGCTTTACCGGGAACATCACACTCACAAATACGAGTGCGAGCGCTATTCAGGGGTGGACACTCACATTTGCATTTCCGAGCAACCAACAGATCGCCAGTGGCTGGAATGGGACGTTTGTGCAACAAGGAAAGCAGGTGAATGTTCAGGACGCCGGGTATAATGCGACCATTGAAGGAGGAGGGTCTGTCTCGCTCGGTTTCAATGCTTCATGGAGTGGTAGCAATGATGGTCCGACAACCTTTACCGTAAATGGTGTCACGTGTAGCGCTATAAATCCACAGACGCGCAAGATGCACAGCCATCTCATTCCTGTTTCACCTATAAACGTTAAGTGACAAGAAAGAGAATGTTTAATTGTGCGGTAGAAGCGATACGAGCTTTCGGCCATTTTAGTTGAGCGAGGGGTTCAAGAAGGCTAGCGAAGAGCGGAGCAAGGAGCAAGCTCGCTCTCTACGCGCTGTTCGTCGTGGCTTTCTTGCTACCGGTCGTCGTAATTGAAATGAATTAGAGGCAAGCTTGCGCGTAAAGGATAGCATTTGTCTCTATCCACTTTTCCCGTACACCATTCCTCCCAGATGCCTTACTATCCCTTTCAGCTCCATCATGGTAAGGGTTGCGGAGACGGTGGGGGCAGGCAGGGCTGACTCGCGGATCAACTCGTCGATGTGGCGGGATTCGGTGTTGAGCAGGGCGAGCAGGATGTTTTCTTCGACACTTTCGGGAAGGGCAGCCTGGGCTTCGCTGTGCTGCGGTACCATATAAAGATTGAGGCTGTTGAGGATATCCTGAACGTTGCTGACCGGGTGCGCACCCTCTTGAATCAATTTGTTTACGCCTGCACCTCCCTGCGAAAAGATGCTGCCTGGAACCGCAAAGACCTCGCGCCCTTGAGCCAATGCAGAGTTTGCCGTGATAAGCGCTCCACTGCGAGGAGGGGCTTCGGTGACGAGCACGCCCAGCGAGAGGCCGGAGATGATGTGGTTACGCGCAGGAAAGTTGCCGAAGTCTGGCCGAACTCCCAACGGAAATGGAGTGATGAGTGCTCCCTGTCCCGATTCGACGATCCGCTTGGCCAGAGCGTAGTTTGTTGGTGGATAGATGATGTCCAGCCCACTTGCTAGAACAGCCAGAGTACGGCCACCAGAATCGAGGGCTACAGTGTGTGCGACGGTATCGACTCCGAGCGCGAGCCCGCTCACAATTGTGATCTTGCCACGCACGAGCTCGCCTGTGAAATGTTCTGTAACCTGGCGGCCATACGCGCTCATCTTGCGTGTACCCACAATGCCAAGCGAGTAGCGGTAATCGTCTTCCTGCAATTTGCCACAGATATAGAGCACTGGTGGTGCATACTCGATTTTGCGTAATAGCGGAGGATACCCCGCGTCCTTCCAGGTGATGACGGAGATACGCAGGTGTTCCAGCCGCTCCAGTTCTTGCTGCGGGACAATAGTGCTGCGCTGCCGAAGAAAGAGTTCGACCGTCTTTTTGTCGATTTTTGCGGCAGCCAGAGCGGACGCGTTGGCATGCCATGCCGTTGCCACATCATCGGAAAAGAAATCGAGCAGCATTTTAAAGCGTACCGGCCCGATGCCAGCGACGCGACTGAAGGCGATCCAATACGCGAGGTCGTCGAGAGATAATACAGAGGAAGTGTAGTAGGGGGTTGAGCTATCAAACACTTCCATCCGCCTCGTCTTCTTGCTCATAATGATAATTACTCCTATAGTGTATCTGGTTCAGGTCCAAAGCTGTGTCCCTGTTCTCTTATGGAACCAGGAGGGTATGAACCTGATGGATAGGGTTGAGTATATGAAGAATGTATAGCTGGAGGAAAGGAGACTCCAGGTGGATACTGTATCGGTACGCGTTGGCGAAGTGTGAGAAGACGGAGACTGAGCAGACCAAGGATAAAGAGGACTGTGAGCGATATACCAAGCACGATCAGTAACGGTGTTGTAGGGCTTGCTGAACCTGATAGGGAAGATTCTGAGTGCAAACCAGATGAGTTCTGCTCATCAACAGAAGGTGTTACAGACTGATGCAGGGAGGTAAGCCACTGTCCTTCTAATTGATTCATATGAACACCCAGTGCCTGTGCGACATCACCATCGAAGCTATGGTCCTGGCTTTTCATTTGCTGGAAAAGCGCGCTCATTCTGGATTGACCGAATGTTTTGTACATATAATCAACCACATTCCAACTTTCCGCGTACGCGAGATATGCGCGATCCGCATCGGCAGGAAACTCTGAGGAGATGTCGTGCAGTTGCAGAAGGTTATGAGTACTGAGAGCATCCTTAAAACGAAGTAGCATCTCGTACTCGCGATAGTCCTGGTTATAGACAGCCAGACCTTCATCAAACCAGAGAGGAGCAAGCCCTGAGGTAATCTGATGAAACAGTAGATGAGTCAACTCGTGGGGGAGATCGCGTGACAGCGTCGTGTCATTTTCATCCTCGACAATAATGGATGCCTGCTCCAGCGCGGGAAAAGCGATTCCTCCGACCCATTCGTGCATTTGTGGGGGAAGAGCACTCTGAAAATCGTCTCGTGAGGCGTAGACCCAGAGCTGAATCATTTTCTGAAGTCTATTCCCAAGATTTGCGCTGATACGTTGCAGACTGCTCTGGGTCTTCTGCAACAATGCTTGACCAAATGTTGCCGGACGATTATACCAGTGAATCTGGTAGAGTCCTTGAGTGTCCTGTTGCCATGAGAAGCGATTGTCGAGTACCTGGAAGGTGCGTGGCGTATCTGTGTAGGAGTGACTGGCCGCATCCGTTATAATCCAGTAATATGTAATTTGCGTTCCCACAGGTGGAAAATCTGCTGCACTGTTTGTGAGATCTTCATCCCATGTGAATAGAGCAGTATGTGCAGGCGAGGAGAGCTGCACTGAATATTCGTGATTGTAACTTAGCCGGGAATTAAACTTGATCGAGAGCAACGCATGTACCAATAAAGAAGCCGTATCAGTTGCTTCGAGTTGATACGTAATACTTCTAGGAAAATGAAGCGTACTTGTATTGCTCGTCACCATAATAGGGTCTGTCGCGGCAGAGGCAGTAGGTGCGGCAAGAAATAGATAAAATATATTTATGCATAAATACAGTGGAAAGGCAAAAAGGAGTAGACGCCTTGTATACATTGAATCTTCTCCCTGTCGATATTTTGCAAATCTTAAACTCTATTGTACATTGTCCTGCAAAAATAGGAAATAGCTAGCTGTGCTACTAGCTGTTTTTGGCTTGCTTCTGCAGGAAGTCCCAGAGTTTATTTACCGAGTGGAGTACAGGTTCGAGCTGTTGTTCATAAGAGGAGTCTGCTATAATAAAAAGCAAATATTCAAGTTCATTCTACCTTCTTTCATCAGGACGGAGAATCTTTTTCATGAACGCGGAAGAGATACTTGCGAAGGTGCGAGCCGAGGAACAGACTCCCGAAGGCTGGGTCGTTTTTCCATTACAGCGCAATAAGTTGTTGCAAGGGCTACTCTGGTGGATATTTGGCATTGTGATGGGGTTGGGATTGCTAGCCTTCATTGTGCCAATTGTTCTGCCCGGAAATTATCAGCATGGGCTATTTGGGAGTATCCTGACGACGCTCTTATTAGGTATGCTGCTCTTTGTCACTATTGGGAGCGCCTGGCTACTTGTTGCTGATATTCGTCGTCTTCAACACCTGGAGAAACACGTCATTGTGCTGACCGATGAAGCATTTGTGAAGCAAGAGGGAGACACCGTTATTTACGTACCACTGGAATCCATTCGTTATGTTACTCCACGTGGTCGTCCACCTGCCGAACGTGCGCCTGAATCGCTAGCGAATACACGAGAAGTTTCTCAGCCCGGTGTAGGTCTGCTCGGCTTTTTTGTTGGAAGAAGTACTGCCTCAACAATGACAGGAACAGCCGCACGGTCACGGCGTAAACGGACCCGTACTCCAACCTCGCTTGCCTTTATCGATACACGATCAGATACCGAAGTAACAGTCGTAACGGATGCCGCATATGGTGATCCCTTCTATATTGCAGCCGTTCTGAAAGAGTACACGGTTGTGATGCAATGATGCAGTACTACTGATCCGCTTGACTGAGCGGAGCTAGCTACGCAGTAGCGTTGTCAAGCGAGATAAGAGGATACTACTGATCCGCTTGACTGAGCGGAGCTAGCCACGCAGTAGCGTTGTCAAGCGGGATAAGAGGATACTACTGTTGTTATAGAGATCGAGAAACCCTAAAGCATCCGAGAAGGTAGAGTTATTATGTTACTTGCCATCGACATCAGTAACACAAATATCAAATTCGGGTTGTACTATGATACTCTCTTGCGACATCACTGGGTGGTGTCTACTGTGCGGCAGCGTACAACCGATGAATATGCAATGATATTGCGCGATCTCTTGCGACACGCCGGACATGCTTTAACAGATGTCGATGATGTGATGATTGCGTGCGTTGTTCCCCCGTTGACGCGTGTCTTTCAAGAACTCGCACTCCACTATTGTGGAAGGGAAGCAATTTTAATTACTCCCGCGCTCAATCTTGGGATTGGGCTACGTGTAGATAATCCGTGGGAAGTGGGGTCTGACCGGATGATGACCATCCTGGCTGCACATCATCTCTATGGAGGACCAGCTATCGTCATCGCTTTCAGTACTGCCACAACGTTTGATGTGATCTCGCGTGAGGGAGATTTTCTAGGAGGAGCGATCGCTCCCGGTATGGCGATCTCTGCCGAAGCGCTGAGCAGTGCAGCCTCACAGTTGTACCGAGTGGAGATGGTGCCTCCGCGATCAGCACTTGGCAAGAACACGATTGAGAACATGCAGTCTGGTATCGTTTATGGGCATGTTGGACTGGTACAGGGCCTGATTGGTCGTTTGCTGCGAGAAATTCCAGACGTTTCTGACGTGAATGAGGTTAAGATTATTGCTCATGGTGGACTCGCACAACTCATGGCTCCGCTTATCCCCGAAATACAACACATCAATCAATATCTACCGCTAGAAGGCTTACGCCTGGCATATGAGAAGCTAAGAATGTAGTGTAGCCTATCCAGAATTTTTGTGTCGTTTTTCTCTAAGAAAGGATTGCTCCTGGTCATGAGCGCGTCGAGCATTGCCTGTATGATGCGAAAGCAGAAATAATCCCAACGTAGCCAGCAATCCTAGTGTGCCAATGGTTAGCCAGGGGAGGGCTGGCATGTGAAGCGTACGGCCCAGATCGTAAAGCAGACCTCCGCTGTAGTTTCCAAGAGCACCTCCACAGGCCAGGGCAAGCGAATTGATACCAAGATAGGTACCGAGCCATGATGGATGAGCAAGCTGTGCCGCCACTGTCTTCTGGCTTGGCATAGCGAATAGCGTACCCAGAGAAACTGCGAGGACGCAAAGCAGCAAAAGCAGAACCGTGTGTGCAAAGGCGATGGCAGCAAATCCGACAGCCATTAAAGCCATCCCGCCAATGAGTATCTGGAATTCACGAAAGTGCCGGGCGGTGAGGCGTAGGAGAGGGTAGCTTAGGAGAATACTGACGCCTGAATTAAGTCCATAAACCAGGCTCAATGTTGCGTTTGTGCCACCAATCAGCTTAACTGCCAGGGGAAGCGAGATTGTGAGCTGCACCCACATAAACCAGAAGCCCATGAGCAGCGCGCTAAAGAGCAGAAAGCGTATGTCATGTAGTGCAAGCCTGATGCCTGCGAATGGTTGGGTGTGTTCTCCAGGAGTGCGTATGGGGGGGAGGAAGATCAGGCTTGCCAATGCAGCGCTGAGAAAGCAGAGCGCGGCTCCTAAAGCAACAGCTTGAAAGGAGAGCGCGATCAGTAACACGCCAATCTGTACACCGATGACTGTTCCAAGTTCACTGGTAATGCCGTAGAGCGAGTAGAAGCGATTACGCTCATCTGGTGTTGTAAGTGCCGCAATAGTTGCTGCAAGAGGAGCATCGAACAGGCTTCCTGCAAGGCCCATAGTAATAGCAGAGAAGAGTAACAAGGGAAATGTTGAAGCCCATGCCATACACGTAAAGCTTAGTATGCGTAATCCCAGACCTACGCAGATCAGCCTTTTGGGTCCGAGAGAATCCGCAATGAGTCCACTGATCGGATTGAAGCCTTGTTGCAAAAATTGGCGCACGGCTAAAACCAGGCCGATAGATGCAGCGCTCCATTGGAGTTGCTCAACATAGTGGAGAGAGAGCAAGCGGATAACCATGAAGAAGCCACAATTCATGAGGAAGTTGTCAACGAGAGCAATGAAAAGGCCACGTTTCCGTACGGTGGCACTATAGAAAGTCGTGGCTAGAGGCGAAGTGACAATATTCGTTTCGGAAGAAGAGATCGTAGGTAAATGCTTATCCATTGGTTGTAGAGGAAATGGGCCTTCCTGGACTCGAACCAGGGACCTCAGTCTTATCAGGACTGCGCTCTAACCACC
>DAOUDD010000169.1:0-30284 GCA_034431765.1 Ktedonobacteraceae bacterium | reverse complement strand
TCTCGCAAAATACGTTGTGCGTCTTGAATTTTACCCATCGCCATCCTCGAATCTCTCAGTATAGGCATCTGAGCGCTCTCTTCATCTTCAAGCGCCAGATTATCCTTAAGTTCTTCCATGATAATCCGCTCGACTTCGTTGAAATCATCTTCCACATGTGTACGAATTATCTCTTCACCTATTCTAACGAGAAGCGGCCAGAGTGGTAATGGTAGCTTACGCAGTTCTGTAGCGCTGACCTGTGTATTGCCACTAATTATGCGAAAATAGCGATCTACAAGCGAGCTATTGAGAAATGATGCGAGGCCAACAGCTTCTGTGTATGTAAGTGATCCTTTGATGCGATAGATGTAGTTTAAATGATTTTCCAGACCAAGAATATCTGTATTGAACATATCTGAAGGGAGAACAGCACATGTAATACGGCGAGCTTCCTCTTTGGCACTAAAGCGGCGCATGATAATTTGAGTAGTGTTCTTAACAAAAATATTTTTGTCTGCGGAGCGCAATACCGCCTGACGCTTATCGAACTTCTCTAACGGCCAGGTGATGTGCATACGTTGTATATGTTGTAGCCAGAGGAGCGGAACTGCCTCACCAGTTCCTACATGTTCGATCATTGTAAGCCCATCAGTAACACGAAAAGGTACAACTGGTCCTGTTGATATCTCCAGTTCATATGTTGCTAGATAATTGTGCCAGTGTTTAAAAAGATGGAGTAAGCGTAGGTCAATATCACTGGTTGGTAAATGCAATACCGGATCTTTTTGTGTATTATCTAGAATGAGATGATGCGGTATCTGTTGTAAAAGTGCATGTGCAAGATCACTAATACCCTTGCTTTGAGAGATAGTGATCCATGATGTATCTGTTGAAATAGCAGTTTTTTTTGTGCCTGCAATAATAATATTCTCTTGTAGGACACCATCGTCCTCAAACGCAGTACGTCTTGAGTCAAAGATATGGATGATTTCTGGTTGGATTGCGTTAAAGAACTGACGGCGAAAATGTTGAAAGTATGCTCCCGATGCAAATGAGCGTGGAGTAATAGAAACGAATCTTCCGCCTATTCTTAATGTGGAGGCTGCCAGGGACATAAACATCGTATACATATTTGTGCGGCCTTCTGCAATGTCCTTGACAAGCCTGGCTCTGAAATCTTTTTGATTTACTTTGAAATAAGGAGGATTTAAAATGGTTATATCGTAAGAGTGTGAAGGCTGAAGTTCTTCCGACCAGAGCGATGTCTGGGTGAGCCTTTCTGCCATTGCCTGCACAAAATCATGTTTGTGGACATTAATAGTTGCCTCTATACCGTGTTTTTGTAAAAATTCTCGTGTGTAGGTCAGCGTAAAAAGGCATAGAATAGAGAGAATTGGATCAGGCTCGTATGCATCAATAAAGATAGTAGATATGCGTTGTTCCAGTACCTGTTCGCAGATTGCACTGGTCAGCATGCCTACTCCAGCTCCGGGATCGAGAATTTGCATGCTATTATCGAGCTTTCCTATGGTAGAAGCCATATAGCGTGCTATTGGAGTAGGTGTGAAAAATTGTCCTCGATCCCTTCGATACGTCTCGTCGCTGCACCTGCCATACCACTCTCCGATAATCTGGCATACTTCTGTAGGCAAGAGGGAAGCAGAGATGAGAGGCGGATTGACCCAGGAAGTGTCTGGTGCTACTGCCTGAAGAGAGTGGAGTGGTATTTCATAATATGAGTCAGCTTGTTGTTGCACTTGCTCCATTGCCGTATTCTGTTCCTTGCTCAATGTTCCAATGAAATTTTTACGATGTCCCATATACTATCATCCCCACGCTAATTTGCAATTCTTGAATACAAATTTCTTAGTCTGGAAGAAATTTTCTTCCCACTATCTATTAAGATACGTCCCTCAAAATACAATGCGGAAAGAGTGAGTCTTTTTGCCGAATGTAGAAGTTGAAGGATATGCGATGGAAATGATACGTGCAAAGCTATGTTATAAGTTCAGTTTTTGCATCTCTATCATGAAACTATAGCTCAATCTCAGTGGCGATGGAATCAAGCTTATAGTACTGATAGTACTCTCTTCTTCCGATGAACAACGCCACTCCGTGTCTAGCGAAGCTCAGTTCATCGGATCGGTAGTACTGATGCAGACAAGTACCAAACAGGAAGGAAGATATTGAGACGTTTTTTGATGTCGAACGTCTAATATAAAGAAGCATAAAACTGTGTAGTGTTCTATCTGTGAGCATCAAAGACAACTCGTAGCCGAACATATGGGAGTTGAACAGCAAGCAGTCACAGGTCTTGATCATGTAGCGGTTATAGATTCCTTTGTCTTCTACCGAATAGATATATCTGAACGTATATTTAATCTCTCTTCTTGAGAAGAGGGTGAATAACTGACCCGTGCATATTGACGACATGGAATGTAAAGAGGTACCTCAATGTCTATCGATGACTCTAACTCCGAAGATGTGCAACCCGTTCATCCTGATCAGTCTGAAACAACCTCTGTTGAGCATAACCTCGATGAAACGGCCAAGCGACCAGCTATTATCCTCCCAAAGGGAGAGGACGTATCTTCTAAAAGTGAGCAGCCAGAGATGCCAGTCGAAGAGGGTGATGTTCCTACTCAAATAGTGGATGGGTCAGGGCAGGCTACTACTCTCAATTCGACATCTGATTTTGAAACCGTTGAAGAGCAATATACTCTCTATTCCGCTTCATCAGGTCATGATGAAAATGAGCAGAGTGAATCTGTTATTTTACCCGCTAAGAGTTCTCAGGGCGACGAAGCAATCAACGCGCCAGTAGATGGAGCAGCAGAGTATGAGGCTGTTCCTTCACAAGAAGGAAATGACAATCCTACAGATGGAGAGAAATCCGCCCAAGCGCAAGGACTGGCCTTGTCGAATCGCTCTTCAGCAGAGCAAGCACTTACATCGAGACAGGAAAAGGCGTTACGTTATATCGAACGCAAGCGTAATCGGCAAAAACGCATTACTGCACAGATTGAAGCTGCGAAAGAGAATGGAAATGGCAAACAGCTCACTACTCCACATGCCAGCATTTTGAGTCCGCTTTCGGCGAGTATTGCTGAAACGCCAACAACCTTGCTCCCTGCGCAGGGGAGAAATGAGCGCAATGGCTTTGGTAGTACTGCCGCTCGCATGCTTGCGATCAGTATACCAACTATTGCGCGGCCAAAGACTTCCCAGTCTCTTCGGGCGCAGCGGCACCGTAAGCTTCTTGTACGGCACTTTTCGCGTAAACATATGCGCCAGGCACGAGAGGAGGAGCAGCGTTCCTTCTCTCGTGCCTGGAAAATTCTAGCCACCCTCGCAGCAGTATTTGTGATTATCTTCCTCGCTATCACAGGAGGAGGTGCGTTTGCTGCATACCGTTTCTATATGGATACGCAGACGCAATTTGCACCAAAAATCAATGATTTGCGCGCCCTGGTTCCCCATGATAACCTCAAAATGTACGACGTGAATAACAAGTTCATAGGCCAGCTTACAGACGAGGGTGTTAAAACATCAGTTTCCCTAAAACAAATTTCGCAGACACTTATTAACGCCACGGTTGCCACTGAGGATAAAAACTTCTGGACTAATCCAGGTGTGGATCTCCTGCGTATTCTCCAGGCCGCGATTGATAACTTGCGACGTGGGCGTGTGGTTGAAGGTGGGAGTACAATTACACAGCAGCTTATCAAAAACCTGATTTTGACGCAGGATCAGAATATACTGCGTAAATTACAGGAAATTACATTAACTCCGGCAATCAATACAAGATATACCAAGCAAGATATCATGGAGATGTATCTCAATAGTATCCCATATGGTGCAAAAGACGGCGTACAGATAATAGGTATAGATGCCGCAGCGTCTATGTACTTCGGGTTTGAAGATCAGCCGGACAAAACGGCGGCTCAGCAACTCGACATTGCACAATCCGCTATGCTGGCCGGGATACCCAGTTCGCCAAGCCTGTATAATCCACGGCTCCATCCACAGGCGGCCTTTAACCGTTTTAAGACAGTGCTCGATTTCATGGCCAGAAACGGCTATATTACACATGTTCAGCAACTTGATGCTATCGATGAGGCTCAGAAACCAGACTTTCTAAAAGATCCGCCTAATATGCAGAATCGGGCACCGCACTTCTTTAATTTTGTGCTTGGTGAGCTGCAAAAGCAATTTCACATTAAAGATATCAAAGATCTCTCGCGCTCAGACATGAAGGTGTATACAACTGTAGATGTGAACTTGCAGGACCAGGTGCAAAAGATTGCTCAGGACCAGGTGGAGAAGCTCAAAGAGACAGGGCATAATGCAAGCAACGCATCTGCTGTCATTATTGACTTTCACACAGGAGCGATTCGCACACTACTTGGGAGTATCGACTATTATAGTAAGGACATTGATGGTCAATACGACGTTGCAACACAGGGATATCGGCAACCCGGCTCCTCCTTCAAACCTTATGTATATGTGAAAGCTTTTGAACAAGGGTACTCTCCTGCATCTCCTATCAGCGATGTTCCGATTAGCATTCCTCAGACCGGTGGGCCTGCCTTTGAACCGAAAAACTATGATCTGGGTTATCACGGACATTTGACCATTCGTTGTGCGCTGCAAAATTCGCTGAACATTCCGGCGGTGAAGGCGCTACAACATGTGGGTATTGATAATGCAGTACAGATGGCCCATGATATGGGAGTGGATATTAATCCACAGGGTTATGCTGGTTACTCGCTTGTGCTAGGTGGTGCCGAGGTTCACCTGCTCGATCATACATCAGCGTACGGAACGTTCGCAGATGGCGGAGTTCACCAGCCGTACTACGGCGTTGAGAAAGTTGTGTTTGCCGGCACGGGCCAGACGATCAACCACACTACGATTGAGGGTAAACGAGCGCTTAGCCCACAGCTCGCGTATATGATGACAAACGTGTTAAGCGATAACCAGTCGCGTCTACCTGAGTTCTACCGTTGCAACGTTCTGCAGCTCTACTCGAACTCTCAGCAAGACTGTTACGCTGGCAATCCTGGTACGATCATCCCGGCAGCAGCAAAAACTGGTACAACGAATGACTTTCGTGATAACTGGACAATGGGCTATACCGCACACTATGTGATGGGCGTTTGGGTGGGCAATAACGATTTCACTCCTATGAATAATGTTACTGGCGTTGATGGTGCCGCTCCTATCTGGCATCAAGGGCTACTCCTGGCCGAACAAGGCAAGCCAATTGAGGACTTCAAAGATCCCGGCGGTCTGGTGAAAAAAGATGTAACGTATGCAGATGGCTTGCATACGTCGGACCTGTTCATGCCAGATAAGGTTCCAACTTCCCGCCCTGCTTCGGGAGGAGGTAACAATACTGGCAGTCCCACGTCTACTCCCAGTGGGAATCAACCTGACCAACCGGTAAAAGGAGGTGCGTATTGCCCGAATGCTTTCAACTTTGCCTTTGGTCCTCTGCCGGATAATAGAAATCCTGGTGGTCCTCTAGGATGGTGGTAGACTGCCATAGTTTGAGGTAATCTGCCCTCAGCATTCTGAACAAGAGGAGCTTGCACGAGTATATCGGCAAGCTCCTCTTTTCTCGAATAGGTTCTTTATTGTGAGTAGAGATTCGCTTTACTAAAAAATAATTATTTATGTACAAGAGAGTTTCTGTACAGCCCTCTAGTCTGTTACTATCGGTTCGTGTATCCCGTTACTACATAAGGAAGTTCTCACTACGAGAGCCTGTCCCTACTTTGGCTTTAGCTTCGTGTTGAATTGATTATCTCTTGTTTTGTTATAGCCGCAGTAGTATACTAATGAATGAGAAAATGCTGTGGTGAAATATGATGGTTAAGGTAGAAAAGAGTAATAAAGGTTTTTCTGACAGTATCTTTTAGGTTCTCTTCTCTTTCTATACTTTATTTTCACAATTGAAATCACCTTTATAGCGTTTTCTTTGTAGTTTATATGCAATGTAGCATGTCGGTAATAGCGCTAAATCTATATCTCCTTCCCTATTAGAAGAATACATTTTGCAGAAAGAGGTCCAGGATATGCAGACCCAAAAACGCTCAAAGGGTGGGGCTTCTCCAGTTATTGTAGATGCAGATACAGTTGAGGTCCAATCGGCAGTAGTAGGTGAAACAGGAATTGAGCGTCTTCCAAACACTCCAGCAGTTCGAACCGGGCGAGTGCCTGCCAGATTACCTGAGCATAGTCAGGCAGCAGTTGCACAACGATTCCAAGATGTTCCTGAGCGGCCCACCAGTGGTTTTATGTATTCGGCTTCTCACCTTCGTCTTCATCCGCCCGGCTGGCATACACGACGCCATGGGAAGCGCAAAAACTTGCGTCAGACAATTGGGCGTATGGTCGCGACCGAACGTACAAGCTCAAACGTACTTATGCATATGGTGCTGGGAACAATCAGTTTGTTCCTTGTTGTTGCTATCGTTTTTGTGACTGTGCTTGGCTTTGTGCAGGCTACACAGCAACGCTTCAGTAAAGACGTAGTGACTCTGGAGGATATTCTCCCCAAAGATAGCCTGCGCGCGTATGACGAGAGCGGCCAGCAAATTTATCTGGCAACCGATCAAAGTATGCAGGTAAGTGTGCCATTTGAGCAGATTTCGCGCAATATCGTAAATGCGGAAGTTGCGATTGAGGATCAGAACTTCTGGAAAAACGCGGGCTTTGATATTACGGGCATTGTCCGTGCCGCTATCTCTGACCTGACACGAGGGCATGTTGTTTCGGGCGGTAGCACAATTACGCAACAGCTTATCAAAAACGTTATCATTGCCAACCGTGACCAGACCATTATGCGCAAGCTTCAAGAGCTGATTCTAGCTCCCGATGTTACCCGCTACTATACCAAAGAGAAGATACTTGATATGTATCTCAACACCAGTTACTATGGTGAACAGGCATACGGTGTCGAAGCGGCAGCATTTACATACTTCAACCTGCAATCTACCCCACAGAAAAGCGCTGCCTCACAACTTGATATTGCCCAGGCAGCAATGCTGGCCGGTATTCCCAGCGCGCCGACTGCCCGTGATCCCTTACTTCATCCTCAGGCGGCCCAGACGCGTATGCACGAAGTGTTGCAGCAGATGTATGTGCAAGGCTATATCACTGCATCCGAACGTTCAAGGGCTATTTCAGAGGCCGCGAAACCTGATTTCTTTCATAGAGGAATAGTAAATAATCGCCTGGCTCCTCATTTTATACGCTATGCGTTACAGGAGTTGGCACAAGAACTGCATGTGAAGCAAGAGGATCTTTCGCGCTCTGGCCTGGTTGTCTCAACAACTTTAGATCTGGCGTTACAGAACCAGGTGCTTAAAATCGCCCAGCAACATATTGGAGAATTAGCGCAGGCGCATCACATGTCGAATGCGGCAGTTACCATAATTGACCAGCACACAGGTGCAATTCATGCAATAGTGGGAAATATTAATCCTGATAGTCCTACAGATGGAGATTTTGATGTCGCCTCGCAAGGTTTTCGGCAGCCGGGTTCCTCATTTAAACCGTTCATTTATGCTACCGCCTTCGGTCAGCACATCAGCCCCGGAGAAACCGTCGATGATAGTCCTCTAACAGTGCCTATGTGCTGTGGCTTGCCATCCTACTCGCCGAACAACTATGATTTGAAGTATCATGGGCTGATCACATATCGTTACGCGCTGCAAAATTCGTTCAACATTCCTGCTGTCAAGTTGTTAATGCGCACAGGTGTCGATGAGGCACTGCAGACGGCGCAGCGGATGGGGATCGGCGATTATCAGGGAACACCTAACTATACGATGGTGCTTGGAACGTTGAGCGTGCATCTACTTGATGAAACTTCTGCCTATGGAGCTTTTGCAAACAACGGAGTTCGCGTCGGGAAGCATACGATTGACACAGTCAAGGATACGCAAGGACGCGTTATTCTGCATGTTGCGCCAAAGGGTGAGCAAGTAATCAGTCCCCAGGTTGCCTTTATGACAACCGATGTGCTCAGTGACAATAACTCGCGCACCTTTGAGTTCGGCAAGTGCAGCTCGCTTTACCTCTACAGCAATTCACAGCAACAGTGCTACGCGGGAAATCCTGGAACGGTTCGTCCGGCAGCAGCAAAAACCGGTACCTCAACTGATTTCCGTGATAACTGGACGATGGGCTACACGACTGATTTCGTGGTTGGTGTGTGGTGTGGAAATAATGATAACTCAGCCATGGTTAATATAACTGGTGTGGATGGTGCAGGTCCGATCTGGCATGACACCATGCAACTATTGGAAAAAGGCCGTCCAATTCAAAACTTCGCCAATCCCGGCGGCGTTGTGCAGAAAGCGGTCAATTATCCTGGCAAAACCACTACTGATTGGTATCTGCCGTAAATACTTTGTGAATGTTCATTGCATCCCCTACGCATCCATCATTTCTCACATCAAGGGACGCAACGAACATTCACAAAGCACTACATTACCTCATGAATGATGAGGAATGCCCATCAACAAGTTATTACAGGACACCATCGGAGACCCCGAATTGTTCGCACGTATGTATGAGCAACTCAGGGTCTCCCATCTCTCTTTTGAGCTGCAATAGGTTGAGTTTGTCGTTATTTTACACACTCATGTCGCTTTCTACGATTGAAAAAGAACGAATGCGCAGGTTAGAATTATGTATATCGACACAGTGAAGTCGTCATTTCGTACTACTCACTATCGGTCAGCTCAAGGAGAGAGTAATGATTCGTGTTGCAATGCTCAGCTTCTGGCATGTTCACGCGCGGGATTATGCCAGGCAGGCGCAAGAACATCCTCAGACGGAGATTGTTGCAGTGTGGGACGAAGCGCCTGAACGAGGTCGCGCACAGGCCGCAGCTCTAAACGTCCCCTTCTACGACAGCCTGCAAGACTTGCTCACACAAGGGAACATCGACGCCGTTATTGTTGATACTCCCACAAATATGCATCGTGATGTTTTGCTTGCGGCGGCTCAAGCAGGGAAACATATTTTCACGGAGAAGGTGCTCGCGCTGACCTTGCGCGAATGTAATGAGATTGTAGCTGCAGTCGAAAAGGCAGGCGTGAAGTTAACTGTCTCGCTGCCTCGCCTCTACGATAGCTATACGCTTGCCATTAAAGAAATCCTCGCACACAAGCAGCTTGGAGATGTTACTCTTGTTCGCACGCGTCTCTCACACAATGGAGCTGTGGGACAGGGATGGTTGCCCGCGCATTTCTTCGATCGGCAGCAGTGCGGTGGTGGCGCACTCATTGATCTTGGCTGTCATCCGATGTACCTGGCCCGTCTCTTCCTGGGACCAAAGCTGCCCGAAAGTGTCAGTGCTAGCTACGGTTACATAACAGGTCGCGAAGTCGAGGATAATGCAGTTGCAACGCTGCGCTACTCTAACGGTGCGCTTGGTGTGGTCGAGGCAGGATTTGTCAACCGTTACTCTCCGTTCACCATTGAGGTACATGGAACGGAAGGGAGTCTGCTCTACGGCGCGCCAGAGAGCAAGCTGCTGGTACGTAGTTCGCTGCTGGGAAATGAGGCGAACGAGCATTGGATTGAGAAGGCACTACCCACGAGGCAACCTTCCGCATTTAAACAATGGGTTGAGCACATTCAGCAGGGGACAACGGCAACCGAGAATATCCAGATGGCCGTTGATCTGACGAAGCTGATGGAGGCAGCAAATCTCTCGGCCAGCAACAACACGCCTACGTGTCTGAACGACCTGGCTCACTAGAACATCTTTGTAGCGTGGTCCGATTTTGTAGCAGCTACTGCAAATAGGAGAGGCTGGCATGAGTACAGCAGTGAGAGATTTGAATAGGAGTTATAGCTCCCATTCAGTGGGCAGAAACGCTATAGGGCCCGCGCAATTTCAGCTCATGCGAACTGACCCGCATGCTCTAGATCGGCTAGACATTCGCTTTCGCTGGGGAGGTTATGGTATCCAGGTCCAGCGCTGCCACCTTATCTCAATCTGGTCGGGGCAGGTAATTCAGGCGCACAAGCATCACAACTACGAGTTCCACTTTATTCCTTCCGGTAAGGGGACAGTTGTGCTCGACGAGGGCGCATTTCCTGTACACGCCGGCATGTTCTACCTGACAGGTCCTGGTGTTGTTCATCGCCAGGAGGGAGATGCCGAAGAACGCATGGATGAGTTGTGTCTGCATATCGATATTGTTGAGATTGCGTCTTCATCTACCAGGGAAAAAGAGAATGAGACATCCTGGGGAGAGGAGTGGGAGGTCGCCGAAGCTGAGGAATGCATCCATCAACTCCATACGATGCCGGCGTATCCCACGACCGACTCGTACGATGCGATGAGCTGGTTCCTCACCGCCTATCGTGCCTGGTATGATCGAGAACCTGGTGCATTCTCAACCATTCGCCAGGCTATCACTCAGATACTACTGCGCGCTGCGCGGGCGCGCTCTTTGCCACACATTCAGACAACGCTTCCCTCGCGAGACATGAACGCACATCGTTATCGGCTCGCAACTCAATACATTCGTGACAACTATGCTCAACCACTAACGCTGGAAGAGGTCGCGGAAGCGCTGCATATTTGCAGTCGCCAATTGCAACGTATTCTGGATGAGCAAGCGGGAGAAACCTTTAGTGGCTACCTGGAACGCTATCGCCTGGCACAGGTCTGTCTCGCGCTCCGTCACGCTAACCAGACCGTCGAACAACTGGCCCGGCAGCATGGCTTCTCCAGTGCTAGCTATCTACATCATGTCTTTAAAAGGCGGATCGGGCTTACGCCCCAGCAATATCGAGAACAGCATAAGGCAGAACAGCCGATAGTCTCACTTTCATAAACAAAGTCCAGAACTCTGTCCTGAGTAATCAAGGAGGAAAATCTTTCATGACTACCAACATTGGCCTCATTGGATGTGGCGGTATTTCAAAGCATCACGTCAACGGCTACCTCAAGCTCGAAGATGTGCATGTGACTGCCGTCTCCGATGTCGTTGCCGAGAATGCACAGGCGCGCTCAGAACAGGCGGGGGGAGCACAGATCTACAGTGACTTCAACGAGTTAGTTCAGCAGGCCGATATCGACGCTGTTGACATCTGTCTGCCTCACCATCTGCACAAAGCTGCCATCATTGCTGCTGCATCTGCAAAGAAGCATATTCTCTGCGAAAAGCCGCTCTGCCTGACAATTGCTGAGGCAAATGAGATTGAGAAAGCTGTACGTGAAAACGGCGTGACCTTAATGTGTGCACACAATCAGTTGTTTCTACCACCAGTTGCTCGTGCTAAACAGATGTTGCAGAATGGTGAACTGGGTCAAGTGTATGAACTGCGCACAACCGATAGCTTCTACCACTCGTTCAACCTTGAAAGCATTGGCTGGCGGGCACACCGCTCAATGAGTGGAGGTGGCGAACTGATCGATACAGGCTATCACCCGACCTACCTGTTGCTCTACCTTGCCAACAGTGTTCCTACTGAAGTTACCTCCATGATCAGCAACCATCGCCTGCACTTCATGGAAGGTGAAGATTCTGGACAAGTGCTGGTACGCTTCGCCGATGGATCTGTTGGTAACATTGTCACAAGCTGGGCCTATGAGCCTGCATCCATCACAGAAAAATTCTCGGTTGTGGCAGAGAAAGGCTACCTGTACAGCTATGGCGCAGACCTGTTCTACCGGCAGCGAGGCAGCGATGAGCAGAAGATTGAGCTGTCCTGGATCAACACCTTCGATGCCGAGATCGCTGATTTCATCTCCTGTCTGCGCGAGAAACGTCGCCCGATCAACACAGAAGTCGAGGGCACCAACGTCCTCAGAGTCATTCTCGGTGCATACAAATCCAGCGAGGAGAAACGGACTATCGTGCTCAAAGATCTGGAGTAGGAGCAATATTAGTATTTCTACTGATATCAGGCAAAAATATAAAATACAGTGAGTGATGGACGAGTTGGGAGCAGCCTTGCTCCCAATTCACGTGCGCTACCCATTATCCACCAGCACATGCAGATGTGCCCAGCGCTCTCGCAGCAAACTCCCTAGCGCTCGTAGCCCCCAACGCTCACTGACCACATGACCGATAGTCGCAACGGTCATGCGTGTCTCCGCGACAGCTTGTCGAGCTGGCTGACGAAATTGTCCGGTAACGTAGAGCTGCACCTGCTGATGGGCGGCGTTACGGATTAGCTCATCAGTCATCGCCCCTACAACTGCGACACGCTCCACCATCTCCACGTAGCGCTCCCGCACGTCTGGGGGAGTACCGAAGATATCGCTCAATGCTAAGATCATCGTGCTCAGCGAGACAGGCTTCACCTGCCCAAGCATACCCAGCGGCATCCCCTCTTTTGTGCCAATCGGCACGAGCTGCGTCATCTGCAGAATGGTTGCCAGGCGCGTGTTAAAACCGAGCGTAAGCAACGAGTCAAAGGCGAGGTGATAGCCAAGTACGCCGACATCCTCCGGCAATGTGTGTAGATCCAGGTGCCAGGGACGATGCAGAAAAAGTGCATCTAGCCGCTCCTGCTGCACCCAGTCTCCAATTCCCGCCCACGGCTCTAAAGCTAGCCCGATACGTCGTACCTCGCGCGAGCCGGGTCGATAGATGCCATTCTGATCTCCTGGAAAATGCGCAACTCCAAAATAGACATCCAGATAGTGCGCCAGGGCTGAAATCGAGAGGTTCATATCGTGCAATGAGTCGCGCTCCTCTGCTGCTTATGGTGTAAAGACGTGCGATTTCTGGTCAACCAGATTTCGTGGGCGAACTAAAAGTTCCACCGCATTCTTAATGGACTGACGACGTGCTCGCAGATCACTCTCACTTTGAACCTCATCGGGAGTGTTGGGCCGCGATTGCGAAATTGCAATGATGAGTTCAAGCAGCATGGATGCTGTGAAGTGGTTAGTGATGATGCCATCCTGCTGTGCCTGGCTGATCTCCTTAATCTTGAGTTCGTTCGCAGCCTGAATTGCTGGGACATTCATACCAATGGCACCGCGTTCAAGTCGATCCCAGGTCGCAAGTCTTAGAACTTCGGGATATCTTTGATGCTGGTTAAACATACGTGCTGCATACTCTGGAAGGTCATGCGTATCAAAAGGAATCTCCTGCATATTTCTGACAACGATGGCTCCGAAGATCGTGTCGAAGAGTTGATCTTTACTCGTGAAATATGCATAGATCATAGCCTTGTTGATGTCTGCCTCTGCCGAGATGCGATCCATGCGAGCTCCAGCGATACCATACTGGGCAAATTCAACCGTAGCCGCTTCGAGGATGCGCTGGCGAGTTGCTTGTGCGTCACGCTTCATGATCGAAGATTACAACTAATCAGGTGAGTGTGTCAACTCAAAAGAGAGCGTCTCTCTATCTGCCTAAATAACATTTCCCCAATATCATCCTTGACATTAAGAATGAGCATCGTAGAATCATAGCTTATAACCAACTAGTTATTTACAAGACAACTGGTTATACAATACGTCTGTGGGAAGCGCCGAAATGCACGAGGCTATGGTGTGGGCCATCGATGCCCATAACATCAAGCCACCGATCGATCGTCGCTTCTCATTTGAGGATGCAAAAGCTGCTTATCGCGCACCAGTTTCACCTGAACTCTTTGGCAAGATCGTGATTGATGTCGCATGATGAGTGGTCAAAGATGGTAAATAACGTGAGGTCTGGAATGAAAATACAGAGTAGAACTGTTGAAATAGCTGCAGAGGTATTGTGAAAGAGAACCTCCACAACAACCTTGTATTTCTCAACAGGTCTAAGGATCATTGGAAGGAACACACACATGACATCAGTACTGGATTTGACAAAAGAGCGTCACGCTCACATTGATCAGCGCTTGCGCACCGACCAGATTGTCTGGCTCACCTCAGTACGCCCCGATGGGCATCCACACTCTGTCGCCGTCTGGTTTTTGTGGGATGGTGAGACGTTTCTGATTTTCAGCCGCCCCAAAAATCAGAAAGTGCGCAACCTAGAGCAGAATCAGAACGTGCTGCTCGCCGTCGATGACACGAAGCAGGGCTCTGATCCGATCACAATTGAGGGAACAGCAACACTGCTTGCTCCTGGTCAGGCTGATACAACGCTAGATACATACGTGCAGAAGTACGGCGAAGGGATAAAGCGTATCGGCTTTACACCGGAGCAGATGGCGAAAGAGTTTAGTCAGGGCATTCGCATCACACCTACCCGCGTCATGTAAAGAACGAGGCGCATCATTACCTGAAGTGAGGCACAGGTCTCCAAAGGTCTCCAACCAGATCTTGCATATTAGTAACCGTGAATACACCAGTAAAAAGATGAAATGTTTATAAGCCATGAAATTTCATCTTTTTACATTTTAGTCAGTACCTCTCTCATTTTTATAAGTAACAGGATTGACAGATGAAAGATAGGGTTTTATATATAGTATATATACATGTCATAATTACAAGGAGGTATTGACGATGTCACGGTATCGAAATGTATGGAAGCTCGCACCAATTATTTTTATCCTCGGTGTTTTACTCGTGCCCAGTTTTGTTTTTATGCGTCACACCAAGGCTGATCCGCCTGACTCATCGAATTGGATTCCGGTGTTCCAGGATGATTTTCTTGGTGATACTCTCGATACAAGCAAGTGGACCACCTGCTGGTTCTGGGCGAACCAGGATGATCAAGGGTGCACCAATGGTGGAAATCCTCAAATCTCCTATGCACTCCCTCGGAACGTGAGTGTGAGCGACGGCTATCTACATCTGCGTACCGTGAAGGAGGATTACACACCTCCTGGAAGCAGTACAACCTATCATTGGACCAGCGGAATGGTTACTACCGACCGTATCGGTGATTCTGGTTCCTCTAAGTTTGCCTTCACTTATGGATATATGGAGGCGCGAGCACGACTGGCCACGGGCAACGGAGTGTATAACGCCTTCTGGACGGGAGCGGAGGATCATAGCTGGCCCCCTGAGATCGATACCTTTGAGATCACAGGTGATCGTCCGAACGTTGATCAAGTGACGTATCATTGGCGTGATGGTGGTACTCCCAATGCCCAATCGCAGGATTATATTGGCCCGAATTTCCCTGGCGAATGGCATACGTATGGAGTAGACTGGCAGCCTGGACTGCTTATCTGGTATGTTGATGGTCAGGAAGTTGCTCGCTCAATGAACCCCAGCGGTGTTCCAAGCAAGAACATGCATATGCTGCTCTCAACAGAAATCTGGCAGCAGAGCGGTTTGACCAATGGGCCAGATGATACAACTCCTGCCACCTCGGAGTTAGACGTTGACTATGTCAAGGTCTGGCAGCGCCAGGGCAACCCCTCGACTCTACCATCTGAGTCCTCCACTCCATCGTCAGCGTTACACATTGGTGCAGCAAGTAATGGCAGCAGTACCTATGATAAGGTGACAGATGGAGATCTAAGGAAGCCTGAATAGTTACTCTCTTCTTTTCATATACTATAACGTTCCACTTCAATAGGAAATTTGTGTAGTATCATTGACATATTTCGATGTGTAAGTGTTATTCTTGTTATGTTCAATAGTAACAAGAAATTTTTGAATTGTTGACGTTTCTCTCACAAGACTTTATCGAATAATGCCAATCTTCATCTCATTGGAAGAAATGATGGTTGGCAAGAAAACATATGTGATGGCTACTATGTTGCATGCGACACACAAGCAAGGAGCATCCAGGCATGGACACCTTTCCGGTCTTTCACCCTACTGCAGACCGACATGCTGCGCCCGAAAGCAAGCGTTCGTTCTCAAGACCACCGGAGCCGCAGGGAAATATCTGGCATAAGCTCTGGCACTGGTGGTCTTCACTGACTGGTCCTCGCAGGGATGCCTTTGCAATAGATATCTTTGCCCAGGAACGACTTCGCCGCGCTCGCCTCGTAAGTGCGCTCCTTATCCTTGTTATCCTGGTGATACCATTACTTCTTGCAGGGGTTTATCCTACATCTTTCTCACTCCTGATACCGGCATTTATTTTAACGGTAGGTAGTATTCTTGTAATAGTCTTTAACCGAGCAAACTTTACGACACTTAGCGCAGTGTTCTATGTCTTGCTCGTTGATGCTGCTCTCGCGGGCTTCTTCTGCTTCAAGCCGTTACCGGCAATCAACAGCACAAATCTCACCACATTTGACCTCTTCATTCTTGCGGTTCTTGTCGGTGGTGTTATTTTACCGAAATCACTTATTCCCCTTAATGGTATGCTGCAAGTAGCTATCATTTGTGCTATCTTTTTCCTCCGTCCACACGATCCCACTCTGACGAGCCTGATTGACTTTGCGGGCAGTGTCTATGTTGTGCTTATGCCAACCTTTGTGCTTCATCTCGTTGGTACCGCTGTTGCCTGGCTACATGCATGGAGCGTTGAGCGAGCACTTATTCGTGCGAATCTGGCCGAAGAGTTAGCTGAGGCACGTGCAGAGTTGAGCCGCCAGGCAATGACGACCGCGAAGCAGAATCAGCGCCTTGAGGAGGGAATTAACTCAATCCTCGATACGCATCGGCAGATTGCCGCCGGTAACCTGGCTGCGCGTGCTCCAGTACAAGAAGATCACGAACTGTGGCAGATCGGACAATCCCTCAACCTGCTGCTCATGCGCATTCAACAACAGGCGCAAGAGTACCGCCATCTCCAACTCTCGCAGAAAGAGGTTGAGCAGATAATCAACATCATCCTGATGTCGCGTTCACGTTCAGGCATGCGACCGATGTTCCCTAATTTCCGCACTTCCCTGGCACAACGCCTGCTGATCGCGTTGAAAGGATAAATTCGCTACGTAGCATCTTAACCCATGAATGGGTATCTCTTTTTAAATGAGCAGAGCTTTTTGTGAATCTGAGGTTCACAAAGAGCTCTGCTCATTTAAACCGTAGAGGTAATCATTGTCATCTGCACACAAGAGCCGGCGAACGCTGTTCAATCTATCCCTATTTATGTCAACTCATAACAATTCGCTCAAAAAACCTTGCGCTCTACATAACGCAGGTGGTACATAGTATGGAGCATTGAACGCGACAGAATCGTTTAAAGGAGACGACACGCATGGATCTGTCAGCAGGACGATTTACGATTGGCGTCGAAGAGGAGTATCAGCTTATCAATCCGCACACGCGTGAGCTGAGTTCTGATGCAGAGCGCGTCCTTCCCAGAGCACAGGAAATACTTGGGGAAGCAGCACAGTACGAATTGATCCTTTCCCAGGTAGAAGTCGCCACACCCATCTGCTCGACTCTGGACGATGTGCGTAGAGAACTGGCACACCTGCGCCATGGCTTCACGCTGGCAGCAGAAGATGCGGGCAGGTATATTGCCGCCGCTGGTACACATCCTTTCTCGCGCTGGCAGCAGCAAGGAATCACACCCAAAGCTCGTTACCAGGAGCTTGTTCAAACCTACAGGCAATTGATTCGGGAGCAGATCATCTTCGGATGTCATGTGCATGTAGGCGTTCCCAGTCCCGAAGTTGCTCCACTCCTTCTTAACCACACGCGTATCTGGCTCGCGCCGCTCCTCGCGCTCAGCGCCAACTCGCCCTTCTGGGAGGGCGACGACACCGGCTATAGCAGCTACCGCACCGGACTCTGGTGGACAGTTCCTCTCGCCGGACCGCCCCCTTACTTCACATCACGTGCACATTATGACGAGACAATAGAGATGCTGGTGCAAACAAAAAGCGTTGAAGATGCAACAAGGCTCTACTGGGATATGCGTCTGCCCACACGCTTCAACACCATCGAGTTTCGCGTGATGGATGTCTGCATCAAGCTCGACGAAGCTGTAGTGCTGGCTGGCCTGATCCGTGCCCTGGTACGACAAGCCTACCAACAGGTTCTCGATAACGAGCCATGGCAACCAATTCCGGCAGAGATCCTGCGTGTCGCCAACTGGCGTGCCGCTCGCTACGGTTTGCAGGGCAAGCTTCTGGACCTGCGCACCAACCAGTTGCGTCCAGCCCCCGACCTGATTCTAGAACTGCTCGAATTTGTGCGCCCTTCTCTTGAGGCTGAAGGAGACTGGCAACGTGTCTCTGCGGGAATGCTTGCTATGCTCCAGTCTGACAATGGAGCACAGAGGCAGCGCAATGTCTACGCTCAGCGCCGCAATCTGCACGATGTCGTTGATTTCCTCGTCAACGAGACACGGGCGTAAGCATGAGAAGAATCCTCAACACAAAAAGAGGTCAGTTTCTCAGGAAACTGGCCTTCTCTTCATTCTCTGTATGTTTCCTTGTAGCAGTAACATACAGCACAGGGAATAGTGGATTTAGTAGTAATCTCCTCTATCACGATAGTTGGAGCGCTCCTGGTAGCCACCACCGCCGCGACGACCACCGCCGCCACCAGCAGGGCGTTCACGCGCCTCATTGACCGTGATAGTACGATTCCCATAGGTAGTACCGTTTAATTGCTCGATGGCCGTACGGGCTTCCTGCTCGTTGTTCATCTCAACGAAGCCAAAGCCTTTGCTCCGCCCAGTATCGCGATCCGTGATAACTGTTGTAGTACTGACCTGTCCAATCTGTCCGAAGAGATCAAAGAGATCCTGTTCGGTTGTTCGATAGGGAAGTCCCCCTACATAAAGTCGCATCTTAAGTGCTCCCGTGCTGACATCTTTCAACATATTGAAGCTCGAAGAAGACGTTTCTCACAGAAGCAATTCAATTCTTTTTGATGTCATACACTCTTTACAACGTATGAGAAAGGTATTTTATTCCCAGATTTGCGCCAATACGTAGGCCTATTTAGAAATTTTCTCCAAGAAATGAGCGGACAGCAGCCACAAGCTTTCCTGGTGAATTGTAGTTCACAGCATGACCGGCTCCTGGAATGACCACGAAACGGCTATTTGGTAAGAGCTGATGAACCTTTTCTGCCCAATGCTGCGGCACAATTGGATCATGCTCACCGCGTACAACCAGCGTTGGAATATGCACACGCGTCAGGTTGTTCTGCATTGGATCTTGCAAGCCATAGCGAAGTGTGCGAAGCGTTCGCGGAATGCCCGCCTGGAAATACTCATGGAAGAGAACAGGCAAAAAGTGAAAGGGTTCGCAGGGAGCATCACAGAATAAGCGCCATGCCTGCTGGCGAATGGTAAGAGCATTCGGGTCCATCGTTGGACTGACGAGTATAGCTCTTTCAATTTTATCAGGATAACGCAGTGCGAAATTCACGATAGTCTGACACCCCAACGAATTGCCCAGAAACGTCGCTGAGGGAAGCTGTAAACTCTGCATCCACTCAGCAAGGGCGTCAGCTAACTCAGGCACGTTCAGAATGTGATCAGGCTTTTCACTCACACCGAAGCCGGGCAGATCAGGCACAAAAACGCGGAAAGAGGAGGCCAGCCGACATGCTGTTGGCAGCATATAACCGCTGGAGACTGACAGGCCATGCACCAGCACGATAATCTGCGTGTGAGAAGGAGGCACTACACGCGAAATTCGTGTGTATATAGAATAGCCGCTCGTAGTCTTAATCCACTTCGTCTCTAATAGATCCTTCTCTGTTTTCACATTGTACCTCTCTAACAGAATACTTTTCATATTAGATACGAGCGAGTAAGCTCTGAAGTTTATAGCTGTTTTTTCTGACCCAGCAAGCGAGTAAGCTCCTTTGGCCTTGACACTGCTTCCCTTCCTTCTTATACTCAATGGGTGAGTACTCATAGTATGATTATCAGAGTATAATATTAGGAATACGGAGGTTTATTTTGCGTTATTCTCGCTCACTGTTTCTTGCATTACTGTTGCTTTCCTTGTTACTGGCTTCCTGTGGGACTGCTTCAACGACGAGTAGTAATCCCACACCAACAGCGGCTCCAGTACAATTGACTGTTTTCGCCGCCGCTTCACTAACGGAATCCTTTAACGAAATCAAAAAGAACTATTCCTCTGTTCACCCAAATGTTACACTCACCTATAATTTCGCCGGTTCGCAGGCGCTTGAACAGCAGCTTGCCAATGGAGCGACGGCAGATATCTTTGCCTCGGCTGACCAGGCGAACATGCAGAAGGCCAGCACAGCAAACCTGGTCGAAAGCAGCAAGATCTTTGTGCGGAACCGCCTGGTCGTAGTGGTGCCGGCGAGCGATCCCGCCAATATCACGACACTTAAGGATCTGGCGAATAAAGGCGTCAAGATCGACGTTGCCGCGCCGAGCGTCCCGGTGGGAAAATACGGTCTCCAAGCCCTGGACAATCTGGGGAAAGCGCCTGAGTATGGACAGGGATACGAGGATAGCGTCAAGGCAAACTTTATTTCGCAGGAGGATAATGTCAAAGCTGTGCTGAATAAGGTACAATTGGGAGAGGCAGACGCAGGCATCGTCTACCGCACAGATGTGACGACCCAGGCCGAGAAAAAGGTAAAGGTGATTGATATTCCCGATCCCTATAACGTCGTTGCCGAGTACCCGATCGCCGTCACTAAAAGCAGCAAGCACATAAGCGATGCACAGACGTTTGAGCAATATATCCTATCAAAGGACGGCCAGGCAGTTCTCGCGAAATATCACTTCCTGGCACCTGCCGCCTGAGTGAGGGAACGAATGAGCAACAGCCCGGGCGTGATGGCTGAAATAAGTGGAGACGAGCAGAAGCTTGCCCACGACAACAGGAAACGCTTCTTGTTCCCCGCGACTTTTCAGACGTTAAACTGGCCTCTTCGCGTGTTTATTGGTCTGGTTGCCAGCGTCTTTTTTCTCTTCCTCGGCATACCGCTGGTATCACTCCTGCTGCGCGAGCCACCAGGAGCGATCTGGCAGGCGTTGCAACAGCCAGATGTTGTGCAGGCCCTCCAGATCAGCCTGCTCACGACCAGTCTAAGCACATTGTTAGCAGTGCTTTTCGGTCTACCAGTCGCATACCTGCTGGCACGAGTGCATTTCCCTGGACGTACAGTGTTGGAAACGCTGGTGACGCTGCCGACAGTACTCCCTCCTGTTGTTGCGGGTGTAGCACTGTTACTGGCATTTGGACGTGTCGGGCTGCTGGGGAAGTATCTCAATATATGGGGAATCACGCTTCCATTTACAACGGCGGGAGTTGTCCTGGCGCAGACGTTTATCGCTGCGCCATTTTTCATTACCAGTGCGAAAGCCGGCTTGGAGCAGTTTGACCTGCGTTACGAGCAGGCGGCCTATACGCTTCGTGCTGCGCCGCTCTATACCTTTCGTCGCGTCGTGCTGCCACTGATTCGTCCGGCATTACTTTCGGGTATCGGACTGGCATGGGCGCGGGCACTTGGTGAATTTGGAGCTACAATTACCTTTGCCGGCAACTTTCCCGGCGTCACGCAGACACTGCCCATCGCGGTCTACGTGGCCTCGGAGTCGGATCTGGATAAAGCGATTGCTATCGCGGTTGTGCTGCTCGCAGTCTCTTTTGGTCTCCTGCTAGCTTTACGGATAGGGCACAGGAGAAGGCGAGACTAAGGGAAAACAAAAGAGAATTGGCCTTTTCTCTTTATAGGATTTTTATTCCCAAAGAGCGCCAGATTTATTGACAATTACCAGTCATGCCAGTACAATAAAAAGAGATGGCGTCGTGTTATGACTAGGAGGCAACTTCATGGCTGTTGTGCATACAGATCTTTATCGTCATGAGAACCTCGTCCGCAAATCCATCCAGATCCCTTCGACACAGCACAAAGAGCTCAAAGCATTGGCCGTTGAACTTGATTCATCCCTTGGGGATATTGTGGAGACGATAATGGACCTGATGAGACAGGATAATTACCAGCAATTAAAAGTAGCGGTTCAACAGAAGCGTGAACGTGAAATTTCTACCCTCAATAGCACCCTCGACGAAGCTTACGCATATCTAGGTTCCCTACCCGAAACTCTTGAAGAGGCTCGGTTTTTTTTTGGAGCTGGACTTGAGGGTATGTTTGCATGAGTAATGAGGCCAGGCAGACCTTGCCCAGCCCAAGACAGCAGGATGCATATGCGGTTAGCCCAACTCCCCATCGTGGTGAGATCTGGGATGTGAATTGGTCTCCAGGTCGCGGGGCAGAACAGCAGGGGACTCGACCAGCGTTAATTATCCAGAATGATCGTGGGAACTCTTCACCTTCATATCCTCTCACAATAGTTGCTTCAATGAGCCGTACAGAGCGCGAACTGCCGCTGCATGTACGTATCACTCCCACACCCGAAAATGGCTTGACGGACTTCACAGATGTGAAGTGTGAGCAAGTAATGACAATTGAAAAATCTCGTTTAATTCGCAAGCGAGGCTCTATTACTGCTGAGGAATTGCAGCGCGTTGACCACGCCCTGCGCATAAGTTTGAATCTCAAGGAATAACACTCTTTTTTGTCATTTGCGCAATGACGAACATATACTTAACTTAACAATAATCACACACGCCATTGGGTCATCTACACTAAATCTCGCTTTTGAATGCGAGATTTTCTTTTTGTATGGAGAACAGTGTTAGTTAAGGCTTGAGAAGCTTTTCAGCGTTGCTCTGGGCAATTTTTTCTTCCTCGGTAGGGCTGATCGGAGTGTGCTCTAGAAATGTTCTCGCTTGTCCGCTCTCTTGAAAAGGATAATCAACGGAATAGAGGATACGCTCGGCTCCCAGGACCCCTTCTTACCTTACTCGAAAAACTGCTCCACCCGCACAGGGAAGTGGAGCACGATACGCGAAGAAAGGGTTTTCTCACCGTGAAAGATACCTATCGAAGTGTATACACTGTCCTCCAATACAAGCACCTCCACGGTCTGTTGCAGCCGATCAACAAGCCAGTATTCGGGAACGCCACTATAAGCATAGGCATCCTTTTTCAGCGTCCGGTCATAGCAAGCAGTGCCGGGTGAGGCAATCTCAACGACCAGGTCTGGTGCGCCGATGATGCGGGAAGGGGTAAATCTTTCGTTGTGTTCGTTCAGCAGTACACAAATATCTGGTTGCACCAACATATCGTTAGCTAACTGGACATCGAAAGGTGCAACAAAGACACGACCACGACCTGTATGTTTGACATAGGTGATGAGATAACTGGCGATAAGAGAGACGGCTTCCTGGTGAAAGCCGTTGGGAGAGGGAGGAGTCATATACAGCACCCCGTTTAGAATTTCATAGGTGTTTCCATCATCGGAGAGTGCTGCATAGTGGCTGTAGGTCCAATGCCCTTGCGCTGGCCCCTGCACATGGTCTGCCGGACGAACTTCGTTCGATAGTGTATCCATTAAAGTCGCTCCTGTTGCTGGAAGACTGTACATTCTTCTCACCACCATTCCTCACAATCCTAGTATACCATCTCTTCACGATTGCGTAAGAGAATATGTTCTATTTCACCACACTCTAACGGGAATATCCATTCTCAAAAATGTGTATATAATAATGAAGGAAAAATTTTTGGATAAGGGAGAAGAGGAGCCAATGCCAGTTGGCTGACCTTTTCGGGACGAATTGGCTGTGGTGGTTGGAAGGGCGAGTATGCTAAAATTCTCGTAATATCCATGTTCATATGAGTGCAAGAACTATACCCACATGCTATAGGAGAAGAGATCATGCAGAAGCAGGTAGGAACAGTACAGATTAAGCGTAGCTTTCCAGAGATGCTCAAGGGGGGAGTGATCTGCGATGTTGTGAACGCGGAGCAGGCGCGTATCGCGGAGGAGGCAGGAGCATCGGCAGTGATGGCTCTTGAGCGTGTGCCTGCCGATATTCGTGCTCAGGGTGGCGTCGCGCGCATGAGTGATCCCGAGCTGATCGTGCAGATCAAAGAGGCGGTCACGATTCCGGTTATGGCGAAGTGTCGCATCGGTCATTTTGTTGAGGCCGAGATTCTGCAAGCGATCGGTATCGATTGTATCGATGAATCCGAGGTGTTGACACCTGCCGATGAGCAGTTTCACGTGAACAAGCACGAGTTCTCCGTTCCCTTTGTCTGTGGAGCGCGTGACCTGGGTGAAGCATTGCGTCGTATCGGTGAAGGGGCAGCGATGATCCGCACAAAGGGTGAAGCTGGAACCGGCAACGTGGTCGAGGCGGTACGCCATATGCGCACCATTATGGGTGGCATTCGCCGCTTGCAGGGCTTGCCCGAAGAAGAATTGATGACCGAGGCCAAGAATCTTGGTGCTCCATACGATCTTGTGCGCGAAGTTGCGCGCAGCGGAAAGCTCCCCGTGGTCAATTTCTCTGCCGGTGGAGTTGCGACGCCAGCCGATGCCGCGCTGATGATGCGTCTGGGCGCTGAAGGAATCTTCGTCGGCTCTGGCATCTTCAAATCAGGAAATCCACTGGAGCGCGCGAAAGCGATTGTGCGTGCAACTACACATTTCCAGGACGCAGATATCCTCGCCGAAGTCTCGAAAAACCTGGGTGAGCCCATGGTCGGCATTAATCTGGACACGCTGCCGAAAGAAGAACTGATGGCGCGCCGTGGCTGGTAACCGAATAACCAGAACAGTGAAAAGAGGCAATGGAAGATTACAACTTTACCCCGCGTATAGGCGTATTAGCATTACAGGGTGATTTCGAAGCCCACCTGACCATGCTTTCTCAGCTCGGAGCGGAAGGAATAGCGATTCGCCGCCCTGAGCAACTCGCGGAAATACATGGTATAATACTACCGGGTGGTGAAAGTACAACTATTGGGAAACTAATGGTGCACTATAACCTCCAGGAGGGTGTGCTGAGAAAGATCCAGGAAGGTGTTCCGATCTGGGGCACCTGTGCGGGATTGATCTTACTGGCGAAAGAGACGGATAACGCGCTTGCCGGCCAACCACTTCTGGCAAGCATGGATATTCGAGTCCGCCGTAACGCGTTTGGTAGTCAGCGGGAAAGTTTTGAAACGAATCTGTCGGTGCCCGCGCTAGGCGAAGCGCCATTCCACGCGTTCTTTATCCGTGGGCCAGCAATTGAAGCAGTCGGTCCAGGGGTAGAGGTGCTGGCAACGCTCGATGATGGCACCATCGTCGCTGTCCGTGAAGGAACCTTGTTAGGCACTGCATTTCATCCTGAAGTGGCGGGCGATCCACGTTTCCACCACTACTTTCTCCGCATAGTACGGAGCGTCAACAGCTAAGAGCACATGCTACTCTGTAATTATTCATAGAGAGTATCTCCTCTTACGCGACGCAGGAGCACTGGATGATACGACCGGTATTCTATGTCGATCTGCCGGGCATCATCTACGCTATTGATTCTCGCGCTCGCAGCAATCAGCGCGAATATGCGCACTTTGTCTGTTCGCTGGAGCCTGTGGAGAATGTGCTCTCCTCTCCCACTATCCTACGCAACATCTTTCCGCTCCATCCTACCGTTCGCACGTGGATCTGCGAGGACCATTGGCGTCTGCTCGGTTTTGCCCAGGTACGTGAACGACCTGCCCATACATCGTGGGATCTTTCGTACCTTGCTTCAATGGCGAACCGCAACCTCGCAAGTGAAGACGTACTGACGGCATTACTTCAATATACGCTGGAGATGGCCGCAACTCACGGTATCCTGCGCATGTTTGCTCGGATCGAGGATGACCATCCAGAACTTGAGCTTTTTCAGCGTGCAGGCTTTCAACGTTTCGCACGCGAATTAACATATGTCTACAATCCCACACAATCTGCCTTGAATGCACAACAGAGATTGGTCGCTCCCGACCTGCCTTCGCTACGGCGTTGGACTCGTCACCATGTCTGGGACCTGCATCAGCTCTACCGCACAGTCACACCTCAACGCGTCGTGACTGCGGAACAGTTTGAGAATAGCGAAGAATATGCCCGGCTCTCTGTAGGCTCCCTGCGACCACTTCCTTCCGTGTTTGCACAGGGCAGTGAGAATTATATATGTGACATAGGTGTTCGTTTAGGTGCGTGGATGCGGCTCTACCATGGCTCGGGCGTAATTCCGCATCGTCTCGCGCTTATCGTCCATCCTGAACATACAGATCTGGCAGGACCGTTGCTACAATTCGGCATGACGAGACTGCTAGAAAGAAGTGTACGCCCCATCTATTGCCTGGTGCGGGAGTATGATACTGCTGTTATCACCGCTTTACGCGACAGTGGATTTGAGCAGCGCTCGACAAGAGCATTGCTGGTGCGACACGTGGCATTACTTGCCACGAGGCAAAGCACAGTCCCCCTACTGGAGCAAAGAGCAGTCTATGGCTTGAAGGGCCTGGGGACGGTCAGTTCACGCCAAAAAATTATGAGGTGATAAACTGCCTATGCAACATGTGATCACTGACGATCTGGAGGCTCTGCTGGCAACTCTACCGCCAGACATCCACGATGCGGTCAATCGGCTTGAGAACCGAAGCGAACTGCTGGAGATCGTACTGGACCTTGGGCGCTTGCCTGAGGGCCGATTCCCAGAGGGGGAGGTGATCCTTAGTAAGACACCCGTGACTTACGCCAATCTAGAGTATGTGGTTGAGCGGATTGGGGAGTTCGGCGATGACAATCGAGCTGGTATAGAACGAACACTCCACCGTATCAGTGCTCTACGCAATCGTAAGGGACGAGTTGTTGGTCTAACCTGCCGCATTGGTCGAGCGGTGCTTGGCAGTATTGCACTGATCCGCGATATCGTTGAACAGGGTCAATCAATTCTGATTCTTGGTCGCCCAGGCGTAGGAAAAACTACCCTGCTGCGTGAAATAGCACGTGTCCTGGCAGATGAGGCCAATAAGCGTGTCGTAGTGGTTGATACCTCAAATGAGATCGCCGGCGATGGCGATATTCCCCATAGTGGCATCGGTCGCGCTCGGCGCATGCAAGTTGCTCGCACAGCGGAGCAGCACGCAGTGATGATTGAGGCAGTCGAAAACCATATGCCACAGGTCATCGTTATCGACGAGATTGGGACAGAATTGGAAGCTGCCGCCGCACGTACGATTGCGGAACGCGGTGTCCAGCTCGTCGCTACGGCTCACGGCAATTCGCTTGGCAACCTGCTTATGAACCCAACCCTCTCCGACCTGGTTGGCGGTATCCAGACCGTCACACTTGGCGATGAGGAAGCGCGCCGCCGCCACACCCAAAAAAGCATTCTGGAACGTAAGGCACCACCAACATTTGAGGTGGTGGTCGAGCAACAGAGCTGGGACGAGGCCATTGTGCATCGTGATGTCGCCGATACGGTCGATAGCATGCTGCGAGGCCAGATCATTGCTGCTGAGGAGCGTACACGTGATGAGGAGACAGGCACAGTCTCTATTCGCCGTGTAGCAATCGGAGGCGCGGACGGCGTAGGTGGAAGTGCAGGTAGTCTGGGTAACTCAAATCTGGGCCGCCAGAGCCAGGGATCTTCTCAGGGTTTCACCACTGCCATGTTTGAGCGTGGCAACGGAGGTGGCAGAGCTAACTCGTTCCGCGTGGGAAATAACCAGGATGGGCGAGGCGGCACTGAACGGAGTTCCGGTCAACGTTTTGCTTCTTCACAAGTTGTAACACCTGTCCAGGCTCTGGCACCTACGGGAACCGAGACGCGCTCGGCGATTGCAACGGCCGAGCGGCCAGCTACTGCTATCACTGAAGGTATCTACCAGGGGGTCGAGCCGGCGGCGGAGACACTGTCGCTCAAGACGTTACGTGTCTACCCTTTCGGCGTCAACCGAGACCGCCTGGCTGAGTCGGCACGACAATTGCGCGTTCCTGTAATTATTACAAATAATGAGCAAGATGCTAACGCTATTATTACATTGAAGAACTATTATCGACGCCAGCCTGAGCGCTTGCAGCAGGCGGAACAGGAGCGCAAGCTGATCATTATTCTCAAGAATAATACTGTGACGCAGATGCAACATGCCCTCGCTCGCATCTTCGACATTCCCGACGTAGCAGGTGCAGATGAGGACGATGATGCTGAAAGCGGCGCTAAACTGACCTTCGATGACCCAACAAAAAAAGCAATGCTGGAGACAGAAGACGCTATTCATCAGGTTCTGAATAAAGGTCTGACGACGGCTGAACTGGCTCCAGCTAACGCCTACATCCGCCGCTTGCAACATCAGATGGCAACACGCTACAATCTGATCTCACGCAGTCGCGGCAAAGAACCCAATCGCCGCGTCAAGCTCTTCCGCTCACACGCGCACGAGTAAAAGCTTTCGATAATGTGTATGTAGGTATGTAATATGGAAAGGAGCTAGCATATGCTGGCTCCTTTTCTTAGCCCGCTCTCTTAATATAGTTGCAATGATCACCTTAAGGATAAGTATTGTATATATGCTATAATCACAGATAAACATGCAGGCGATGATGCCTGGTCCTGTTGCCATGATGGCTAGTGGCGTCCTACGCTGGACTGAAAGGAGTCATATTTGTATGAGCCTGGTGGAAAATGAGATCTCCGGTGAAACTACGCATGAGGTGAAGACTTCGGTTACGATTGCGGATGTGTGGCAGGCCCATAAGTTTCTCAAGCCCCTTATTCATCATACTCCCCTGAGTCCTTCTCGTACGCTCAGCCAGATGACTGGCGCTGAGATATATCTAAAGTGTGAGCATATGCAGCGCTCCGGCTCCTTTAAGGTGCGTGGTGCAGGCTACAAGATCTCGCGTCTTTCTCCTGAACAGGCTCGTGCTGGCGTCATCGCTGCCTCCGCAGGCAATCATGCGCAGGGTGTGGCGATTGCAGCGGCCCAGAACAATATGCCCTGTACGATTGTAATGCCAGAAAGTGCACCACTAGCGAAGGTGACGGCGACGCAGGGCTATGGCGCGAAGGTGGTCCTTTTCGGTACGACGTACGATGATGCTTTTCAGTACTGCTGTGAGTTGCAGCGCGAGTCTGGTGCAATATTTATTCATGCCTTCGACGATCCCGATGTCATAGCGGGACAGGGGACCCTTGGACTGGAGATGCTAAACGATTTGCCAGATGCCGATGCGCTTGTCGTGCCAATCGGTGGCGGCGGCCTTATCTCTGGCATCGCTATTGCCGCTCGTGCGCTCAAGCCTGACATCACTATTATCGGTGTTCAGCCAGCGGGGGCACCAAGTTGTCGCGCCTCTCTCGATGCCGGCTCCCTGGCAACACTGCCCGCAATCACCACTATTGCTGATGGTATTGCCGTCAAACGGCCTGGAGTACTGACGTTCTCTCTTATCCAACACCTGGTTGATGATGTGGTACTGGTGCAGGACGAGGCGATCATCAACGCGGTGCTGGTGCTGATGGAGCGCTGCAAAATGATGGTTGAGGGAGCCGGTGCCGCTGGCCTGGCTGCACTACTGAGCGGTGCGGTGAAGTTGCAGGGAAAGAAGGTGCTGGTGCCGTTGACAGGAGGAAACATTGACATCAATCTTGTGGGCCGCTTTATCGAGCATGGCCTGGCGACGGCGGGCCGTTACTTTGTCATCCACACGCGTTTGACCGATCGACCAGGAGAACTGATGCGTATGCTTGCCGTAATCGCTGATATGCGCATTAATGTCCTGGATGTACGACACCAACGTATCTCCAGTCGCTTACCAATCATGCAGCGCGAAGAGACGATTACGTTGGAGACGCGGGATCGTGCTCAATGCGAGGAGCTGTTGCGCCGTCTGCGCGCCGACGGTTATATGGTAGAGGAGGCTCAGTCGTTCGACTAAACTACATCATCTTCGCGATGCACCATGTTTCTACATGAGAGATATGGAAGTGCCTCCGAGATAATGGGCGCGAGGGACAAGACCACGGGCGCGATAAATCTGACCCCTTGTATGATAGACAGAGAAGGAGAGATACTGAGAGGGAAACAAGCAGAGAGAGCATGCAGGGTGAAACGGATCTGGCCTCCAAGCCATACGCTTGAAACAGCGATGCGTTCCCCTGCGGTGCAAACAGCGATGCAGACCGAACGGTATCTGAAGCCTTCCTAGCAATACAGGAAGGACGTGCAAGAGCTTGCAGTGACACGGGGGGTCTTCCCGCCATCTCCAGGCGGTCTGGAGTCCCTCATACCCGGAGGCAAAGAGCTCTGACAGCAGAAGTGAGACCAGCAGGAGCCGACATCTCCAAAGCGAGCATTGAAGTGGAACGCTCACCCGAACCTGGCAGCGGACCCACGCGAGGCAAACGGCTCAAGCTGAGCAATGATGCAGAGGACTGTGCCCACTGTGCACAGTGGCTCAGCAGTCAGGGAGTGGATCGAGTGCACGTGTGCCTGGAAGCACCAGGGACCTCCAGTGATGGCTTTGCCCACTGTCTCTTTGAGCAGGGGCATGCCGTGAGTGTGATCAATCCAGCGCGGGTGACAGCGTTTCGTAGGAGCGAAGGCATCACCACCAAGACCGATGTGC
>DAOUDD010000168.1:0-16008 GCA_034431765.1 Ktedonobacteraceae bacterium | reverse complement strand
AACAAGGATGGCCCTCTTATGGATATACACGTGAGGTGTATTTGCAGTGCAAGGACGGGAAGAAGCAGAAAAGCGGTGACTCAGCCGATTTCTTGTGCTAGCCCAATGAGAAGTTCTTCAGGTCCACGGATGTAGCAGAGCCGATACGCATCTTGGTACTGGACCACTTCACTGCTGACAAGCTCTGCGTCATGCTTGCGGAGCCGGACGAGTGTATCGTCGATGTCGTCCACGGCAAACATGACGCGTATTAGACGGAGGAAAAGCTTCCCCTACGAGAATTCTAATGGAAGGGAAGTTACGGCACGCATAGCAATATTTGGACGCCAGACAACGTTCTCCTCGCTAAGGCGCAGATTGGGAAAACGCTTGACCAGTTCGGTCACAGCGATCTGGCTCTCCAGGCGGGCTAAGGGAGCTCCGATGCAAAAGTGGAGACCGTATCCGAAGCTCAGAGTGCGCTCAGGCTTTCGAGTGATATCGAAGTGATCAGGGTTAGCAAAGCGCTTCGGGTCACGCCCAGCGGCTGCAATTCCAAGCATGATGCGCTGCCCTTTCTGCATCACCTTGCCCGCGAACTCCAGATCCTGTGCGAGAAAGCGCGGAATCATTTGCACTGGCGGATCGTAGCGCAGCATCTCCTCGATTGCCTGTGGCACAAGGGAGAGATCTGACTTGAGCAAGGCAAATTGCTCAGGATGGCGCAGTAAGGCTAGCATCCCATTGCCAATGAGATTCGTCGTTGTTTCATGTCCTGCGAAGAGCAGCATCGTCACCAGGATGATCAGTTCCTGCTCGCTCAATTTCTCCCCGTTCTCCTCTGCCTGTATCATCAGACTGAGCAGATCGTTTTGTGGGTATTGCCGTCGTTGTGCAATGACAGGTTTCAGCAGTTCTGCGACTCTTTGCATAGATGCGGCCATCTGTTGCAATTGTCCAGGGGCCGGTTGGACCAGTGCAACAAAGGCTGCAATCGTTTCAGAACTATCCCTGATAGGTTCCCGCAGATCGAGGGGAACGCCAAGCATCTCGAAGATAATCGTCGAAGGCAATGGATATGCCAGGTCTGCAATCAGATCAAAATGTCCTTTTTGCAGCACATGATCGAGCTGTTGATTCACTATGGACTGCGTGCGCTCACGCATCCGCTCTATCATACGAGGTGTAAATGCTTTATGAATAAGGTTCCGCTGTCGTGTATGCAGTGGCGCATCCATTCCTTGCATAAACATGCCAATATACATTCCAACAGCCTGCATAGCCTGGAGATCGTCGGAGGAAAGAGCGGCAAGCAGCGAATCGAAAGGAGCAAAGGTGGAAGAGAAACGCCGATCCTGGATAATGGTCATGACATCATCGTATTGGGTTGCGATCCAGAAGAGAAATAAGGCGTTCCAATGGACGGGATCGTGATCGCGAAGTGCTTGAAATGTTGGATAGGGATTCTCGAAAAATGCTGGGGTAAGCCAGTTATCAAGCTCACCCACTTCATGCTGGATCATGACATCTCCTTCTTTGATAAAGAAACACGTAAGTAGAGAAACTGCTATACTACAGCAAGAACGCACAACTGCCCAGAGAGAAAGGCGTGGTGGCTCATGATGCTGGTGGCATGCGTCGCAACGAGAGAATGAGCGTATCGAGCTCGGTACCAGTGTGTGCCAAAGGAACGGGTTGCTGAGTAATCGTCGCTTGGTAAACGCATTGTGTATAAGAAGCAATGGCTTGTTTCAGCCGTTGCAGTTGCTGCTCGGTCTCGCGCTTATGCTGCAGGCGCACCGCTAAGGAATTGATGACACCGACGAGCGGCCAAAGAACTTTTGCGGGCGGATAGGGGATACGTGTAATGCCGCGATTATTACTTACGTCAACATACACGTTGACCAACTGTTGAATACTCATTTCTAGCTCTTGCTTCTCTAGTGCGCTTCTTGCATTCTGTTCGGCCACGGTATGCTCTAGCGAGGCGATCAGCTCTGCCTTGTTTGCACGCAGAATAGCCTTGCTTGCACTTGAGACCCAGAGGAAGACAACGCCAGCAACCATAAATTGTAGACCAATCGGGCGCACGAGAGCCGGCAGAAACTGTGATACAAGATCATGGGCTAATGCTGGTGTATGGACATGATAGACCAGATCCAGGCCAACAAAGATGGAATTGAGCAGCGCGACCAGGAAAATATATCCGACAGGTAACAGCGAGACGGCAAGCAGTTCACCAATGATGAAGAGGTCATAGAGTTGCAGACCTGTTGCATCCATCGGAGTGATGAGGACGATGCCAATCGCGAGCGCCACTTCATAGACAGAGACAATCATAATACCTGCAAGAAAGGTTTTCCCAGCTCGGTTTGCCATCAGAGCTACACTGGTCAGTGCAATGATGACGAGATCCAGATAGAAAGTTGAGATGGGCATTATAAGGGTTGCAGGAATAAAAAAGATGAGGGTTGCTAAAAAGAAGAAAGCAACCGTACTGAGCAGCCGAGCTCGGCGGTCTGCATCGCGACGAATCGCACTAGCATTTTCGGGTAGGTGTGGCGGAACTGTGAAACGGTACCACCAGCCCAGGAAGCGGTCTTGTCTCTCTGGTTCCTGCTTGAAGACCTCCTGAGGAAGCCAGGGAGGGCTTTCGGTCGGCGGGAACCTCATTCCATCAGAGGTTTTATTCATCTTCTGGAATATTCTCCTTTTGAAAAACGAATGAAATAATCTGTTGTTCTACCAGGAAACGCAACGTCTCATCCACCATGTGGGATGAGTAGGGAACGATGGCTTTGATGTCTCGAATAGTTCGTCTCCCATCAATAGCTTGTACGATTGTATGGAGCATATGTTTGTGAAGCGGACGCCAGGACATGAATGCCTGGTGAGAAAGCTGGGTAGTAACCAGAGGAATCGCGTCCTCCCCTGTGTGTCTGGCTCTCAAATGCGAACCTTGTTTTGATCGAGATGGAGCCATAGGCTTATCCGACTGAGGTGAAACATGAGATGATGAAGCCGAGACAGGGCGATGTGGTGCCGCTGGTAGGGGCTGAAAAATCCATTCAAAAGGTCCCCACTTCTCATTAGCATGAAGAAGCGTTTCCAGGGTGGCTAGCTGTCGTTGTCGAGAGTGATCTTCAAGGAAGCACTCAGTAACAACACCGTTCACGAGAGAGATGAATGCCTGACACGGCCCTCGAAGTCCTGGAAATCGCCGTATCGTCGTGCGCAGTATTCCGCTTCGTTTATAATGTCGAAGCATTTGTAGGCTGAAAGCCAACCCTACACTAGCATCAATATACTCATCGCTCACAATATACGTCCAAATATGCATGATATAGAGAATTCTATCATCAATGATGCTTGATAGCTAGAACTCACAAGTACATGAAAATTTTACTAATCGAGCATAAAAAAATATTTATGAAAGGTATTATACAGGATATGATGATGTTTGTCTATTGATTTATCTAAGAATCAAGGCATTCCTATTCTAATAAACAGAACATGAGTCGGTAGAAGTGCTAGAATCTCTTTAAGAATGTGGATATCAAATCGATCTATCAAAGACCATGCAAAAACGCTTGACTCTCCTGTAAGGGGAGATGGTAGAGTTTCTCTAGAAGCAATTGCTCGATATGCAGATCTGTTCTTGTTGAGAAGCCGGTCATGACCTGTTGCCAGAGTTTCTAGTTTGAGGAGGAGAGAGCGACATGGTTTACTCATATACCGGAAACGGTGCTTACTGTTATGCGAATAGTCTGCATATGAGCTTGCTTGCAGCAGGAGCGGACTCATTGCAGCGATGGAGCATACGGTCGTGTTCAGAATAGGAGAGTTTTCAAAGCTTACCCAGGTTTCGATCAAGGCACTGCGCTACTATGACGAGGTGGGCCTGCTCAAACCGCTTAAAGTAGATAAAGAAACAGGATATCGTTACTACTCAGCGAGTCAATTGCCGCGCCTCAACCGTATTCTAGCGCTCAAGGATCTGGGCTTCTCACTAGAGCAGGTTGCCCAGGTGCTCAACTCTGGTGTCTCATTGGAAGAGCTGCGTGGAATGCTGCGTCTCAAGCAGGCAGAGCTGCTGCAGCATATCACAGCAGAGCAGGAGCGGCTGGTAAGGATAGAGGCACGACTCACTACTATCACACAGGAGGGTACTATGTCAGATTATGATGTTGTAATCAAACAGGTCCAGCCGCAACTCGTGGCAGGAATACGCTCGATTTTACCCAGCTTTCAGGCGGTTGACCGGCTTTTCGACGAGGTCTATGGCTACCTGGCACGCGTTGGTGTGAACGACGACACATTGATCGGGGCCGCAATATGGTACGATGAGGAGTTCAAAACGAGCGATATTGATGGTGAGGCGGTGGTCTACTTGAAGCAACCTGTACCCGCTGAGGAGCCGATTCGCGTGCATCAGCTTCCAGCTGCGGTCATGGCAAGTGTTGTGCATAAGGGAGCTTTCAATAGGCTCAGTCAGGCGTACGAAGCGATTATGCGCTGGATTGAGACGAATGGCTACCGCATCGTCGGTCCCAACCGTGAAGTCTACCTGTACTGTCCGCCGCCGGTGCGCCAGGACGACGAATCGTACTTTACCGAGATCCAGTTCCCAGTCGCGAGGACGTAGCGCTTTCCTCTCTTCATTCCCTGGACAATCATCGTCTAACAAATATTGCAAACATGTAAAAAATGTGAATAGAATGTTACTCCTTCCATTCTATTCACATTTGTATCTATAGCGATATTGTCCGCTTAGAAAATTGCCTCACCGGACTCAGTGTCAAAGAGGTGGATCTGATCGCTATCGACGAAGAGGCGAATCTTGTCACCGGAGTTGACACGTGCACGTGGATCAAGAGTCGCAACCATATTGCGACCACCTGCTGTAAGGTAGACTTGCAGCTCGTTGCCCAGATTCTCAACCACGTCAACAGATGCGTCGATGGACGAATGTGTCTCACGTTCCGCACCAACGATGTTCAGGTCCTCAAGATGGACCGGGCGAATGCCGAAGGTGAGGTGACGGTTAGCGGCGGCGCGTGCACGCTCGGCGTACAACTGCGGCACGATGACGCGACCAACACCCTCCAGCACAACAGTAGTGCTGTTTCCTTCGCTGACAACCTTTGCATCGGGGATAAAGTTCATCGCCGGCGACCCGATAAAGCCTGCTACAAACATGTTCGCGGGATGATCATACAACTCTTGTGGTGCACCAAGCTGCTGGATAATACCGCCGTTGAGCACAGCAATGCGATCACCCATCGTCATAGCTTCGACCTGATCGTGTGTGACATAGATAACCGTTGTCTGAATACGCTGGTGCAGCTTGATGATCTCTGCACGTGTAGCGACGCGTAGTTTGGCGTCCAGGTTCGAGAGCGGCTCATCCATCAAGAAGACCTGCGCCTCACGCACAATCGCACGCCCCAGAGCCACGCGTTGACGCTGACCACCGGACAGCTCTTTGGGTTTACGCTTGAGCAACTGCTCCAGACCGAGAATGCTAGCCGCGTCTTCCACGCGCTTCTTGATCTCGGACTTAGCGAAGTGACGCAGTTTCAGGCCAAAGGCCATATTATCGAAGACAGTCATGTGGGGGTAAAGTGCGTAGTTCTGGAACACCATCGCGATATCGCGGTCCTTGGGGTCAACACCATTGACCACGCGATCACCAATGTAGATCTCGCCTTCCGTCGGCTCTTCCAGACCCGCTACCATACGCAGGCAGGTGCTCTTTCCACAACCAGAGGGACCGACCAGTACCAGGAACTCTTTGTCCTGGATGTCGATGTTGATGTCGCGGACGACTTCCGTTTTGTTGAAACGTTTGTAAACGTGTTCAAATTGGACACGTGCCATGAAGGACTCTCCTTTCGCTTCAAGAACAGGGGCGTCCCTGTTCCTCCTTCAGATGAGAAGCTTATTGCTTGGTGCCAGCGTTGCACTGAAACTAGTGTCAGTGAGGAGTCAACGCGGCCTCTTCACGTCCTGCACCTTGAAAAGTACTTTAGAGCATCTCAAGCGAGCAAACGTTAAAGCGATTATACCATACCGTGTAGTAAGAATGGAAGGATTTGCAGATATAAATCAGCATTTTCCATTCTTGCTTGCATCTGTACCTTAGCCTGTAAGCGGGCCATTTTCTTGTGAGCGTCGTAGATGCGAGCAGAGAAGCGAGAATAGGAAAGCCCAATATCGGAAAGATGAGAGAGCCTTCATATATCCAAAAAGAGAAAAAAGTTTGAAATGACTGGACAAAAGTACACACCTTCATGCATACTAGTAACATATTGTTATTATTTTGTTTTAACAAAAGATAGACATTGTTTTGATGCCCTGTAATTATCATTTGCAACGTTTCAAACACATTCAGCAAGAATGGCAAGAGAAAGGAATGGAACTATGCGCGAAGCTTATAAAGAACGTAGTGAGGTTGCACGGCTCCTCTCGCAGATCAGTGAAGAGTATGAAGCGGCTCAACGCGGCTTGACCGGGCTTTCCTACGGCACCTCTCAGCACGAATTTATTACAGCACGTATGGAAAACATGGGACAACTGCACATCCAGCTTCAATCTCTGGTAGGTGATGACGCAATTGCCCTGATCGCCGATCAATTGAATACGGGCAGCCCTCATTCCTGATAGATGGCTATGCCACACCTAGTTGCTTGCTGACTGAGTGTGAAGCATGCTGCATCTCGATGGTAGGTATCTGACAGAGGCCATACCATACCTTGTTGCTCGCCATCTCTCTAAAAAAGTTAACTCATGCAAAAACTTATATTTACAGTCTCTCCTTCCATAGAATAAGAGGGTCCTGATAATTTCGGACCCTCTTATTCTATGGAACACGTTTGTTAAGCGGGGCGCAAGCAATCTCTGCGCGAGGCATTCCACACTCCCTCGACCATGTACTCCGTTTCTTCACAAAAGAAGTCTGAGGCCTTCAATACAGATGAACCCTGTTGAAAGAATGCATCTAACCAGCGTGTTCTGTCCTCAAAAGAGAGCAGAGGTGCGCCCTCTGATACAAACCATTCAGCAATACCCTGTATATAGAACAGGTAATTTTCAGGTAAGGGAGCATGTCGCGTAATGTGATATTTGTGTTCTTGCACTAACGTATACCCAGCGGCACGTAAATATCCCGCCAGTTTTGAGCCAACCCAGCTATCCTCAAAGTTATAGCCGTGGTTTACTCGCTCTCTCTCCCACTGTGCACGCGCTTGAAAGACACGACGCTGCAAATCAGGATCGATTCCTGTAAAGTTGAGTAGGCCGAAGTCAATATCCTTGATCACCAGCCGTCCTCCCGGCTTCAAATAGGGTCCCATTGCAGCGAAGGTGGCAACGGGATCTGCCAGATATTGACTTACATTCGCGCTAAAAATAAGATCAGCGCTGCCATGACGAATTGGTAGTTGTTCCAGAGCCGCGCGTCTATACTGAACCTGATGTCGATACCACGTGTTCTCACTACGTCGCTGCGCAGTGACAAGTGCCTCGGCAGCTATGTCAATTCCCAAAATACGTCCCTGAGGACCGATGGCATGTGCAAGAAGAGGCGTCCACAACCCTGGCCCACAGCCCGCATCCACAATAAAACTCTCTCTTCCAATATGCAAATCCCGAATCATCTCCCTGCGCTCGCTTGACTTACTCTGGTGGTGTTTCTCTAACCACGATATCGCGTTGAGCGGAAGACCATATTCGTTAACGTGTACAATCTTATCGACTGCCATGACATACCTTTTCCCTTCAGCCATCTTACTTATGGAGAGCATTGCTTGCTCTACAAGCTACAAAGTCGAAATACAACCGGTCCAATCATCTGAACGGGAGGTCCCGGTGTGATCGGTATGGGAAGTGTACTACTGATCTATGAGCTATCTTGCTGGTCGAGAGATGCGTGATAGCTCAGAGAATAGGAGCAGTAATACACAATACTTCTAGCGCTGCCTCATATACTCTCCAAACCACTACTTACTATACGTGTGAATGCCTGAGAAAGCAATGCGAATTTAACATTGTTAGTACTTATGTATGAACATTGTATAAGAATGAAGTTTGCAAATATACACAAGCCTGCACATCATTATGAGCAAAGTTTGTCTATTTACTGCACACATGTGAGAGGGATTGGCCTGATCAGGTCAGAGGAGAAGAGCAAGGATTGGATGTCTATGCCTCCATGCTTATAAAAAACGCGTCGATGAGAACGGTCTGCCAAAAGGATAACTTTCAGTACACATTATGGTATAATGATTGGTAGTCCAGCATCGCTAGCTCGTTTGGACAGATATCTGCATTTTTGTTAGGAGATTCTTGCTATATTCGCAATGAGCTATGCATATTTCAGGCTTCCCGATCACTAGTCTAAACATGGTTCGAGCACACGAAACATTTCTTTTTTCATTCTATGCTTTCCAACTTTTACACGTATCCATATAAAATTGTGTTTCCTGACTTGTAGAAAGGAGCGGCAGAAAATCTCTCACGTGGAGAGCTAAGATTTTCTGCTACAGTGGTTATGAAACGGCGCACTGATACAGGAAAGCCCACTACCCATAAGATACAGATACAGTCTGAAGCTTTACATACACAACCTGGCTTCTCATCCATACCTCAATTACAGAAAGAGCAGCGTACACAAGAAGAAAAGCATAGCACCCCCTTTAGTACCGCTCTTCGTACCATTCTGCAAGGGAATCGTGGCGAAATTTTGCGCGTTGCCTCCGACCTGGATGTGTCCGAAAACACGGTATATCGCTGGATAAATGGTGAAGCTCAGCCACGAGCAGCCTACATCAAACGCATTCCAGAAATTCTTCCTGATGCCAGGGATGCTTTGCTTACTGCAATCCATCAGTCATTTAAGGACGTCTTCATCCCGTCTCTACCCGATCTCATAGAAGTAAAGAAAGACATCTATCTTCATGCTCTTCAGCTCCTCTCATCTGCTTCAGATAACGAAACGCGTTTTTTGGAGATCTCGCAGGATGTTATTCAGGATGCGCTGCACACTCTAGACTATAAGCATTGTGGTCTTTCTATCACCTTTGCTCGCTGTATGAAGCCTCGTGAAGACGGCGTTATTCATTCTCTACGCGAGGCAGTTGTGCATGGAACACATCCCTATCCAGATAGTGTGGACAGCAAGGCTTTTCTTGGCAGCACAACATTGGCAGGTACGGCTGTCGCGCTGCAACGAATGCAAACCTGGGATATTACAGAGAGTGAGTATCGCACTCAAGTGGATATTGAAGCATTTGAAAGAAGCGCGTACGCCCTGCCTATCACACGTGGTAACCTCATAGCAGGTGTCTTAATTGTTGCAAGCGCAGAGCCGGATTTCTTTCGCAACCCCTCAATAGAGCAGGTACTTCAGGAATATGTCTCTTTGTTGGGTATTGCGCTGAGTGATCAGGACTTCTACCCGGCGACACTTATACAGTTACGCCCGATGCCACCACTGTCATGGCAGCGCGAGAGGCTCTCGCAATCCTATCTCCAGCGCATCCTGGACCAGGCACGAAGCGCGCGGCTGGCACGCAATGAGGCTGAACGTATCGTCGAGCGCGAGATGGAACTCGCTTTTGAGAAAGCAGCTATGCAGTTAAGCGTCTTCCAGGACTCTACTCGCCCGGATGCTGAGGAGGTAGGCGAGGGTAATCCTCCTGCCCTCTAATTCATAAAAAGACAAGGAGAGCCTGGAGGATCTTCCTCCAGGCTCTCCTTGTCTTTAAGTTCTGCTATAAGGGCGACTACTAGCTCATTGTGGAGCTGCTCATAAGGGCAGGGAGCACGACTTCGCGACCGACGCAGGCACGTAGATCTTCGCGATAAAAGCGCCATGTGCTGCCCACTTTATGCCCCGTCAGTTGACCAGACCACATCAGGCGATACAATGTCGAACGGCTGACACGCAAATAGCTCATCGCTTCTTTAAAAGTAAGAAGGACATCGTCCTGGATCATCTGTACAACCATGGAAATTCTCCTTAAATCACTTGCAAAAACATTTGATAGATAAGTGCGCTTGACACTGCTTGATACTAACAATAAGGCCGTGAGAACAAAAGAAAAAGGATAAATTCAATGTCTCATTGCATGTTATAGTAACCAATGCTGATGCGCTTTTCTGTTAAGGATTAGTTGCGATCTGGTTAATTTTAATATTTACCTGGTTCGATATTCGTTACCTTGTACCCCTCTATTTAAGAGCGAGTAACCTTTTTTCAAAATTCTTCAAAATATGTCAAAGGGTTTCAGATTGTGTCAGAGGTGTGAGACCTTTCTTAGCGGTTTTGTAGCGGGTCTGTCAAAGAGGCGTTGTCATGGAGGTTTTTATAAGGTTTTACCAGCGCTGTTGCAGCAAGAAGGCTAAGGCCTGCTCATCACAAGCGACGGGAAAGATCGCCATTCCCGTCGCTTCCTGTAAGCGTGTTACGCTACTCTCATTCTCTGGCTCTATCATTGCAACTGTCAAACACTGTTGATCATGTCCGACGGGAGCGCACTGCAGCTCAAGGGCGAGATCGTAGGGCAGCAGGCGCGTCAAGCGAATGGGAAGCTTTTCTGGTAACTTCAAGAATGGTACCTCTTGTCCCTGCATAATCGGGGTTTGTCGAGGTGCGACAGTGGAAATTTGTGTCATGAGAGCTGGACGGAGGAGAATTCTATGCAAGCTCTTTCCTGTTCTCTTCAGAAGATCTTCTAGCGTTTCCGCTGGAGAGATCGAGCCAGTGCCAAGTCCAATAATTGTTTCTAACATTAGGGGCGGTATCATCGTCTCGGCCTGTAACAGGCTCAAGTTATCGTACACGCGCTCCACAACGCGAAACGCTACGCGTTGATCCATTCCCGGAAAGAGGAGAGCCGCGCCAGAGTGCTCGTGGATGAGCAGTGTGTCATTCATACGTATGCTGCGTCGCACCTGTACCAGAACTTGCTCTAAAAGCTGTTCAGAGCCATGGTAACGATGGCGCAGATACGGCGTTTGAAATTGTAGCGCCAATGGCACGGTTTCCAATTGACAGACGTGCAGCACAAGCAACGTAATGGGAACCTGCTGAAGCAGCACCTTTTTCAGCACGTGGAGCAACTGTTCTCCGAGGGCAGGAGCAATAAGCACATCGTCTTCTGCTCCTTGCTTATCTTCACGTTCAGATGATGCGTCGCAAAACGTTTGAGGAGAAGAGAGATGCAGTAGTTCTGTTAGTGGTAGACATTCGCATACTGCTGCGCCCATCTGCACTCCCTTTTCTAGTATTATGATTCAACTGAGACAGGAGCAGCGAACGTATAACCGACGCCTGGAACAGTCATAATATACTGTGGCGTATTTGGATCGGGTTCAACCTTCTGACGCAAATGGCGGATGTGCGTTTTTACCAGACCCGAATCCCCTACCTCGTCATAGCCCCATACGCGTTCGATAATCATATCTGTTGTCAAAACCTGGCCCGTATGCGTGATCAGCAGATGGAGCAGACGGCTCTCCGTTGGTGTCAGGCGTACCTTTGAACCGTCACGCACAACTTCGTGTCGCATTGCGTCCAGTGTGACTGGCCCTACTGTAATCGCTGATGAGCCGACCGACCCACGTGTGCTGGAGGAACGGCGCATCAGCGCTTTGATGCGCGCGAGCAATTGCCGAGGGCTGAAGGGCTTGCGCAGGTAATCATCAGCTCCCATCTCCAGGCCGCGCACCTCGTCATCCTCGCGATCATGCGCGGTTAGAATCAATACCATCGAATTCGTCTCAGTACGCATCTGTCTACATACCTCAAAGCCATCGAGCTTAGGCATTTGGATATCTAATATAACCAGATCTGGCAGTGTCTCCCGCCAGCGCTTAATCGCTTGCTCTCCATCGAACGCACGCACCACATCGTACCCGTGCCCTTTGAGCCAGTAGCTCAACATATCTACCATGTCGCGGTCATCATCCGCCACCATGATCTTCACTCAATTTCCTCCTACTTGCGCTCCATAACTCTTCTTTTCCCTATGGTCATGCTCTTCCTGAGCCTGCCGTTGACAGAAGCGTTCCTGTACGAGGTGGATATACCAGGATGTACAGATATACCAATGAAAATTCGTTCAAGTGTAGCCTGTCTGCTCATATGAACGGGGAGGCTCTACTATCAGTAACATCATGATACAAATTGGGCTATCACTGGACAAGATCTCTGCCCCTATCTTCCTATTCTCATGAAATTCTCTGTTCTGCTCTGACTTCTCTTTGCTCTTGACATATTGATGATGCTTGTGTACGCTATAATTCCCAATGCATTTTTGTGTAGCGCTCAACCTTAGTGCTTCTGTACCTCCATTCATTCGTTTTGAGGTATTTCCATGTCGTTTTTGAGCATAGATGTCTCTACTTATTGTCATGTTAGTTTGTTTACTCATACTAGTGCATTCGTTGCGTCTCCCGTAGATCTCTCCCTCCTGATCTGTTTCCCAACTATTTGCTGCTTACCTTGAAAGGAGCATGCCATGACCTCTCATTTCACCCTTGGAATCGAAGAAGAGTTTCAGATTGTGGATAGAACTACAGGTCAGCTCGTCTCGCATGTGCACACGCTCCTGGAGAGAGGCGCTCCTCTCCTGGGAGAGCATATAAAGGCGGAAATGTTGCAGTCCTTTGTTGAGCTGAGCACTGGCGTCTGTCCTGATATCACCACACTGCGCCTCGATTTGCAGCAAAAGATCACTGTGCTCACAGGCCTTTTAGAGCTGGATGGGCTGACCATCATCCGCTCAGGAACGCATCCTACGGCACACTGGCAAGAGCAGCAACGTACACAACATATCCGCTATGAAGAGCTTGAAGAAGAGTTTCAGGACGTTGCACGCTCTATTTTAATCTTTGGTATGCATGTCCATGTCGGCCTCGAAAAGCATGAGATGGCAGTGCCCCTTATGAATCAGGCACGCACCTGGCTTCCACATATCCTTGCTCTTTCCTCTAACTCCCCCTTCTGGCATGGACACAACAGCGGCCTGAAATCCTATCGCTCTATTATCTGGAAACGCTTCCCACGCTCAGGCATCCCCAATACCTTTAGCTCCACCGCCGAGCTGGATCAGTATGTGGAGAATCTCATTGCAACTGGCTGCATTGATAACGCGAAGAAGATCTGGTGGGATGTGCGGCCCCATCCATTCTTCAATACGCTGGAGTTCCGCATCTGCGATATGCCGGCAACGCTTGAGGATTCACTGGCAATTGCTGCACTTTGTCAGGCTCTTGTTGCAAAACTGACCTGGCTCTACAAGCGCAATCTGCACACAGCCATCTTACCCTCGCGCTATATTGAAGAGAATAAATGGCGAGCTGCGCGCTATGGACTTGATGCCGAGTTTGTTGATTTCCCGCAGCAGCGTCGCCTGAGCTTGCGAGACTCTGTCTCAGAGACGCTCGACTTTGTTGATGAGCTAGTTGATGAGTTGGGCACACGGCAAGAGATGAATTACATTCGTGCTCTGCTCGAAGATCCGCGCGGTACCGGCGCTGATCGCCAGCTTGCTATCTACCACGAGACTGGGAATGTCCAGGCGGTCACCTCGTACCTGATCAAGCAGTCCTGTGACGGCCTCGCACTTCATCCGAGATGCTAATTTGAGGAGCGAATGTCGGGATGAATCGTGGTGTACGCCATAGATGAATTTAAGAAATTATTGCGGATATCGCGAGAAGTTCACGAGATGCATATTCATAGAACAGGCGATGAATCGCAGCAGACGCGAGAAGGGAGACAAAGGACGCAATGAATCTGGTCACTATTTCACGAGCGATAAATTGCTTTTGGGATATGGGTTTTAGTTTGGGGTGTGAATTTCGGGAGATTCGGTAGGGGTAAGGCGAGCTTCGAGGCGGGAGATGGCGCGCTCGGTGACTTCGAGGCCGGCTTTGAGGACAGCTTCTTTGTATTCGCGCACAAGCATCTGATATTCGAGGAGGCGCGGGCGACGGGTGGGGCGGGAGGCGTATTGCTGGCGCACCCATTCCATGTGTGTGAGCTGGTTTTGCAAGCTCTCGCGATGCTTGCGCAGATGGGCTAGCGCTGTGTCGTCTTCGGTCTCTCCGCAGAAGAAGAGTTTGGTGAGGAATTCGTCTTTTGAGAAGCGTCCGGGCACCGCCTCCTGCAACCATTGATCTAGCTCTGTCTGTCCCTGTGATGTCAGATGGTAGACTTTGCGGTTGGGGCGTGTTGTCTGGACGATTACTTCGACCTCGACCAGGCCAGCTTTATAGAGATTTTTGAGCGTGGTGTAGATCTGACTGTTCCCGGCGTTCCAATAGCTAGCAATCGCGCGATCAAATGTCTGCTTGATATCGTAGCCGCTCATCGGGTGGGTCCAGAGCAAGCCCAGGATAATGTAGCGGAGTGTATTGCGTGCGGGGAGATCGATTACCTCGTCCCCTTCAATGTCGCTGTCAAATCTTTCATGCATGGGTGTGTTCTCTTGTATGGATGTGTTGAGATGAGTGTAGGTATTATAGCATACTTCTGGCTTACGTTTTCATGTATTTTAGCCCATGAATGGGCTATTTTTGTTTTAATTGTTGAGTTTTTGTAGGCTTTCAGTCTATAAAAACTCAACAATTAAAATGGGTCTACGAGCGTTTGCAATGCTTGTGGGCCATTAAGAAGAGAAATGTTATGCTTGTGCTTTGGTGGATGTAACATTTTTCTCCTTTCAGCGTTGTGTGTGTGAGATAGCTCAGAGAGGATTTGAGACAGGTCCTGTCTATACAAAAAATTATATTCATCTACATCATAATGCTATTCTTAAGAGAGAATATCGAGAATGAAGGAGAAAAGATGCGATCACGTTCATGGGATCGAATATCTCCAGAAGTACATTTTTCCGATCAGAACGATTCGCCTGCTCAGGCATCTTTCGGTGATGATTCGGTAACGGCGAGGCTTTATCAGAGCTACGCGTCCAGGCTACTGGCCTACCTGTATGTACGTATGGCGTCGTCTGCGTCGGATGTCGAGGATCAGCTCTTTGACATCTTTCTGGTCGTTTTTGAGCATGAGCAGGAACTCGTGGCGATGCAGGAAGATGAGCAGCGGGCGTGGCTGTGGACGGTGGCGCGGAATAAGGTGATTGATCACCACCGTCATACGCAACGCCATCCGCATGTTCCGCTTGAGCAGATTGTTGAAGTGATCGACAACGCGGCAACTCCTGAGCAGGCGGCGTTGCAACAGGAAGAGTACCAACGTTTGCAAGCTCACCTGCGTACGTTGCCCCCTAATCAGCAAGAAGTCTTACAATTGCGTTTCAGCGCCGGCCTGCGTTGTGCTGAGATTGCGCGCGTCTTGCAGAAACGTGAGGGGGCTGTGCGCACGCTGCTCTCGCGCACATTGAGGGCACTGCGCAAGAGCTATAGCGGCTAGACTTCTGGGAGGATATACATGTCGAAACAGAGTTCTGACTCTTTCGTTCCTGATGAAGTGGACGAGCAGATAGATCAACATCTTATGCATGACGGCGACTTCTCTACGCCACCTGTTCTGCATCGCCAGGGTGAGCATGACGTTACCGGGCAGGATGCATACGTTGTGCAATCGCTACAGAAATACTATACGCCTGCAAGAGATTATGCACAGCCGATGGAGCGTGTCTGGCAGCGGCTAGCGCAGGAACGCTCACGTGTGCGCTCTGCCAATGGGGCTATCGCGCTCGATAGACAAATGCTGCAAGAAGGGTTAAAAAGTCAACAAAACAGGAGAAAAAATATGCAAATAGCACAGCAATTTCCATTACAAAAGAAACGCTTTTCTACTGCTATGCTCATAGCGGCTATCGTGGCTTTTCTGATTGTAGGAAGCTCAATCGCTATTATTCAGCTTGTAAAGCCGCGCAGCCAGCCTGCAAATCACAATACGCATAATACTCAGGTACCAGCACACTCTACAAATCCTTCACCATCACCAGCACCTCTGAAGACTGAGCTGTATGCACAGGTGAAGCAGAGTGTCTA
>DAOUDD010000167.1:0-15744 GCA_034431765.1 Ktedonobacteraceae bacterium | reverse complement strand
TCGATGCGCTCGATGATTGTTCGGGCGATGAGGAGGCGATCCTCTTCGCTTTGAAGCTGTTGCCAGTCTTTGTACGAAAGATGAATGTCTTGATTGAACTTTAGTCCAAGACTGTCTATCCGTTCGGAAAGTGGATTGGAGGCGAGCGAGCGCGCTACGCGCCGTTTGATCCTGCTGCCGCTTGAGAGTTCTGTGGTACAGCGTTTCCTCCATCGCCGTAGAGGAAGCAGTTTGTCCAGTGGCCGTTGCCCAGTTCGGTACGTTTGGGGAAACGCTCTTTACAGACGGGCATGGCGTGCGGGCAGCGCGTATGGAAACGGCAGCCAGTCGGCGGGTTGATCAGGCTGGGGATTTCACCATACGTCGGCGTGGGAAAGAGGCTCGTTCCCTGCTCTTTGATGCGGTCCGGGTCCGGCGCGGCCGAGAGCAAGAGCTGTGTATAGGGATGCTTTGGTGTTTGAATGACGTTGTCGCTGGGTCCACCTTCAACGGTCTGCCCGGCGTACATCACCAGCGTATTCTCGGCGAAGTAGCGCGCGCTGGCGATATCGTGCGTGATAAACAGCAGGGCCAGGTGTTCCTCCTCCTTTAAGCGTAAGAGCAGGTTCAGGATATCCAGGCGGATCGAGACATCGAGCATGGAGACCGGCTCGTCGGCCAGCAGTACTTCGGGCTGAACAGCCAGGGCACGTGCAATGGCGACGCGCTGGCGCTGTCCACCGCTGAGCTGATGCGGAAACTTCTGCATAAATTGCTCCGCAGGAGTCAGGCTGACACGCTTCAACAAGCTCAACACCTGTTCGTCCACCTCGGCTGCTGTCCTGGCATGCCCGAAGACGTGTAAGGGACGGCTGAGGTGATAGTGAATATCGTGTATCGGGTTGAGCGAGGAGAAGGGGTCTTGAAAGACGAGCTGGACATGGCGGCGGTACGTCCGTAGCGCACGCGTGTTGTTTGCAAGACTCACTGGCTCCCCACGAAAACGGATCGAGCCAGAGGTGGGTGCGTACAAACGGGCGAGTATGCGTGCAACCGTTGTCTTCCCGCTCCCGCTTTCACCGACAAGCGCCGTGGCCTGACCGGGATAGAGCGCCAGCGATGCATCCTCGACGGCCTGCACTGCCTTTTTCGCCGCAAAGGGGTTCAGTCCATTGATGGGAAATTCCTTATGCAGATGCACGGCCTCAAGCACAGGCTCAACCCGCTGGAAATCCGCGCGCATAGATGTTGAAGGATGGGGTGTGCTCATCGAACTTTCTCTCCCCTTGAAAGAGCCTCATATCCCTGGGCCAGGGTCGAGACATCTGGAATTTCGGAAGTAAACCGTGGATCGTAGAGGTGGCAGGCAACCTGTTGATCTGCTATCGTCGGTAGGGCTGGCCGTAGCTCCGGGTGCACCTGGGTGCAGGGAGCGAAGGCAAAGGGACAGCGCTCGTGGAAGGGACAGCCGGCAGGTATGGCGCGCAGATCAGGCGGAGAACCGGGGATGCCCACTCGCTTCCGCTGTGGGCCATGCAAGGTGGGAAACGAGCTGAGCAGGCCATAACTATACGGGTGGCGTGGATGCTTATAAATGTCCTTGCTCGACGCCTTCTCGATCATTTTACCCGCGTACATAATGGCGATTCTATCGGCCAGCTCGATCAGCAGCGAGAGATCGTGTGTGATGAAGATCAGCGCAGTTGAGGTCTCCTTACACAATGAGCTGATAAGTTGCAAGATTTCGCGTTGCACCACCACATCAAGCGCAGTTGTTGGCTCATCCATGATAATCAGATCAGGTTGCAGGGCCAGTGCAATGGCAATTGCTGCACGCTGACGCATCCCGCCGCTTAATTCATGTGGGTAACTGCGCAGGCGATCCGTTGCAATTCCGACCATGTTCAGCAGTGCGATAGCACGCTGCTCGTGCTTGGCTCGGCTCAGCGACGGACGATGCGTCTTGAGTACGTCAAGGATCTGATCGCCGATACGCATCACCGGATTGAGCGCATTCATCGCACTTTGAAAGACGATAGACATCTCGTTCCAGCGAAAGCTGCGTAGCTCGGAGGGCGAAAGTTGCAGCACGTCTACCGGAGCAGAGTCGTCGAAAGCCTTGTGATTCCGCTTTGGCAGCGAACGTGTCAGGGTGTCAGACTCACGAGGGTAATAGAGAATCTCGCCAGCAGTGACGGAGGCAGGTGGGCGCAGGAGGCGCGCAATTGCATAGGCGAGCGTCGATTTGCCACAGCCGCTTTCGCCGGCAATACCAAGAATCTCGCCACGCTGCAAGCTGAAGCTGACATCGCGAACCGCGTGAACAGTGCCATTGCTCGCGTAGTAGTCCACGTTGAGATTCTTCACCTGGAGCAATGTCTCAGTACCTATACTCGTTGCCATTATACGATCTCCTTCTGCTCAGAGATAGCAGCAGAGCCAACAGGTCCCATACTCACCTGCGTGCTCTTCTTGCGCCTGAACATCCCTGGCATACGTTCTGAACGGAGACGTGGGTCTGCAATCTCATCGATCCCGAAGTTAATCAGGGAGAGACCTGTGCCAAGCAGTGCGATGCAGAGGCCGGGCGGGACAAACCACCACCACAGGCCGGAAAAGATGCTATCGGACTGTTGCGCCCAGTGCAGCATAAAGCCCCAACTGACCGTGTTGGGATCGCCAAGACCAAGGAACTCCAGCGATGCCCACGTAAGCACAACCCAGACTGTCGTGCTGATAAAGCCGGCCGCAACAATAGAGATCTCGTTCGGCAAGATTTCAAAGAAGATGATGCGCCAGGAACTCTCGCCGCTTGAACGTGCAGCGGTCACGAACTCGCGGCTGCGCATAGAGAGCGTCTGAGCACGCAGAACGCGAGCTGACCAGGCCCAGCTCGTCAGCGTAATCACGATACAGATCGTCAGCGGGCCACGTGGAAAGTAGGCGGCAAGCACAATCGCCAGCGGCAGCGAAGGCAGGACCAGGGCCACATTCGTCAGAACCGAAAGCAGCTCATCGATCAGCCCACCGAAGTAGCCGCCCACCAGCCCCACAGTAATCGCGATCAGCGTTACCGCCAGACCCGTGATAAAGGCCCAGACTATTGAACTGCGTGTTCCCGCCATCAACTGACTAAAGACATCCTGTCCCGTCGTGGTAGTGCCAAGCCAGTGAGAGGCGGAAGGTGCGACATGAGAAGCCTTTGAAAATGCTACCGGATTATACTGTGCTATCAGCGGACCGAAGATAGCTACAAGAATGAAGATGCCCACAATAATCGTACCGGCTGCAACCTTCTTATTTACAGTCACTGCGGATAGAATGGCCCGTAGCAGTGAGCGCAGCCGCGTCGCGGGCGACCTGCGCAAGATGGGAGTCTGAAGGCGAGTATTCTCGGCCACTTGCATTTTCTGATCTACATGCATACTTATGCACTCCTTTCCTGACGAACGCGCGGATCGAGAAACACATAGAGCAGATCCGCCAGGAAATTGGCAAGCAGGACGGAGAGCGCGATAATCAGGAAGATCCCTTGCATCAGCGAATAGTCCTGTGCCTGTACCGCTTTGAGGAGCGAGTAGCCAACACCGGGATAGGAGAAAACCATCTCCGTCAAGAGCTGGCCGCCAACGACAAAACCGAGCGAGATCGCAAAGCCGGTAATATTGGGCAAGATAGCGTTACGCGCGGCATAGGAGAACATCACGCGCTGCGTCTTTAGCCCCTTTGCCTGTGCCAGCAACACATAATCCTCAGAGAGTGTTGTAATCATCGAGTTGCGCATCGTCAGCATCCAGCCAGCGATAGAGGCCAGCACAATCGTAGTGGCAGGCAGAACCGCGTGGTAGAACACACTTAGCAGAAATTCAGGTGTCCAACCGGGATCAAGCCCCATCACATCGTAGCCATCGCCAATGGGGAACCAGCTCAAGATGAAACCGAAGACATACAGAATAATCAAGGCCAGCCAGAAATAGGGGATTGCAGAGAGAAAGTTCAGGAGAGGCGTTAGAACAGTATCAAGCGTTGAGCCACGCTTCCAGGCCTGCACAATACCAAGCAAACAGCCGAGGGAGAAGCTGATCAGTACCGCAACTCCAACCAGTCCCAACGTCCATACAAAATCTTTCGCAATAATAGTGCCGACCGAGACCGGGTAATAGGTGATAGAGACACCTAACTGGCCGTGCAACAGATCGCCTAGGTAGCGCAGATATTGCAGCCAGAGGGGATCTTTCGTATTGAGACCGAACTGCGCCTGCAGTGCCTGCAGATAGGTCGGGCTGATATGCCCGCCGCGCCTTTCAAGCACACCGAGCAGCGTCTGCGCAGGATTGCCAGGAGCCAGGCGTGGAATAAAGAAATTGAGTGTCACTGATGCCCAGACAGCAACAAGGTAGAAGAAGATGCGACGGATCAAGTGACGCATTCGAGTGCTCCTTCTTGTGAACACATGGTACGGTAACAAATGGCTAGGAGCGGGACAAGCCCGCTCCCATACGCGCCGTTCGGTTTTGCTCTCTTTACACCGTTGTCTTAAGCGAAATGGTCTTACGCGGTCATCCCACTATTGAACCGGCTGCAGGTGCATGATAACAACTGCCATGTCTGAACCTTCATTGGGTGAAGGAGAGGCATAGGGATTGCTCTCGGTGGGCCAGCCAGTGAAGTTCGTGGTGCGGTATTCAGACCAGTCGGGGCCGGTGACCAGAGGAATGGTCGGCAATTGCTCAACGTAGATCTTTTGCAGACCTAGGAGCGCCTGCTTCTGCGCATTCTCATCAGTCGTTGAAGCGAACTGCTTCAGCAATTGATCGGTTTTATCGTCTTTCCACTGGCTGAAGTTTGTCACACCGATGTTCGCACTATTCAGGTACTGATTATACATGTAGTAGGGATTTGGGCCACCCACCATGCCGCTGATCATCAGATCGAACTTACCGTCGGTACGTGATGGATAGTACGCATCTTCAGAGATCTGATCTAGATTGATCTCAATACCAACATCTTTCAGATTGCCCTGGATGATCTGGGCCATAACTGCCCAGTCGGAGTAGGACTGCACGGTGCGCAGCTTGAAGGAGAGACGCTGCCCGTCCTTCTGGTAAATTCCATCCGAACCTTTTGTGAAGCCGGCATCGGTCAGGAACTTCTCAGCCTTCGCTTTATCCGGGGTATTGGGAAGGTTCGCATACGCAGGGTCAAGGTACTTTTGGTTGTTTGGCAGGATCAAACCTGTTGCATTCGCGGGACCGGCCAGTCCTGACTCACCCTGTGTGGAGAGCGCATTGCGATCAAGTGCTGCATTGATCGCCTGGCGTACCGCAACCTGGCTGAGCAGCGGATTCTTCTGATTGACGCTCAGCGTAAAGATGTTGATAGGAGCCATCCAGTAGTGGTTATGGGCTGGATCTTTGTCCACAAACGCCGTTTTCAGGTCTGCCTGGAAGTAACCGGCCCAGTCGATCTGACCCTTTGGCAGAGCCAGTTTGAAGGTATCGTTGTCTTTATAGACCGGGAAGCGTACTTCACTCACCTTTACCTTGTCAGCCTGCCAGTAGTTGGGGTTTTTATCATACACAGCCAGCGCTGCTTCTGACTTTTTCAATGTAAAGGGACCGGTGCCGACAGGTTTGTCAGGCGTAAACTTTGTAGGATCACCCTGACTGCCAAAGATGTGCTTGGGAACAATATACGTAGAAACGATATTGTAGAACGAAGGTGGATATGCCTGTGTGAAGGTCATCGTCACCGTTTTGGGATCAGAAGACGCGACGGATTTCAGGTAGCTCCAGACGCCCTGTAAGTCAGCAGATTTGTACTGGTTGATAGTATTGAACGTGTACACAACGTCGTCCGCAGTAAAGGCCTGCCCGTCGTTCCATTTTACATTGGGGCGCAGCGTAAAGGTCAGTTGCGTATTGTCACTGTTCCACTGATAGCTACTTGCCAGCCAGGGAGTGTACTCGCCGGTGATGCGGTTGGTGAAGTAGAGGGTCTCATACACCAGACCAAAGACACCGATATTAGGATGAGGATTATACGGGTTGAAACCAGCCTGAATGAAGTCAGAGGATTGAGCGCCAATGGTGAGCACAGACTTCCCATTGTTGCCCGACTTCGTTGCGCTCTCACCGCCACAGGCGGCGAGCAGCAAGGCAAAGAGTGTCAGGAGGGTCACCAGGACGAGAGCGGTCCTGTGCTTCTTTGGGAAGACTGATAAGTGCGCGTTGGGGATCACAATATACCTCCAGATGAGTTGCTAAAGGATTCATCCGCCAAATTTAGAAAAATAGTCGCTCTTGACACGCATTCGTGTCCATAGATATGGGGTTGCTAGTACTGTACATCTAAATTTTTGCATTGTCAAGACATCTATACCACTGGACTTTTATGCTTCCGCTTTGACTAAAGGCTGGGCAATTTAGTGTTTGCTGGGAGAAGAGGCGATAGCTCACGTCTGTGCGGCCCGACGAGGCGGACGCCATGAATGATGGTCCCTACGAAGATGCTAAAGCATGAAAAGTACGACATGTATGTTGTTGGTGCGTATGGGAGCGAGGCAAGCACGCTTCCATACGCACCAACATGTACACTAATTGAAATGTATTGGGGCTTGCCCCGCTTCGGTCCTGACTCCACTGTTACTTGCTACTGCAATCCACTATACACGGCCTGCATCAATGTGCCGGACGAATCATCGCCATCCAGTTCCCAGACCATAGCGCCACCAAGGTTTTTGTTTTTGGCGTAGCTCGTCTTGATTGCGATGGTGGTCGGATCGTCATAGCTCCAGAATGTCGAGCCATTAAAGATCCAGAAAGCCTGGGTTGTGGGGTCGCGATAGCCCGTATAGCCGCTGAGATTCTTCAGTACCTTGTAGTCTTCAATGCCAGCACCGTATGTACCAGAAGCGGGCTGCATACTGCTGCTACTCTGGTAGAGTCCATTATTAACGTTGGGCACGTTTGTCCAGCCGCGCCCATAAAAAGGGAGGCCGAGCACCAGCTTGTTGGAGGGAACTCCTGCGGCAAGGTAATCACTAACAGCATGATCGACGCTGTACGCATTCGCTGGAGCGGGATAGGGATCGTTGGGTGATGTATACAATGGGGCCTGGAAATCTGTTGGGCCATTGGCATCCCAGGCACCGTGCATGTCATAAGCCATCAAATTCATCCAGTCAAGAGACTGGCTGATATTCTGTAGCTCGATCTTCTGATACTTGTCCTGGCCTGCCGGAGCTGCAATAGTCAGCAGATAGTGCTTGCCAGTTGCCGCGCCGAGGTCGTCCAGTTGTTTGCGGAACTCGGCCAGCAATGCAGTGAAGTTCTGCGTATCGTCGGGACTATACACATTGCCCGTGTTTCCTGGCGAGGCAGGATATTCCCAGTCAATATCGATGCCATCAAAGATGTTAGCGCCAGCACCAGGTCCACCACTTGGATCACCGTCAAGCTGAGGAAGGTTGCCTTTGATGTAGAGATCGATGCACGACTGCACAAACGCTGCGCGGTTCTGTGGTTGAGCCGCTGTTGAGAAATTGGCCGACCAGGTCCAGCCGCCGAGCGAGATGACCGCTTTGAGATTGGGATGTATAGCCTTGAGCTTCTTCAACTGATTGAAGTTGCCCTTGAGGGTCTGGTTCCATGTATCGCCAACGCCATCGACGCTCTGATCGGCGCTGAATGACTTCTGATAGTCGGCGTAGGCGTCGCCCACTCCAGCTTGCACAACCTCAAAACACTTATTATCTGTACTCACATTGCCGAAAGCATAGTTTATCGTCGTGAGCTTGCTCGCGGCCCCACTGGTCTCAATGTTCTTCACAAAGTAGTTGCGTTGATAGATACCCCACTGTGCGAAGTATCCGACAATTTGTTTTCCTCCTGCTGAAGATGTTTCAGCGTGCGTGACACCTTTTGTTAGGATGAGCATACTTGAGGCAAGTAGTAGACATGCCAATACGATGATAGAGGGAAAGAAAGAGCGTTTCACGAAGTACCCCTCCTTGAGCTAAAATCGAGAAAACGACAGAAATGCAGCTCCAGCAATGGGAGCCGGGTGCCCTACTGGTGCCAGGTTACCCAAATTCGCCAATAACGTCTCATAAAGAGTTCCAATCTGCAACAAGAAGATTACCTCTTTCTCCTGTAATTGTCAAGTCATCTAGACCACTAGACCAAAAAGGTGATATAGTTGGTAGAGAAAAGAGTAATCCTGCTATTCATTGGAGGAGATATGACCTCGATACTTGAGAGAGAAATCTATAGTCAACCGGAGGTGATAGCGCGTCTATTAGAGCATGAGGCTCAGCATATCCAGCAGATTGTAGCCGGGCTACCCGCGTTTGAGTATGTGGTGATAGCGGCGCGAGGCTCGTCAGATCATGCCGCGACATATGCTCAGTATGCATGGGGAGCATTGGGGGGCTATCCAGTTGTACTGGCGACGCCATCATTATATACGTTGTATCAAACTCCACCACGTCTGACGAATGCACTGGTCGTAGGAGTCTCGCAATCGGGGCAATCTCCTGATATTGTTGCAGTATTAGAGGAGGGGAAGAGGCAGGGACGGCCAACGATAGCGGTCACCAACGATGAGAGCTCACCGCTGGCAGCGAGCGCCGATCACGTTGTCCCGCTCCACGTAGGGGTTGAGCGGAGCGTAGCTGCGACCAAGACGTACACAGCGCAACTGCTGGTCATGATGCTCTTCGCAGCCGCCTTCAGTGGGCAAGCGGAGCGGCTGGACGAGATCCAGCGCATCCCGCAGGCGCTCGCACGAACGTTGCAAGACGTACAGGAGATAGAGCAGAGAGCAGAACGTTATCGCTACATGAGTTACTGTGTCGTCATCGGGCGAGGCTATAACTATGCCACCTCGTTTGAGCTGAGCTTGAAGTTGAAAGAGCTGACCTATGTCATCGCGACAGCCTATTCCTCAGCAGATTTTCGCCATGGCCCGATCGCAATCGTCGAGGCGGGAACGCCAGCGATCTTGATTATGCCACAAGGAGCTGTACTTCCAGATATGGTCGAACTAGCCTCTTCTCTTAAGAAGCGCCAGGCGGAATTGATCATTATTTCTGAAGATGAGCAGTTGCTCGGCATGGCGACCACGCCGTTGCGCCTGGCAGTAGAAGTGCCGGAGTGGCTCAGTCCAATCACCGCTATCCTGCCAGGTCAGGTGCTCGCGCTTAACCTGGCGAGGATAAAAAGGCTCTCCCTAGATATGCCACGTGGGCTGGACAAAGTCACATTGACCCTGTGATACAGGACGGCCAATACCCATCAAGATAAGGAATCGAAATCGCGTAGGGGAGGGTCTTGCACCCTCCCGCTTATTGGGGGCACGTTTATAGAACCGCCACTTCCTGGAGGCGCTTCTGCCAGGCATCGGTTGCAAAGGCGAGCCTTCCCTGGCAGACCGTCGCCTGTAAGTTCAGGAACGTATCAAAGATAAGCAGGTCGGCGTCGTACCCCGGTTGCAACAGACCTTTGCGTTCATCAGCCTTGATTGAGCGGGCAGGATTCAGGGTGAGCATGCGCACAGCTTGTTGTAACGGAACGTGGGTAAACTTCAGCACATTGCGCAAAGCGGTATCCATCGTCAGGACGCTTCCAGCCAGCTTGCCATCGGCTAGAAGGGCGGCCCCATCAGTAACAGTGATCTTCTGTCCGGCGAACTCAAAAGAGCCTTCGGAACGGCCCGCGCAGGCCTGGGCATCGGTAATAACAACTGTACGTTCGGTTCCCATGATTTTTACTAGAATATCCATGACGGCAGGATGCACATGAATACCGTCGGAGATCAGCTCGCTGAAGACATGTTCGTGCTGTGCAACGGCTGCTATCGGTCCCGGCTCACGATGGTGCAGGGGACGCATAGCATTACAGCAATGTGTGAGATGGGAGCTGCCAAGCTCGATCGCTTCGAGCGTCTGTTTGTAATCGGCATCTGTATGCCCGATACTGACCGTCACCCCGGCTGCTACAAGCCGGCGCATAGTCTCTGTCGCATTTGGCAGTTCAGGTGCCAGCGTAATCAAGCGTAGATAGCCTTCGGTCAACGCTAACACGCGCTCGGTCTCGGTCTCGTTGGGGAGACGGAGCCAGGCGGAAGGGTGAGCGCCACGGCGCTTCGCATTAATATAGGGGCCTTCTAGAAAGATGCCCAATGGCTTGGCACCTGGCGCTCTGCTGCCTTTGTCGCCCTGCTTCATCACCGTCACGGCGCTCCGTAGCTGCTGCTCAGGCAAGGCACCGGGTGTGCCAACGACTGCAATAAGGAAAGAAGTGACACCTGTTGTTGCTGCCCATTGTGCGTAGGAATAGATCTCATCCGTGTTCGTCGTGTGCAAGTTAAACCCACCGCCACCATGTGTATGCACTTCAATGAAACCGGGCATCACAATGGCATCAGTCGCATCGATACTATTGCCTTCTGTCGCAGGCACATGTCCAAGAGACTGGATATGTTCAGCAGCAATACTAATATCACCCCTACTTATATCCATTGTGGCATCGACCAGGCGAGCACCGTGTAACGTAAACTGCATCGAGCTTCTCTCCTTTGATAAAACTACATAGTCAAGCGACAAAGCATGGACGACCATCCCTCAGCCTGTGTCACTTCGATCTTATACGAAAATCTGAGCGCGCAGTGCTGAGCGTTGCTAGGCGTGCCAACAGCGCTCGTTTGCGCATATACACCCCCTTGAGCTCTCCTGACCTCCCTTAAGCTCCCTTGACGTTCCGCAAAAAATATGAGATCATCTCATTACAAGGTGGTATATACAATATGCCAAGTATACCACATACGTTGCCAGTCTGTTCAGGGCAAAGGTGATTAGCGTTTATCCAAAATAAAAGTGTACCTTGCAAAATCTTCTCGCGTAGTATAAATAATGGTATAGACAACTGTGAGCATGAAGAAAATTGAAATGAGAGAGACATGAGCACTATTTTTAGAAAAGGTCCATTGCCGCGCTACTACCAGTTGAAGGAGATTATGCGCGAAAAAATCCGCGAGGGCGAGTGGAAACCGGGTGATCTGATCCCGTCTGAGCGCGAGTTGGGAGAGCAATACGGTATCAGCCGCATGACTGCACGCCAGGCGATTACGGAGCTGGTAAACGAGGGCCTGTTTTATCGCGAGCAGGGAAAAGGTACGTTTGTCAGTCAGCACAAAATTACGCAGCAATTACTGCACCTGACAGGCTTTACAGAGGATATCGCCGCGCGGGGGCAGCGGCCCGGCACAAAAGTACTCTCCGCTAAAATGCTCCCTGCCGATGATGCAACTGCTGATCGCTTGCGTATCAAGCCGGGCGAGCTGATCTTTTCTCTTGTGCGTTTGCGTCTGGCCGATGCAGAACCTCTGGCGGTAGAACGTTCGCACTTGCATTTCAAAGGGTGTGAGCGACTGCTAGAAGAGGATCTCGAACGGAACTCGCTCTACCGCTTGCTGGAAACGCGATATGGGCAATCGTTGATGCTAGCAGAACAGGAGTTAGAGGCAGGCTTGATGGGAGAGGAGGAGTCGGTGCTCCTCAAGGTCGCCCTCGGCAGCCCGGCTCTGCTCACGCGGCGCACCACCTACACTGAACGAGATCAACCTATCGAGTATGCAAAGGCTGTCTATTGCGGCAGTAAGTATACGTTCTATACCAGCATGAAGCGTGATCAGCTTATCTGACACGATCCCAGGTATGAGCTAGACGTGAGTGTACTCTCTTGCGATATCTTGAGGAGGTAGGAGTATGTCGGCCCAATCCCATGCGTCCAACAACGATAGCCATGTGCTCAACACGTTAGAAACGGAGAAGGTAAATCCGGCCACCGTCAACATCGATAGGATGAGTGCGTTAGAGATGGTGCGCGTCATGAATGAAGAAGATGCGCGTGTCGCGCTCGCTGTAGGGCAGGAGCTTCCAGCCATCGCCAGAGCGGTAGAAGAGATTGCTGCGCGTTTGCGCTCTGGCGGGCGATTGATCTATATGGGAGCTGGCACATCGGGACGACTGGGAGTTCTGGACGCCTCTGAATGTCCGCCGACATTCAATCTCTCACCAGATGTCGTTATCGGCTGCCTGGCAGGGGGAGACGAGGCGGTGGCGCATGCCAGTGAAGAGGTCGAAGACAGCTACCAGGCGGGCCAGGCAGACGTAGAGCGGCTCGCCGTGACAGAAAAGGATGCAGTTGTTGGCCTGACCGCCAGTGGTCGTACTCCCTATGTACTGGGTGCGGTTGCGGTTGCGAAAGAGCGTGGTGCACTGACCGTCGGCGTTGCCTGCAACAAGCATATTCCTCTTGAACAGGCTGTAGACATCATGATTGCACCTATAGTTGGTCCAGAAGTTATTACCGGCTCCACTCGCCTCAAAGCAGGAAGCGCACAGAAGATGGTCCTGAACATGCTTAGCACAGGAACGATGGTGCAGCTCGGCAAGACCTACGGCAATCTGATGGTGGATGTCCAGGCAACAAACTATAAGCTGCACAAACGTGCCCTCAAAATTGTCCAGCTTGTGACGAAACTGGACGAAGCCACTGCGGACAGGCTGTTGCAGCATGCGCAAGGTGAGACAAAGACAGCGATTGTGATGGGCCAGGCCAACATATCTGCGCAGGAGGCTCGCAAAAGGCTCGCGGCCCACAATGGTGTGCTGCGTACCACACTGGAAGCGAGCAGTGATGAACGGAGATAACGCTGCAACTGGACCCTCGCAGGTGAGCGAAACTCCTGAAGAGGCGTATTTTCTCGGCGTCGATGGTGGCGGGAGCAAAACACTTGCCATTCTAGTGGACGCGGAAGGGCGAGAAGTAGGGCGTGGACTGGCTGGCGGGGCAAACTACGCCGCGCTTGGATTAGAGCTTGCCGTGCACAATATTTTTCAAGCCGTCGAAAGGGCAAAACACAGCGCTGGCCTGCCCCTCTCCCTGGCTCCCCAGAGCGCCTGGCTGGGGCTGGCAGGTGTTGACCGACCCGCCGATCAAAAGCTCCTGTATCCTCATCTCAGTCCACTCGCAGCTCAGATTCACACGACCAATGATGCCGAACTGGGGTTGAGCGCCCTGGAAAACGCCGTCGGCGTCGTGCTTATCGCCGGGACAGGCTCGATTGCGCTGGGCCGGGACAGCAAGGGCACCATCTTTCGCGCAGGAGGATGGGGCCATCTGCTGGGAGATGAGGGTAGCGGCTACTATCTGGGCCAGCACGCGCTGCTCGCCGCAGTGCGGGCCGCAGACGGACGTGGACCAAAGACGCTTCTGCTTGAGCTTATTCTAGACCATTGGCGTCTGCGGAGCGCAGAAGATATTCTCGAAAGAGTTTATGGGAGCGCTGACAAAGCTACTATTGCTAGCCTCTCTCCCTGTGTCTTTCATGCTGCACAAACAGGCGACACCGTAGCAAGCGCGATTATGCAACGGGGAGCCGAAGAGCTTGCCCTTGCAGTGAGCACCATAAGTGCACGACTGCAGCTATCCGAACTGCCGCTTGCCCTCATGGGGGGGCTGCTGCTGCACGTAGAGCGCTATCGGCAAGAGCTATTGCAATGTCTGCAACGTGTGCACAAACTGGGGCAGCTCGTAGTCGTCGAGGAGCCAGCGCTCAGTGCCGCACAAGCCTCTATTGGTCTGAGGAAGGAGTGCGTATAGTGGGAGAGGTCGATGCGGAGAGCCGAGGGCTGCCTCTCTCAATGCCCAGATGAACTCCTAAAACTTCATCACGGCGTCCGCTGCTCATGCGGCACCCACACCCACGTAGGCTATTGTCACCCAATTTGCCAACACAATCCCAATGTGCCGTCCCTTAAAGCAGACTCTCGAAAGGAGCGCGTATGCAGAGCTATACAGACGGAATGTCGCTAGAAGAACAGATCGGACAGGTGCTCATGGTCGGGTTCCCTGGAACGACGCCGACGCCAGAGGTACTCGACCTTATTCAGAGGCAACACGTTGGCAGCATTGTCCTGTTTGCACGCAATATTAAAGATGCGCGACAGGTGCGAGAACTGACCGGAGCGCTGCAAAGAGCGGCCCGCGACGCCGGACATCGCTATCCCTTGCTCATTGCGGTAGACCAGGAGAATGGGATGATGCAGCGTTTTGGGGGGAGTGCCACGCAATTCCCCGGCAATATGGCGCTTGGAGCGATCGACTCAGAGCAGGTCGCGTACGACATCGCCTCCGCAACGGGCGAGGAACTCAGGGCGATGGGCATCAATATGAACCTGGCACCGGTCGTCGATGTGAACAATAACCCCGCCAATCCGGTCATAGGCGTACGCTCATTCGGCGAGTATCCCGCTCAGGTAGCAGCATTAGCCGCCGCAACAGTACAGGGATATCAGAAAGCAGGGGTTATTACCAGCCTGAAGCACTTTCCGGGTCATGGCGACACAGCAGTAGACTCGCATCTGGCATTACCTTCCGTTCCCTATACACTCGAACGCCTGGAGCGGCTCGAATTAGTTCCGTTCAAAAAGGGTATTGAGGCAGGTGCGGAGAGCGTCATGGTCGCGCACCTGCACTTGCCCGCGCTTATGGGAGATGCAAGCATTCCTGCGACACTCTCGCGCGAGGTCGTTCATGGTCTGTTGCGCGAGCGGCTCGGCTATACCGGTGTCATTGTCTCAGATTGTATGGAGATGAACGCAGTTGCCGAGACGGTTGGTAGCGAGCAGGGAGCGGTCATGGCGCTCCAGGCCGGAACAGACCTCGTGCTGGTCTCGCATCTCTACAAGCGGCAGAGTGGCAGTATCGCAGCGATCAAGGACGCGCTGGCAGGGAACAGACTGACAGGCGAAGCGATCGAGCAAGCCGTAGCGCGTGTGCTCTCCTTAAAAGCGCGCATGCTCTCCTGGGAGAATGCTCTTACCGAGAAGCCCCTAGAGGTTGTGAACAGTGCTGAACATCGGCACCTGCGAGATAGCGCATACGCACTCTCCACTACGCTCGTCAAGAACGAGCAAGGCCTGATACCGGTGCAGTTGACGCAAGAGCAGAGGATATTGCTCCTCTTTGCGCACCAGGAGAGCCATACGCAGGCCATCGACAACTATCAGTACAACGACGAGCTAGTCAGGGCCGTCAAACGCAGGCAGAGCCGGACCGATGCTTTCACAGTGAGCCGCCAACCTGACGAGGCAGAACGGCAACGCCTCGCACAGACCATTGAGAGCGCCGATCTGGTAATCATGCTCACGGAAAATGCGAACCTGGACCCCTTCCAACAAGCACTGATGCAGGACGTGCTTCAGACTGGTCGGCCAGTGATTGGAATCGCCGCCTACAATCCATACGACCTGCAGGCATTTCCTGAGCTGAAAACCTATCTCGTCACCTACGAGAACACGCCCCCAGCGCTCGAAGCCGCTGTACGCGTCATCTTCGGAGAAATACAGGCGAAGGGAAAGCTGCCAGTGAGTTTGTCTTGAAAAAGAGGACTGAGGTATTTCTGTCTCGGCATGGCTCACCTTCTCCTTGTTGAGGAAAAAAGAACCATGCCGTACACATCCTCACCCATCACCATGTAGGTATATTGAAGAGTTTATCCTCAAACGTGTGTCAGAGCTAACTCACTATCTTTCGCTGTCCTGGTAAATCTGTGTACTTGATTGATTTAATCTACAGAATTGTTAGAGCGAAAGCGCCTGGCATTGCCGAAGTAGATAGCGAGTGCAATCAAGAGCAGTGTGCAAGCGACGGCACAGACGCCATTCCAGTGGGCAAAGCTCCAGCCCCATGTGCCAAG
>DAOUDD010000166.1:0-5323 GCA_034431765.1 Ktedonobacteraceae bacterium | reverse complement strand
CGCGCCTGCATATTCAGTTCCGCGATCGCCTTCTCCGTCTGCTCTTTATTGAGCGCCTTGCCATGCCAGCCAGGCGTGTTGTCGAGGAAGGAGACACCTTTGCCTTTGTGTGTTCTGGCAATGATCACCGTCGGCACGCCCTTTGGTTGCGCAGCCTCAATGTATGCGCTCTGGATCTCCTCATAGTTGTGCCCGTCGATCTCGATCGCGTTCCAACCGAAGCCGCGCGCACGATTAGCATAAGCGGCGGTGTTCCAGCCCAGTTCCGTCTCACCGCGCTGACCCAGACGATTCACATCAATGATGGCGATCAGGTTATCCAGCTTGTAGAAAGCAGCTTTGTCGAATGCCTCCCAGACCGAACCTTCTGCCGTCTCGCTATCGCCAAGCAAGGCCCAGACGCGGTAGGGCAGTTTGTCGAGATACTTGCCAGCCAGAGCAATACCAACGCCAATCGGTAGGCCCTGTCCAAGCGAGCCAGTTGCCACATCAACCCAGGGCAAAACGGGGGTTGGATGACCCTCGATACGGCTCCCAAATTTACGCAGTGTCAGCAACTCATCATCGTCAATTGCGCCTGCGGCTTTGTACATCGAGTAGAGCAGAGGGGCAGCGTGGCCCTTAGAGAAGATCAGGTGATCGTTGTTTGGCAGCTTAGGATTGTCGAAGTCATAGCGTAGATGGCTCATCATCAGAACTGACATCAGGTCTGCTGCCGACATAGAGGATGTCGGGTGCCCGGAGCCGGCAGCAGTGGTGCAGCGAATGCTGTCAACGCGCAACTGTTGCGCAAGGTTCGTCCACTGTTGAACCTGAGAAGTTGTCTCTGTCGTTGTCATAAAAACCTCGCAATTTCAAGAGTCATATCTGTCATTGGCCGTAAGCCAGTTTCATCCCGTAGTTACCCTCTGTATTGTAGGCAGGTGGGGCGAGAAATCGCAAGAGGCAGAGCGAAAGTCGAAATACAGTGCACATCAGGAACTCTGTTCCGTTGTAATGATTACCTTCACTGCTTCACTCGGTGTCGCGACAAGCTGAAACGCCTCGGCTACATTATGTAGCACGAAGCGATGGGTGATAATCGTTTCAGCGCGAATACGTCGATTGCGCAACAGGTCAAGCGCCTGCCTCGTCTCGTAAGGACCAGCAGAGTAGCTGGTGCGCAAGGAAATTTCCTGAAAGAAGAGGTGATTGGTATTCACTTCGAGCATTTCAGCCGGCGGGGGAGGAACAAAAAATAAGACGGTACCTCCCGGCCCAACCAGATCGAGCGCACGCTTCATCACCCCTGCTTCACCAGAGGTAACAATCACAACGTCTGGCTTGTGGCCTGCGTTGAGCGCTTTGATCTGTTGCAACAGCGGGGCCTCGCATGGGTCGAGTGCGAAGTCTATGCCAACTGCCAGAGCATGCTGCCGTCGATTCGCCATGGGATCAACGAGCATGACTTTCCCCGCGCTCTGCTGCTGCGCAAGCAGTCCCAGCATTAAGCTGTTGCTTCCCGCACCAAGAATACAGACGGTATCACCAGGGTGGAGAGAGGAGCGCTGTATCCCGCGCACACAACACGCAAGTGGCTCAATCAACGTTGCAGCCTCAAACGAGACTTCATCAGGCAGAGGTAACACATCCAGATGCACGTTCGGAGCTGGCACGCGAATATACTCTGCCAGGCCCCCTGGATAGAGGCGCGTGGTACGAAACTCAGGACACTGCGAGAAGGAGCTACGCTGACAGAAGTGACAGACCATACAGGGGACACGATGATGCATAAAGACGCGCTGCCCTACGCTGAATTGATGCACTCCAGCACCAACAGCCACGACAACACCGGCTGGTTCGTGCCCCGGATAGAGCGGAGCTCGTGGAGAGGTATACCATTCCGTTACATCACTCTGATCGATGCCACAGGCATGTAATTTCACGAGCAGTTCACCAGGGCCAATTTCGGGGCTAGGAAGATCGACTATACGGATATCCGTATTGGTATGATACTCAACAACACGCATAAGCTCCCTCGTTCCATACGTACACTCCAGAGAAATCTGTTGGACTTCTCGCCTCAGTACAAGAAACGCGCTATGTGCCCTGCCTGTATGCTATCTTCTCTATTCAATTGTACCAGATTTTGTTGCCCTTCTGTAGTGGTACAGCAGTCCATGATTGGCACTGTGTTGGCGATAATGATAATCTCATAGTCGCTGATGTGAACGACGCGTGTGTGCAGCAGTTCCCCAACGACTCCAATGTGTATGGGATGTATACTGATGCCAGTGATGGTATGACCTGGAACTGCTACGCACAGTAGCAGAGGCTTTTCAACTTCTCTTTCCTGGAAGGGCATTTTCTCGCTCTTCCAGAAAGTTTATCCCCAGTGTACAATACCCTATTATATAGGACAAAATGCAGGTTCTGTTACTCCAAGGGGGATATGCAACGTCTCTTGTTATAGATCGTGCGTGATAGACAAGAGACGAAAGAGTGTGTGATGCCTACACTGGCGGGTTGGATTACGGGAGAACAGGTTCCCCAAAAGATTATTGAGCAGACGTTAGCAGCAATGGGCGCAGTGCTTGGCACACATGGAGGAGAGCCGGCACAGTCGCTCTCTCCCGGTGCGGGCTTGCTGGCGTTCTCTGATGCTGCCTATGCCATGCGTGACAACGATGAGCCACCCGTGCTCGATTGGGTACCGGAACGGCGCACGCTTGTCTACCGCCGCCCCCTCTCTGGCTTGCACCCGCTTTACTACATCGAGAACTGGCCTGCGAAAGGCAACCTCCTCTTCGCGAGTGAGATCAAGGCGCTGCTGGCTGTTGGCGCACCACGTCGCCTCCATCTCGCGGCCCTCGATGCACTGCGACGCTACGGCTTTATCCCTGCCCCGTGGACGGCCTTCAAGGATATTCAGATCATCCCAGCCGGCTCGATTCTGCGCTGGCAGCGCGCGAAGATAGTTCTGAACAGCTCTACGGATTACTCGCTGGATGTAGCCCCATCCACAGCTTCGAGCATGGAAGAGCTGCGCGAACTTCTCGAAAAGATTACTACGTCTCTCCTCCCCACTCAGGCCTCCATGGTCGCATTAACCAACGGCGCTAGCGCATCCGCACTTCTAGCACTTCTCGCTGCATCTCAGATCTCTCCCCCCTCTCCAATCCTTACCTATGGCTATACGACATCCACAGAGGCTGGAGAGTGGGAAGCGAGCGAGCTGATCGCTGAAGCCTGTGACGCGCCTTTTCTAAGTATTCTCGGCGTTGATCAGCCCGATTTCTGGCCTGCAACACTGCTGGGACTTGAGGCACCGTGCGTCGATACACGGCCCCTGGCCCTGCACCAGCTCTTACATACAGCCGCAGTAGAGACGCAGGCTCGCGCTGCACTGAGTGGCCTGGGAGCTGGCTACTTACTCGGCACCACTCTGCCTTCTGCTGAAGAGAGGACTGAAGAAAGCATCCTGCGACACTATCGTCGCTCCCTTGTGAACGAGGAAGAGCATGCAATCTGGACAGCAGATGTAGCCTCTGTGCTGCATAATGCTGAAGCATGGGAGGAGACGCTGCACGCGCGCAAGCTAGCGCGTCACGCGGAGCAGCTCAAGGAGACGGGGCAGGAGGCTTACTACCTGGATCTGCACCTGCGTATGCCAGATTACGCTGTTCACTCCGCCTACGCCCTGGCTACGCAGGAGCGCATCGCCTTGCGCTCGCCCTACCTGCATGCAAAAGTGCTGGAGAAATTGACGCAATGGCCTGACGCAGCGGCACGCTCAACAGCGCCCGACACGCTCCTCAGACAGGTCATGCCACACTTGAAAAATTCTGCCTCCACAGCCCATTTTCCCCTCGCAGTCTCTCCAGCCTCACTCCTGCAAAACAGCGTCTCCGAACTGGTTAAGCAGGTACTCTCACAGGAAACCACGCACACAATAGGACTCTTCGACCCCGAACGTGTGCAGACGCTGCGCTCACATGACAGGGCATCACGTGACCTGCTGCTGGTCTTCACCACCCAGCTCCTCTGGCAACTGTTCGGTATCGAGGGCTGGGTGTAGCAATTCTGTCCCAAACTTATTGCTCTGTAAAAGGTTGATCCCAGCGTTCGCGAGTGGATTATCTGGCATGTTCTCGAACACGAGATTCATCACGGCGGCGAACTTTCCCTGGCCCTTGGCGGGTATGGCCTACCAGGGATCTATGGTCAGGCTTAACAGTTCAAAATGAGTCTAGAGAGTCGATGCCACACTAATGATCCACTCCCTCTATCTCAGACGCCGCCTGAGCATCGCCATGAGCAGCGGCCCAACGTAGCGCTTCACCTGCAAGGTAGAGCGAGCCAGTGGCACAGATGAGGTCATTCCGCCCGGCCAGATCTACCGCCAGATCCATTGCCCGTGTACTGTCCTCTTCCCGATAGATCTGGACGTGCGGGGCGTGCTCGGCGAAGAGTGCAGCCAGTTCGTCGGTCGGGGTCGCGCGCGGATTGTTCATCTTTGTGAGCACGACGCGCTCTACGTCGGCGAGAGCGCGGACCATCCCGGCCTGGTCTTTGTTGCGCGCCATCCCCAGCACGACGAGAAGCGCGTGCGGCGCAAAGTAAGAGCGCAAGGATTGCAGCAACTTCTGCATCGAGTCGGTATTGTGCGCGCCATCCACGACAATCGTCGGATCGTGCCCGACGACTTCGATACGCGCGGGCCAGTGCACGGAGAGGAAGCCTTTGCGCAACGCCGACTCGTCCCAGCGATAGCCAAAAGAGCGGAGCCTATCGAGCGTCGCCAGCGCCACTGCCGCGTTCTCGACCTGGTGCACTCCCAGCAATGGCGTCTCTAGCCCCTCGTATACCTGCTGTTCAGGCGTCCAGAGTGTGAAACGTTGCCGCTCCTGTACATACTCTTCTGCCTGATAGCGATAGCTCAGCGCTGGCAGGCGACCCTCATCTACCTCTGCCTGCGCGGGATCATGCGAGGCGGAACCCACGCGAATCAGACGGGCGTTGCGCTGTCCAGCAACGGCGGCGATAGCGAGCAGGGCCTCTGGCGCAGAAGCGGAGGTCACGACGATGCCGTTTTGCTTAATAATGCCTGCCTTCTCGGTCGCGATCTGTGTCAGCGTGTTGCCAAGAATCTCCATGTGGTCATAGCTGATTGAGGTGATGACGGAGACGAGGGGGTGCGTGACGTTGGTTGCGTCCAGGCGACCACCCAGGCCAACTTCAACGACTGCGTGCTGCACCTGCTGCCGTGCGAAATAGAGAAATGCCAGAGCGGTGCCGATCTCGTAGGTGATGAAGGGTTCAAAATCTCGCTGCGCCTTTAACC
>DAOUDD010000165.1:0-9083 GCA_034431765.1 Ktedonobacteraceae bacterium | reverse complement strand
CTTTAGCTGGCGCAAAACGGCGCAGGAGACGCTGGGAGTTTATGAAGAGGCATTGAGAAGGAGCAGGCGATGAATCGCGGCGGACGCGATGAAATCGGGTCCCGAGCGATGAATTGCTGTTGGGTGGTGGGACAATGTGTGAATGAGGGTGTATTGGGTAGCTATTTCACGAGGGACGAATTGCAAAGGTTACGGCCCGCATGCATTTTCGACGCGTATAAGCACGAGAAAATGCCCATCGGGTCCGTTTGCCATTCATAGCAACATTGCTCTGTACAGTTCTATCGGGTGGATTTCATTATGCGGCATTACCGTGCTTGTTCAGATAAAACAAAGATATAAGTAGGGTTGAGTAAAATATGCGTATACTTATGCTATCTAAGGCGCTGGTTGCGGGTACGTCGCAGCGCAAGCTGGAAGAGCTGGCAAAGCTGCCAGATGTTGAGCTGACACTGGTCACTCCTCCATATTGGTGGCACGATGATGGTAGCAAGCTGACGTTGGAGAAGCTCTATACCAGTGGCTATCGTATGATCGTGACCCCGATGCGTTTTAATGGTAACTACCATCTGCACTACTATCCACAGCTCGCGCGTATCATGCGCGAAGTTCAGCCAGAGATCGTGCACATTGACGAGGAACCGTATAATCTGGCGACTTTTCATGCTATGCGCCTGGCCCGGCGCAACAAAGCTCGCGCGCTCTTCTTCACCTGGCAGAACCTCTACCGCCCGTATCCTCCCCCTTTTCGCCAGTTTGAGCGCTACAACTACAGGCATGCCACGCTCGCACTGGCTGGGAATCTCGATGCCGCCGATGTGCTCAAACGCAAGGGCTACACCGGCGCTATTGAGATTATCCCGCAGTTCGGCTTCGATACGGATATCTACAAACGCAGTACTCCGCTCCGCTCGCGTCAGCCTGGTGACCCCTTCATGCTTGGCTTTATCGGCCGGCTGAAAGAAGAAAAGGGCTTGCCCCTGATGGTCGAAGCCCTCACTTACCTGCCCGACTACTGTCGCGCTGTCTTCATCGGCAATGGCCCCATGAAAAGCGTCCTGCAAGAGCAGGCCGAACGCCTCGGCCTGAGCGAACGCGTCACCTTCAAGCCCGGCGTCCCCACCACGCAGGTCCCGCACGAACTGGAACAGTTGGACGTACACGTCCTGCCCTCCCTCTCGCGCCCCAACTGGATCGAGCAATTCGGACGTATCCTCGCCGAAGCCATGTCCTGCGAAGTCCCCGTCATCGGCTCCTCCAGCGGCGAGATTCCGCACGTCATCGGCGACGCCGGCCTCGTCTTCCAGGAAGGAGACGCACGCGACCTGAGTTCGTGCGTCCAGAAGCTTCTCGACGACCCAGCGCTCTACACTACTCTCGCACAACGCGGCAGGCAGCGAGTTTTGGAGAACTATACTCAGGAACAGATTGCAAGGCAGACGTATGAGGCTTATAGGAAGATGATGGAAAAGTCGTAACACAATGAGAATACACATTATTGGCGCATCTGGCAGCGGCAAAACAACTCTGGCAACTTACATCTCCTCCAGGTTTGCTATCCCGCATTACGAGCTGGATACACTGGGCCGGAAACATGGCACGGATATGGCTGCATACATAGAGGACGCTTTTTCTATTGCCAACCAACCCACATGGGTTACAGAAGGCAGTTACCTCATCTGGATCGATCCGTTACTCTACCAGGCTGATTACATCGTCTTGCTTGAAATTTCTTGGTCTATAGCCGCAGTGCGTATTATTTACCGCCATATCTCAAAAAGTCTTCGTGGCATCAATCCATATCCAGGTATAAGAGGGGTAGGGCTACTCTTGAAGCTCTTGAAAGATAACCGTAAGCATTATCTAAACAAAATTCGTCCTACTTCAGTCGAAGCAGAAGCAATGCGTAAGTACCTTGTAGAGCATGAAGAGAGCATAGAAGCGCCCGATGCAAAAGCCTTGCTCACACGTCTAGAGAAGTATAAGCTCTCTGTCCCTCCTACAGCAGAGTTCATGCACAAGTACCTTGAAAAGTATAAAGAGAAGGTCTTTCTGCTCAGAACCAGGACAGACCGAGCGCGATTTCTTGACCTTCTCGAACACAGATGACGGATACAGACTACTGCTCACTCGTCGTTTCTAGACAAGCGCTACATTCGTGCCATCACTCGTAATGCTAGCAAACACAATAAGCACCACAGCGGGCTGCTAAACGCTTACAGCGTAAGCAAAAAACGAGTTGAAGCAAGGTATGCGAAAGAGAGTTATTGCGTCGCCTCCAGCAAGTGCTGACGAGCGCGCTGCTCATCCTGTGCAAGAGTGACATGCAGTAAGAGCATCTGCAGCACCTCGGGTGTCTGCACACGTGCTATCTGTTCTTGCGCGAGCGGGAGCAGGGCAGGGAAACGCTCATGGACAAATGCGAGCAGTGTCTGATGAAGAGCCGTTTTCTGACCTTCTTGCTTCCCTTTCGCTCTTTCCTCTGCTGCAACTTCCTTTTGAACTCGTGCAGTCACTTCTTGAATTGCTTGTCTCTCAGCGCGCTGTTTCAACTCCTGGTAGCCCCAGGATTGTTCAATGAGATCGTCCAACTCCGCGAACCTCCTTTTCAGCCAATCGTGATCATCGTCGTAGGCGAAGATCAATGTTGCTAATTCGTAGCCACGCAAGAGCAGCTCTGGGCGTGCCGTTTCTCGCGTCGGTGCCAGTCCCGCTATCATTGCTTCAATCGTCTCGCGGCTCTTGCCCTCGCGAGTGAGTGGGAGCAAGGGCAAGAGTCCCGGTAAACCCAGGTGCAGCAAGTCATGCGTCGGGATCTCCCACAGCTTGATGACCCCAAACGGGAAATGGTGGATCGTCACATCCTTCGACCAGCGTATCGTATAGGGTGATCGCGCCACGGCTCCCTCTTTGACCAGGTAGAGCACAACTGAATAGACTGGCAGCTTGTGTTCACACGTTGCAAGGACATTATACTCTAACAACCTACGTGCCATATGTGTCTCGCCGCGGCGTTGAAACTCCAGGTGGAGCAGGCGCTGTTCGCCCTCAAGCGACACTTTGTAGAGGATGTCTGCGTCAATCGTGCGACTCTTTAGATGGGGAGAGACCTCTTCCACATACCGCGCATTCCGCACCAGCCACTGCACGAAATCTTCTCGTGCCTCGTCAACCAACCGCTTTAAGCTGTTATCCCAGGGGCCTGCCATCGTTCCTCCTCGTCCTCACTTCAATCACAATTTTCCCTATCATAGCAGAGAGATGCACTGTAATCAATAGCAGTACCCCTTCTGTTATTGTGTAAGCAAGCGAAGCAAGTATATCTTATAGTATTGCCCGCATTTTCTCGATCTCAAGTAAGGTAACTACCTTTTTTCGTTGACTTTCTGGTACTCTACTATCTACATTCGTGCCATCACCTCTTCACGTCTCCATGTAGTACTGGCAATAACGATAAGCACCACATCAAACAGCAAGACGCCTACAGCACAAACAGCGAAAACCCGGTTACTCATCACGCCCGCTTTTAAAGTAATAGCTATATTGCTATACATAAGGAGCATAGGTAGAATTGCTGAAGTAGTCTGGGCGGCCCTCAACGTCTTCACTCGTGAAGAGATAATGCTTGCAAGCGTTGCGCCTAACACCAGGAGTGCAAATGTCAGTATGCACATAGAGACCGTCAGATCCAGAGGCACAGCTTTCAGCACATCTGTGCCGAACAGTACAGCTACAGCTATAAAGTAGAAGATGATACCCGCTACAATCAAGAGAAAATTCATTGTCAAGTATACTTGTCATGCTCACTCGTTTCTTGACACTGCCGGACCTATGTGCTAGCCTGAAAGTATTGAGCTCACAGCGTATTGTCGCCTGGGAGATATGTGCTGTTTTTTGCTTCATTTTGCATACACGCAACAAAAATGTTTTGCACTCGTATACAATAGATAGATAGAATAGTGTTCTTTTAGCGCACACAAGAAAGATACGTTGTTATATGAATACAATTACACAAATAGAGCTTATTCCACGTAATGTGCTGTTTGGCAATCCAGTACAGACAAGTCCACGTATATCGCCTGACGGTACACGTATGGCCTACCTGGCCCCGGTCAACAATGTGCTCAATGTCTGGGTTGGACATGTGGGGCAGCAGAATGCTCAACCGGTCACGAACGATACGGAGCGGGGTATCCGCTTCTATTTCTGGGCCGCCGACAACCAGCATATCCTCTATATTCAAGATACGAATGGTAACGAGAACTGGCGGCTCTATGCTACGAATCTGGAGACGAAACAGACACGTGACCTGACTCCGTTTGAAAATGTGCAGGTGCAGGTCGTTGAGCTGGATAAACACTTTCCCAACGAGTTGCTGATCGCTCTCAACAAGGAGCACCCCGAATACCACGATGTTTATCACCTTGATCTCCCTAGTGGTGAGCTGAAGCTGGTCGCGGAAAATCCTGGGAATATTGCTGAGTGGATTGTCGATGCGCAGTTCAAGGTTCGTGGTGCCCAGGCTGCGCTGCTTGACGGCAGTATGCAACTGCTGGTGCGTGACAGCGAGGAGGGTGATTGGCAGGAGGCTGTACTCTGGAACCCTGATGACGCCCTAAGCAGTGGTCCGCTTGGCTTTACGCAGGATGGTCAGTCTCTCTACCTGATCGACTCACGTGGAGCAAACGCGGGCCGGCTGGTAAAGCTGAACCCTGAGACTCAGGAGCGCGAGGTCCTCGCTGAAGACGCACAATATGACGTTGGCAGCGTGATGATTCATCCCGATACACGCGAAATTCAGGCTGTAGCTTTTAATCGAAATCGCATCGAGTGGACGATTCTCGACAAGACTATCGAGGTTGATTTTGACCGCATCCGCGATATTCACCAGGGCGACTTCTCTATTGTCAGCCGTGATGATGCCGATCAGGTCTGGATCGTTGCCTTCACTGTTGATAACGGGCCTGTCCCCTTCTACGCTTATCATCGCCAGCAGCAGAGTGCCGATTTTCTCTTTGACAACCAGCCGGCGTTGAGTCAGTATACTCTGGCGCATATGCAGCCGATTACGTTTACTGCACGCGACGGTCTGACAGTTCATGGCTATCTGACGCTTCCATCTGTGGGAGGGCAAAAGAACCTGTCAATGGTCCTCGATGTGCACGGTGGTCCATGGGCGCGTGATACGTGGGGGTATAATCCTGAAGCGCAATGGTTTGCGAATCGTGGTTACGCATGCTTGCAGATCAACTATCGCGGCTCAACAGGCTATGGCAAGAACTTTCTCAATGCGGGCGTCCGCGAGTGGGGACGCAATATGCACAACGATCTGATCGACGGTGTGAACTGGGCCATACAGCAGGGCTTTGCCGATCCCAAGAAAGTCGCTATCTATGGTGGCTCCTATGGTGGTTATGCTGCCCTGGTTGGTGCGACATTCACGCCTGACGTCTTCTGTTGCGCCGTGGATATTGTTGGACCAAGCAATCTGATCACGCTGATTCGCTCGATTCCACCGTACTGGTCAACCTTTCTGGCAACGTTCAAGAAGCGCGTTGGTGATCCTGATACCGAAGAAGAGTTTCTGAAATCGCGTTCGCCGCTCTCAAGGGTTGATCAGATTCGCATCCCAATGCTTATCGCGCAGGGAGCAAACGACCCACGGGTCAAGCAGGCGGAGTCAGAGCAGATCGTAGAGGCGATGAAGAGCAAGGGGATAAACTATGAGTACATGCTCTTCCCGGACGAGGGGCATGGCTTTGCAAAGCCTGAAAATCGCTTGAAATTCTACGCCGCTGCGGAAAAGTTCCTGGCCCAGCATCTCGGTGGGCGCTACGAGGAGTAACAACAAAAGGGAAACAACGATGCAAGAAGATCCTATTATGGTCTTCGCGGGCAGTGGTAGCCCACGACTGACCGCACGCATCTGCGACTACTTGCAGGTTCCTCAAGGGAAAAACGAGACGTTGCGCTTCTCGGATGGCAATACCTTTGTGCGCATCCAGGAAAATGTGCGTGGTCGTCGTGTCTACGTAGTGCAATCGACCGTGTTTCCCTCCAACGATAACTTTATGGAACTGCTCTTCTGGATCGATGCCTTCAAGCGTGCAGGTACAGATTCCGTAACAGTCGTTATTCCTTACTTCAGCTATGCGAAAGGAGACAAGAAGGACGAACCGCGTGTCTCCATTCGCGCGCGTGTCTGCGCCGATGCCATAGAAATCGCCGGAGCAGACCGCGTCGTCACCATGGATCTGCATGCCCCGCAGATCCAGGGCTTCTTCCACAAACCGGTAGACAACCTCTACGCCCTCCCACTCTTAAGTGCGCATATCCGCGCCATGAAACTGCACGATATCGTCGTTGTCTCGCCCGACGTTGGCTTTGCCAAGCAAGCGCGTCGCTTTGCAGCCGTCCTGAAAGCTCCCATTGCCATCGCCTATAAAGAGCGTATCGCGCATGATGAGAAAGCCATCATCATGCAGATCATCGGCAATGTGCAGGGAAAGACAGCTGTGGTGGTTGATGACTTCACCACCTCCGGTGGCACTCTAGCAAGCGTCTCGCAGGCATTAATTGAACAGGGTGCACGTGAGGTTTATGCCGCCGTCACCCACGGTGTATTGACGGCAGGGGCTAGTCAACGCATAGAGCAGAGTCCATTGAAGCGGCTGATCATGACCGACACCGTCGAACACCAGCCTGTCCAGTTCACGGACAAGATTGAAGTTGTTTCCGTCGCGTCACTCTTCGGTGAAGCAATCAAACGTATTCACAAGCGTGAGAGCATCAGTGAGATGTTTGAGGACAGCTAGCGCGGTACCTTTTAGCAAAAGGCGAGAAATTCTCGGCTTATAGCGTTGATACAAGCAGAACGCAGAAAAGGTTCTGTAACACATGTTCATTTCGATGACAGAGGCTAAAGGATGGTGTATAATGTAGCCGCTAAGAGTAGCCCGCTATTATAAGGAGTTCAAGAACATGAACGGTGACATGATTGGTCGTGTCATCAAAGGCCGTTATAAGCTCATCGACGAACGTGGACGGGGCAGTTTTGCGACCGTCTATGTTGTGCGCGACCTGGGCGATAATCGTATTTACGCAATAAAGGTCATGCATCTTGAATTGTCTGGTGATGGCGAACTGTTGGCACGTTTCCAGCGCGAGGCGCATATCCTCTTGAACCTCAGCGATCCGCATATTGTGCGCATCTTTGATTATGGAAACGACAATAATATGCATTATATTGTAATGGATTACATTGATGGTCAGAGCTTAAAATATCATATGATTAATCAGGGGTCGCTTGAACCACTGCGAGCGCTGAATTATGCTCGTCAGATTGCAGAGGGGCTGGATAGCGCGTATAAGCAGGGTGTTGTTCACAGAGATATCAAACCACAAAATATACTAATCAATAGTAAGGATATGGTGAAGATTACCGACTTCGGGCTGGCTCGTGGTCGCGATACCGTCACCCTTACGCAGTCGAATGTGTTTATGGGCACGGCTTACTATATTTCACCAGAGCAGGCTGAAAGTGGACGCTCAGCAGACACGCGTTCCGATCTCTACTCGGTTGCGACGGTCTTATTTGAGATGCTCACTGGTAAACCACCCTATGAGGGAGAGACGGCTGTGGATATTGTCATCAAGCATATGAATGACAAGATTCCCTCTATCTGTCGTTTGCGCCCCGATCTACCGCTGGAAATGGACCCCTTTATGCAAAAAGCGCTCGCTAAAACACCGGCAGAACGCTTTGCGACACCCGCAGAGTTTATTACAGCTCTTGAAGGATTACAGGAACGAGTACAAGCCCTGCCACCTCACGAACGGGTCGCACGTGTCCCTGCCAGAGACGAGCATGCAGGCTCTGTAAGTCCGACACCGGTTCCCCAGGTTCCAACACGAGAAGGGGTGCTCATGCTTACTAACGGGCAGGTTTTTTCCCTGAAGGGTGAACTTATGGTCGTGGGGCGCACCGATCCCACGCTTGGTATCTATCCAGAAATTCCTTTGACCGATAAAACTGTTGGCCGTCGCCATGCCTACTTACGAAATCAACAAGGGACGTACACAGTTGAAGATCTGAATGCTCTAAACAAAACTCGCTTAAATGGGGTGACTTTGACACCGCACGAAGTACGCACACTGAAGAACGGGGACGTTCTGCGCTTTGGCAGTGTCGAGGCACGTTTTGAACTGCGATAACGGCGTGTCCAGGCACAGTCCGTGCAGCAGTAGAGGTACCGTTAGCTGGTACCGAACCTATTCGGGTGGTTATTCCTCGCACGGCTCTTAATAGGGAGAGTCCTACGAGAGAAGAAGCCACTTCTACGCTTAGAGGGGTGAACCGTTATGAATGTGCTATCGTTCATTATTATTGCTGCACCAATCAGTCCAATCCTTGTCGTTATCGGCATTGTCGTCGCTCTGCTTGTCGTTATTGGCACATTCTTTGTCTTCCGCTCTGGGAGCAAGAAGAATGCTGCTACCTCAGGAGCAAACACTGATTGGCAGCGCCAGGGACAGCCAGGGGCTGGTGGAGCCGGGGGAGCGGGCGCGTGGAATGCGCAAGGTCAGAACGCTTCAGGAGCGTGGGCGCAGCAGCAACAGCAGCAAGCCAATCCATGGGGGAACGCCGCTCCCATGCAACAGCAACAGGCCAACCCATGGGGCAACCCTGCTGCACAAGGCTCTGGTCAAGCCTGGGCTAACTCGGCCCAACAAGGCTCTGGTCAGGCCTGGGGTGATCCGTTACAGCAGCAGCAAGCGAACGCGTGGAGCAATCCGGCTCAGCAGTCTAACCCGTGGGGCAGTGCTGACCCTGCTCAGCAAGCTCAGGCGAACGCGTGGAACAACGCTGCTCCACAAGCGCAACAGCCGCAACCACAGAATGCGTGGAGCAATCCAGCGCAACAGTCGAATCCATGGGGGAACCCAGAACCGGCTCAGCAACAGCAAGCGAATGCGTGGAGCAATCCGGCTCAGCAGTCAAATCCATGGGGGAACGCCGACCCTGTTCAACAACAGCAAGCGAACGCGTGGAACAACGCTGCTCAACAACAGCCGCAACCACA
>DAOUDD010000164.1:0-7209 GCA_034431765.1 Ktedonobacteraceae bacterium | reverse complement strand
CCGCGACTTTCTCCTTGGCAAGGAGATGCTCTACCACTGAGCCACTCCCGCAGATCTACGAACTTTTCTTTCGTATCTCGGTGCGCTATTAAGATATCACAGCCCTGGCGTTTTGTCAATAGGTTTCTCAGCAATTATCAAGTGGATTGAAGCATTCAGGAAACTGGGAAGCCGCGTTCGTGCAAAATGGCGAGAATACGCTCTAGATTCTGTGGAGCGATCTGCACCAAGCTGCTGGCCTGAGTTAGTTCGGAGCCAAGGAGAGCACTGACTTCGGGGTCGGCGCGCAGATCGTGCAGCACTTCAGGAGCGAGATGGAGAAAGGGAGCATGTTCAACATGAATATGCTCACGAGTACCGTAGCCGTGTCCCCAGAGCTTGAGACGTATCAAGAACGAACCAGGAATACCATCCCTACAATACTGCTGCAAGAAACGTACAATCGTATCGAGCGCGATACCTCCCTCCAGCGCACGCTGTACAGACGTTGCCGTGAGGCGATACGAAGACTTCTGCTCTACAGGCTCTGCATAGCGTTGGACTTCTGCCACGCGGTAGAGATCAAGCACAGGATAGAGTGGATGCAACACTCCTGCCTCGTCGAGACGCCACTGCGGTTGATACGTGCTTGAAGCTGTCTCTTCAGACGTTGAGGTTGTAGAAGCAGGCAGGTAATCACGCTGCCAGAGCAGTACATGTAGTGCCGCAAGCTTGCCGGGCAAGACTTCAACCTGGCAGGGCGAGAGCCGTCTTCCCAGCAGGGAGCGTGCTTGAGCATCAGCAAGCAAGGTATCGAGTAGAGCAGGTTCATCCACTTCGAGCAAGGTCGCAGCGGGCCACAGTTCGATGCGGCGCGCCTGGCGCTCCCACTCGCTCAACGAATAATCGACATTCTGCGGAATCCCTCCCTCTGCAGCATCGATGAGAGGGGCACGAATATCTTCAAGCGAGAGACCACGTTGGATAGCACGTGTAACGCTTGCGCGCGTGATACGATACTGCGCGATATGTTCCAGGCTCACACGCTCGGCAAAACGATCGAGCTTGATTAGCAACGCCTCAGAGACGGGAGCGAGTGCAACGAGTTCAAAGTTTGGCTGCACGATCAAACGTCCCTGCATCTCCTCTGTTACTGGCACCGGTGTATTGCTAACGAGAAGAGGCGTTGCGGGTGACAGGCGAAAGGTGCTCGGTGTTTCAACGGCATCCAGCTCGGTAATCCCTAGCCAATGCAGAGGGCCGGTAAGAATCGCGCGAATGAAGCCTCCCTCAACCATATGCCAGCCCTCACGATGCGTTAACCAGCCACGGCGTAAGCGAAAGTCCCAGCCATAGGGATTGCTATTGCTTGAATACCGCTCGGCACGCAAGCCATACTGGCGTGGAAACAGGAGATAAGGGAGATGTAGCTTTGTGCGCGCGATGAACGTTGAAATATCTTTCCAACGTTCAAGAGGTTCAAAACGCAAACGGTCAAGTACCGCCTGGCGCGCGTGAACAACCTCTTCGTGAGCTGGCTCTAAAGGCGTTGGACCAGGGCGTACATTCACCTCAGCCAGGTATCCCAGCTCGTTCCAGAATGGTTCGTTGCGATATAGGAAATAACAGTGACGAGCACGTTCCAGCAGTGGAAGCGAGAAAAATGCCTCGGCTGGTTGAGCATAGACAGCACCATCTCGTACATGGAGTAATCCTAACTGTGTGAGTAAGAGGCGTAGGAAGTAGAGATAAGGCAGCTCATTCTCAGCACGAATATGCTCCTGCTGCACGTGCTGTATTGTAGAGGCAAAGCTCTCCGAAACCTGGCGCAGGGATGAACGCGAGAGTAAGCCATTATTGACGAGGGAAAGGCCGTCACGGAGCGCTGCGACAAGCGACCAATAACGGTAGAGCGTGCGCTGTAACTCGCGCCCGGCCTCGCTCCCCTCAGCATGCTGAAACAGCGCCGTGTCATCCCACACTGGAACAGCGGGCGACCAGACATGATACACGGCATCGCGCACCGCGTGGGGCACAATCAGCACCCCATCATAGATACCGCTGGTATAGTCACGCCCGGCAAAGTTCGTCTGCCTGCCCCAATAGACCAATCCGAGAATCAACAGGTGACGCAGCGCCTGCTCAAAAGGGCCATGTGGGTGAGCAGAAGGATATTGTGGAGGATGTAAGGGCATTGTTAGCGTCGTTAAACGTGGTTGCTCAAAAAAGTCTATATTTGTAGGAGCTTCAGGATTGAGCAGATCAGCATTGGAGAGGTAGAGCGCTAGATCACGACTATTCGCACGCCCACCATAGCTAACCAGTTCACGTAAGATTCTACTCTCGACCTCACCAAGTTCGTGCAACACCTTCATAAGAGACTGTTCGTCAAAAAGTTTTTGAGCCAGTTCAGCCAGTTGCGCTGGAGCGAGTGCAGCAGGAGTGGAAGTTCCAGAAGCTGATCCACTGTTGAACACTGACGGTGTGGGAGAGAGCCGACGCGTCTTTACCACTGATTGCCAGTGGTAGGACGGAACGGTTTGCAACAGATCAAGATCACTCTGGTCCATACACATCCTCGTTATGTAGAAGAGGAGATTGCCCACGCCGCTTGAACTCATCGAGCAGGCGTTCTGTAGTGCCTGGTCTGAGCAGTAGGAGGGTGGGATGAATAGTCTGCACAATATGTTCTGATAGCGATGTTGTCGCAGTAACTTCGCGCATCACCTGTGAATCAGCCGTTTCCAGCAATATGACCCCACTGTATATACGCACACGGCCATAGTTTTTGATCCAGCGCTGAAGCTGAGCGATCAAGGCCGCAAGAGGGCGAGACTGCTCATCCTCGTGTTGAAGCTGTTCACGTAGCAGTTCTAACAGTTCTGTTGGCTGCTGCCCCCGGCTCAATGCCGCGCCAAGTGCTTTTGGAGTCAAACGATAGCAGAGCCGCTCTTGCTGTATGCCCGCAGGCTCAGAAAACTGCTCCAGCAGTTCAATAGTTGACCAGGCTTGAGGCGAAGGGGCAATGAGCACTTCTTCCGTACTTACTCCTTCTAACGATTGAACAGGCTGCGAGTAATCAGTACTGACTGCATCTTCGCCTGCTACAAGATTATTGAACAGCTCGTGTGCAAGTGGAGTGAGACGGAATGCGAGCAGCCGGCCATCGGGCGTGTAGGCAAGATCACATGCCCCCCACCAGTGTAGCGGACCTGAAAGCAGACGCGAGAGGTAATAATACTCAGCGCGTGACCAGTCATGTTGATTGGTCGGGCGCAGCGGGCGACCCTCCTCTATCTCCAGCCACCAGTGGGGGGCCGAGTAGAGGCGCTGACGACGCTGTAAGAAGAGTGGATTCAAGCGATAGACGAAACGAGCGAACGCCGAGAAGTGAATCCACGTATTGAGAGGGGCTTGAGCCAGTAAAGCGACTATTGTCTGGCGAGCCTCACTATTCTCAGCCTCCAACTCCCCTGTACGCAACACTGGCTGAGAAAGCGCCGTGGCCCGACAGCGCAGGCGTACCCCATCTTCTCGTATCCCAAAGAGTTCTTCATATGTAGAGCGCGTGAGCCAGAGGTCAAAAAGATCACGCAGAATAGAACCATGTGCAGGTCCGAGTAGAGCAGCGGCCGCCGCGGGGAGAGGATGCAGAGACGATGGCCGTGTATCACTATGCTGCAATAGATCAGCCTGGCGCAAGAGTCGCACAGCAAAGCGAAAAAAAGCTGGCATCCGCTTCAGTTTTTTTTGCAAGAGCGCAATCACAGCTTCAGCAGGCTGATCAAGCGGCGGAGGAATCGGAACAGAGCCATCAGTTGAGCGGAGACCCAGTGTGCGTGCATAAGGGATAGGTTCAGGAGCAGCAGCGCTTCCTCGATACTGATACCATACCTCTTCAGGTGCAGCTTGATAACCGTCTAATGCGCGCGCAACCAGCAACAGATCAGCTCCGAGCACGTCCTGTCTAGCAAGCTGAAGAGTGGGAACGTTCCCTTGCTCGTCGGCACGTGTGACATCAAAAGGAGTCACAGGAACCGAAACACGCAATGCAGCGCGCACCTCTAGCGGAACAAACCAACCAATATCAAGCAATGAACCACTCAGAGTCCCGCTACCTGAGCGCGGCTGACCTGGATGAGTGAGATTGGTGCGAAAGAGGAGCGCTTTCCCCTGCAATGCAACCATCGTGCTCTGGAGCTGCGCCGGCTGACCCAGTGAGAAACGCTCAAACAGGCCACGCAGATCATCGTCAGCAATGGCTCCACCTACAAGTGTCAAAGCAGCCAGCAGTTGGCGCTGTGACTTTTCCAGCGTTGCCGCAACGCGGCGCACAGCTTCTGATTGTTGCAGCGTCTCCAGCACCATCTCTGCAAGCTGCTGACGCGCCATCCCATTTGTTGTCAGAGCGTATTCACGCGCGATACCACGCAGCTCGCTTAAACTAAGCTGGCTAAGGATAGTGAGCAGATTTCCCTGTGGTGATAGAGCAGACACACTGCGTTGTCTATACAATGGAGATACAGAACTACTCTCTCCTGTTGTTTTAGCACTACTCGAACTATCCGATAATTCACCTGTCGTATGCCTATTCTCTCTCTGTCTATCGACGAGCTTCGGATCACCCGACTGATCATCTGTGAAAGAGGAGAAACTTTCTGGACTGGCGAGCCATTGATACAACAGTGCAGCGGCATGTACACAAAGCGTCTTTGATTCAGGGCTACATGAGCACTTGCTCATCCAGGAAGATGCGCTCTCAGGCTCAACCTCCACAGAACAGCCCTTTTGTGTACTCTGGAGTGAGGATTCGTTGTCTATGACAGCCTCACTTTTGCTCTCTCTCAATAGGAGAAACGGCTGAGTTGTAGAAGGGGGATCTACACGACCAATCAGGCGTGCTCCACGTCGTTGCATCTGGGAAACAGTACCGGAGCGCTGAAATTCCTGCCCTACCGAGGCGGCCACCAGGCCTACCATGCGGATAATATCGGCAGCGTGTAAGCGTTGGAGGACGCCTGGAACAACATTTTCCATAAGCCTACTATTACTATACTCAAGCTACTCTCTGCTCTCTAAAACTACATTGGGCTATAATAGCATGGAATGCAGACACTGGTCAATGTTCCGAGTTGACAGGAAAATGTTCCCTTACGTATAATACATCTATGTATCCCAGATAAGTTATCCCTGTATGTTGAAATAGAGTGGTAAAACGTGTTTTTTAGTATAGAATTATTGTAGACGAGCACTCCTCATTCAACAGGAAAGTAGGGAGCAACATGTCAAACATTTTTCGAATCTTTGCGGAAGAAGATAAACTTACCGACGAACTCTTTGCCTTTATTACAGACGCCAATGCTGATAGCCGCAACGAGCGCGCTATTGTGAGTGTTCTGCACGAAGTTGCACCTCAGGTCGTCTCCGTTGCCGAATGCATGATTATCGACGGTGTAGACGAGCGCCAGTATGTTGCCGACTATGTTCACGCCGTTGTCACTGGAGAGGGCCTGGACGAACAGTAGCAAGAGCTTGATGAGCATGCTCCCTACGCACCAACGTAAGCAACAAGGGCCAGCAATTGTGCCACCCGACGCAACGGACGCCATGAATGATGGTCCCTACGAAGATGCTAAAGCATGAAAAGCCCAACATGCATGCAATGTACTCGTCCATTTCTCGAAGAGCTATTCCTTACGGATGCACAATGAAGCATGGCAGAGTAGTAGATACCGAATAGCTTATTCATGAGCTACGATACATAGGAAAGTCTTGTCCCTTCGTTTCTTCGTTTTGTTGAGCTTGACTTTTCGCCCTCTTTTGAGTAATATTACCTTATACTCTACTTAATATACAGAGGAGATTCAGCAGGTGATAGTGATTACCTTCATTTAATCATGAGACAGTTCTACAGCATTGGCTGCAACCCTTTTCCCTCAGCTTTTTTTGCGTCTGAGGCGGCTAATCAGGGTAGCAAGAGGACCGATTCTGTGATAGCTCATGGTGAAGAAGGCTTGCACTATTACAGTGTTCCCGATCTGTAACAGTTTTAGCAGAACAAGCGTCTTTTCCCTTCTCTGCATTGCATACCTCTCTTCACCTCGCTTCCAGCAGCGGTTTACCCTTTCTACGCACTTCTTAGACCAGACACGCATGTAAAAACAGCTTGCTGCAGCCTGAAAACTATCCCACAACAGACACTCATAACGCAATAAAGGAGTTTGCTTTGCAGGAACAGAATATCCCTCAAGCACAGATACAGAAACAGGAACAGAAAGAATATACCGACCAGAAACCGATACGTGGCCTCCTCTCTGAGGCTCCTATGCGTGCCATCCTGGTGAGCGTGGACAGCCCGCAGACCGATTGGCCGCTGCAGGAATCGCTCGATGAGCTAGAGCAGCTTGCCGCCACAGCCGGCATTACCACAATGGACCGGCTGGTGCAAAAGCTGGATGTGCTGCATCCCGGCACACTACTTGGCTCCGGCAAGGTAGAGGAGCTGGCATCGCTGCTACGTTTCCATAACTGTGACGCCGTCATTTTCGATCTGGAGCTAAAGCCGAACCAGCACCGCAATCTGGAGCGAGAGCTGGAGGTACAGGTACTTGACCGCACGGCGCTGATTCTCATCATCTTCGGACAGCGTGCGCGCACACGTGAAGGTCGTTTGCAGGTCGAGCTGGCTCAGATCGACTACGATCTGCCACGTCTGACCAGGCAGTGGGGGCACCTTTCGCGCCAGCGAGGTGGCACGCAGCAGCGCGGTGAAGGTGAGCAACAGATCGAGGTTGACCGCCGGCTGCTGCGTCGCCAGCGCACGCAGCTTGTCGCCGAGCTAGAACAGGTACGCGCGCAGCGTGAGCGTCACCGCGAGCGTCGTAAACTCAACGCCGCGCCTGTTATCGCCCTCGTCGGCTACACAAATGCGGGCAAATCGACGCTGCTCAACCGGCTTGCGGGTGCGCAGACGCTTGCTGAGGACAAGCTCTTCGCCACGCTTGACCCAACCATCCGCAGCGTGCGGCTACCGGGGGGGCAGGAACTCCTGCTCAGCGATACAGTAGGATTTGTACAGCGCCTCCCTACTACGCTCGTCGCGGCCTTCCGTGCCACTCTGGAAGAGGTAGCCGCCGCCGATCTGCTTGTGCACGTCGTCGATGCCTCGCACCCACACGTGCACTCGCAGATCGCGGCAGTCGAGCAGGTGCTCGAAGAGATTGGGGCAGG
>DAOUDD010000163.1:0-5162 GCA_034431765.1 Ktedonobacteraceae bacterium | reverse complement strand
CCGTGATCTCCGCCTTGAGAGGGCGATGTCCTAGGCCGCTAGACGAATGCGCCAGATCATGGAAGCTGTGTGAGCCGTCTTCTTTGTTCACTCAGAGTGGCGTCTCACGGGGAGTATAATAGCTGAAGTTGGCAATTTTGTCAATAGTTTCCGCAAGATAAATTGAGATGTTTTTTGTGTTTGTTCGCGTCCCGGTGACGCTGCAAAGAGAGAGGGCTAGAGCTGCACACATGATTTAGTGACAAGGGGAGGAGTGCCATATCCTCTTGTGCACGTTTTAATCGTATTAACTAAATTCGTATTTAGCTCACTAGAGTGAGGCAAGCGCCAGTACATTTCAGTGAAGACCACTGTCCAAAGAAGACTGGAACGACCGATGTGTAAGGAGCGCGCTCTTCGTTTTTGCGCTCTTTGGTTGTGTCTATAAGCGAACTGACTCTCTGTAGCGAAGAGAGTCAGTTCGCTTTTTTCCGCTAAGGATATGAAGACTTTTTATACCTTGCTACTCTGATTCGCGGCGCAGGTCTACGAAGATCAGTTCGCCCTTGTGCCGGAAGTGGAAGGCGAGCCGTGTCCAGTTGTCGAGCCATCTGGGATTTGTTGTATAGCCATTCTCGGTGACGCGCAGGCCGGCGACGCCAAGGATAACTGCTTGCCAAACTGCTCCCGCACAGGCGGCATGGATGCCTTCGGGTGTGTTGCCGCGCAGGTTCTCCAGGTCAACCAGGGTGCCTTTCATGAAAAGGTCGTAGCTTTCCTTGAGTTTTCCCAGTTGTGTGCCCAGAATGACGTGCAATGCGGGGGTGAGCGAGGAGCCGTAGTCGTGGTCGGTGATGGGATAGTAGTAGTCCCAGTTGACCTGTTTCGTCTTCTGATCAAACTCGTCGTCGAGCACTGTGAGGAGCATGAGTACATCGGCCTGCTTGAGGATGCGAAACTTCTGCACCTCCTGCACTCCCATGATGCCCTGATACGAGTCGGTACGGCCCTTGTATTTCTCCTGGTCAAGTACTGGTAGCTTGAAGAAGCCGTCAAACTGCTCGAAGAGCCTGGTCTCCCGGTTCAGTGGCAGGTACATATGATCGGCTACGTCGCGCCACTTCTCGAACCCCTGTTCGCTCAGGTGCAACTCTTCCCACAGCGTACGTGCTTTCTCAGGTGCGGAGGTGGAGAGCCATTCCCAGGCAGCGAGAGCGGTCTGGATATTGTGTTTCGCCATGTAGTTGGTGTACGCATTATTATTGACATGTTCATGCCACTCATCCGGGCCAATGACATTGGTATATTCGTAGCCACCGCGCTCCTCGTTCTTTTCTGCGCGGCTGACCCAGAACTGCGCTGTGCTGAGCAGAATTTCTGCGCCATAGTCACGCATGAACTCGTTATCGCTGGTGACTTTCCAGTACTGCCAGACAGCGTGAGCGATACTGGCTGTAATGTGCAGTTCGATAATGCCATTGAGCACAGGGATGACTTCGCCGGTCTCTGGATGCACAATTGAGGGAGGCGTCGTCTCCTCGCCGCTCAGTGTGCTCTCCCACGGATACTGTGCGCCTTCGTGTTTATTGCTGGCCGCCTTTTTACGCGCTGCGGGTAGGAGGTGGTAGCGGTAGAGCAGCAGCAGGCGCGCGAAATCTGGCAGCACATAGGTGAAGAAGGGGAGCATAAAGATCTCGGTATCGTGGAAGATGTGGCCGCGATAGCCGAACCCGGTCATGCCCTTAGCTGCGATGCTGTATCGACTGTCATGCGAGGAGGCGTTAATGCGTAACTGATACAGATTGTAACGAATACCGACCTGTGCTTTATCGTCACCCTCCAGAATGATGTCGGCAACCTTCCAGAACTGTTGCCAGGCATCACTATTAGCTGTGTAGAGTCTATCGTAGACGAAACGCTGCTCATCGCCCTCTTGAGCTATCTCCAGAACTCGCTGGTGATGCTCAAGGGCCGCCTTAATAGGATCACCAACCTCATCACGTGATGTGAAGAAAACGACGAGCTTCTCCGCAACAACTGTATCGCCAGGATTCAACGTTCCCGACAGGTGGATGCTTGGGGCGATATCTGAATTGACGAACTCCTTGCGCAATCCTGGCTGGTTGCAGGTAAAGCTCATCGTCTGTGCCAGTTGCACACCAGTTTTTTTTGTCTCGCTCTGCAGCCAGAGTAGACCATCGGTATTGTTCTGATCAACAGTGCTCCAGTGCATGAGATTGTAGTTGCCCTGTGCTGTATCAAAGCTTGCGCGCAACAGGATGTCGAGCGGCTTCACAGCAGAAGCATCGGCCTGGACGCTATAGCGAATAATGCCAACATGCTCGTCTGCAAGGCTTGCAAAGCGCTCAGCTGTCACGCGTAGACGCGTCCCCTTTGGACTCTGCCATTGCACAGTGCGGCTCAGCACCCCCGTCTGGATATCGAGCATGCGTTGATAACCGAGAATTTCGCCCTGATCGAGGCGGAAACGCTCACCATTGACGAAGAGCTTGATCACCGTCCAATCAGGAGCGTTGGCAAGCTCTTCTTTCGCGATGTCAACTGCGTCGAAGACACCGTAGAGCAGCGTGGCCGTGTTCTGGCGTGGGTAGCCTTCTTCAAATGTGCCACGTGTACAAAAATAGCCATTGCCGATACTAAAGACCGTTTCCTGGCTATGAAATTTTTTGGGGTTATTCTTATCGAGCGTTTCTTCGCTCACTTGCCAGAGATTCACCGGGTCACATCCTCCGTAGTTGTAGGTGGACGCTCGTGCGGGGAGAGGTGCTAGCCGCACCTCTACGCAAAGGCATCCAGAAGATCTTGCAAATGTTTGTGTTCCATCGTTGGAAAGACAGTATCAGCACGGTGGAAGCGTTCTTTCGGGCCAATGCCTAGAGAGCGCATTCCAGCAGTTTTGATAGCTTCGATGCCTGCATCGGCATCCTCGACACCCAGGCATTGTGTCGTGGGAGCGTTGACAAGCCCGGCGGCGAAGACAAAGATATCGGCGGCTGGCTTACTATTGACTACAGAATAGCCATCGGCAATGCCATCAAAATAGTGCGTAATCTGCAAGCGATCCAGAACTGTGTGACAGTTTTTGCTGGCAGAGGCGATAGCAGATTTGATGCCTGCACGGCGAATCTCCTCCAACAGTTCCACACCACCCGCAACAACCTCTTTGGGACTCATTTGTAGGATTAGCTCATTGTAATAACGGTTCTTGCGATCCATCATTTCTTGTATCTGTTGTTCAGTATACTGACGGCCACGAATCAGATAAGCAAGGGATTCCCTGCGCCCGACACCACGCAGATGCGCGTCGTTCTCTTCATGGGTAAACGGGATGCCCTCATCGTCGGCCAGATGTTTCCATGCCTGATAATGATATTCGGACGTATCGGTGAGTACACCATCAAGATCAAAAATGATTGCCTTTGGTTGTTCGCTCATACATTTTCTCCAAAAATGAGATGTACCCGAACGTGGTTTAAGACACATGTCCGGTACACCGCAATAGTATGCTAACTGGCCTCTAGCTACAAGCGTTTAGTACTTTCCGCAGTTACAAAAGTGTCGCTCTACTCTCATCACACGCTACAGTACACGTCGCTATGCTTCTATAGTAGGAATAGATCAAAATCAAAATGATCTCTAGAGTAAATACGAATAAGCAAAGTGAACGATGACAGGAAGGGAAAATGAGATGAAAAATCCTGTTCCATCGTATACAATAAAAAGGTGTGTATTGCTAAGCTAACCACCAGGCGGTGGAACAACAGCGAAAGGTTGAGGGATCGAAAATGAATGGTTTGCATGTACCATTTCATGTTGGTTGGCAGCAAGTAGTGCTCCTGTTTCTTGCTATTATCGGGATTGTCTTACTTATTACATCCATCACGAGTCTGTTGTTCGGCTCCAGGGAAGTTGAGCTGCTGGAGGATGAGGAGGGGCGGCGCTTCCGGCGCTATCGACATCGGCGGCGTTTTCGCATGGGGCGAGGTATTGGTGGGCTAGTATTGCTGCTTATTGCAGTGGTCATCCTCTGGATAACATCACTGGTGCAAACATATCTCGGTCTGACCGATAAGATTCACGTTGCACGTGTGCATGCTGTGCCGATCAGCAATCAAAATCACCTTATGAGCGTTGAGCTAACGCTTTATGATGATAATGGGAATCCAACAACCGTGCAGACATATGAGGTGAAAGGGGATGAGTGGATGGTTCAGGGAAATATACTCAAATTTCCTGGCTGGATGAACATTCTCGGTTTTCACTCTGGCTTTAAGCTCACGCGTCTGGAGGGACGCTTCGACGATCCAAATATGGAAGCGAATGAGAAGCATACGGTCGTAGTGCTTAATGGTGGCGATGATAATTTCTTCAAAACAGCCCAACAGCAGGCCTGGACTAATCCTTTTGTTGAAGCTGCTTATGGGAACGCAGTCTTTGTACGCGCAGATTCAATGACATATGATGTCTACGCCTCTCAGGACGCCTTAAATGCTTACCCTGCAAAATGAGAATAGTTTTTGTAAATAGAAGCTTTGGGTCTCTATTCCGTGGACAACCAATTGCCCTGCATAGCTGGGAGAATTGCCGAAACAACATTATAAAGACAGCAATTTTTGTACTTCCTCAAACGTTCTATTCCACTCGTCAGTATTGGGATTGATCAGCACGAAGTGGTTGGCGTTGGGAAGCTCGATCAGCGTGGGTGTATCTCCGCTTCGGGTTGCCTTACGCGTGTATGTCTGACTCACTTCAAGCGGGACGCGATCATCGGCTGTAGCATGAACGAGCACCTGTGAGATGTGTAGAGGAAGCAGCGCGGCTGGATCAGCGAGAGCATAGTGCTCAGGGACCTCTGCTGGGCCGCCGCCAAGTAGTTCCGCCACTGCTCCCCCACCCAGACGCAGCTCATATGCCAGTTCCAGGTCGAGCACTCCCGCCTGACTGATCACACCCTTGAGAGCGAGTGGCTGAGATGTTGCCAGGCTGCTTGTTGGAGGAAGGTGTGAGCGTGAACCAAGCCAGAACGCGAGCTGCCCACCCGCTGAATGCCCAATGGCCAGCACACGTTGTAGATCGAGATTATAGGTAGGAGCAAGTGCCCTTAACTCATCGGCAGCGCGTGCAACATCCTGAAATGTGCCGGGCCAACCACCTCCCTCATC
>DAOUDD010000162.1:0-13655 GCA_034431765.1 Ktedonobacteraceae bacterium | reverse complement strand
CGCGACAGCCTGCTTGGAAGGCAGGAACTCTACCACTGAGTTACTCCCGCGTGGTCGGGGTGCACGGACTTATTGTGTCACACCCGCTGACACCTCGAACTATACCATGTCTACATCCCTCTGTCAAGCATTTTTCTTGAGTTTGTCAATACTCATGCGACATTGACATAGGATGTTACGAGAATTTTTGCACTTTCGCTTTTCTTATGCATGAGCTTTTCAAAAACCGGGGGAAAATAGTTCGGATGACGAAACTTCTTATGCATGCGTCTATTCGTTCAAGCAGAAGCGTGTTCCTAGTATTTTCCCCTCACGGAGAAAACTTTTTTCTCTCGTTTTTTGAAAACTCAATGATATATATGTTCTAAGCCTCCATAGGCAGGATGGGTTTACCTCAGAGGTCCTGGGAGGACTATAATCGATCTGTTTCCATTTTTCAAGTGAGGCAGGATTTCCTTAGAGGCTTCTTTGCGAGCACATTTTTTCTTTCTTATCAAGATGATCTCATTTCCGTTTCGTTCTTGAAAAGTATTCAGTGAAAGCGAAACCAGTGTCATCACCACCGATCTCCTCCGAGCGTATGCACATGGATCTTAATCGGCATAAAAGGCGGATGTCCATGAGGGCTAGCAGGTAGCTCTGCCTCACTTTCCGTCACCATCACCCCCGTAGGCTATCAAGAAGTGTTCTTTGACACAGAGAGGCGGGGCGGCGTCGCGCAAGGATACTCCTCTCACGAGTCTGTCCGACTTTTTTGAGGCACGAGACATGCAGCCCATCATCAACCGCACTTTACGCCAGTAGGGAATGGACTGTGCTGTCACCCTCCAACCTTATGAAGAGGCCAGCACGTAATAGTATCTCTCCTAATCAGGATCATTTGTTCCCTCGGCACCACTGCAGGGATCGCATTGGATTCCCTCTTTTTGGACGTGAACATTTTCAGGGTAAAAACTCTGCTATTACTTAGTAGAAGTATCCGTTTGCCATATTCTTCTCATTTCTTCGCTCTTTTTGAGAAGGTATTTTAAATCTCCTTGCTCTTCAATATACCCATCTTTTAACACAATAATGTTATCTGCTTGAAGCAATGTGGCACGACGATGCGAAGCGACAAGGAGGGTTTCTGCGCGACGACGAGAAAGGAGTCGTTTCCATAAAGTATTCTCGGTTTCAACATCTAAAGAACTCGATAGATCATCGATAACCCAGAGATCTGCCTGACGAACAAACATACGCGCTGCTGCTGTACGTTGTGCCTGCCCCCCTGATAAGCGCATTCCCCGCGGTCCTATAAGTGTGTCCAATCCATTAGGAAACTCCTTTAGATCTTGCTCTAATACAGCATTGTAAAGAGCTTCATCTACGTTCACGTGTTGTTCAGAAAGACCAAGTAAAATATTGTGGCCTAAAGTCTCGCTAAATAATTTGGGCACTTGTGAAGTGTATGCACTATGTGGAGGAAGGAAGAACGTTGCAGGGTCAGTTAAACATTCTCCGTTCCAGAAGATCTCCCCTTGATCTTTGGGCAATAAGCCAAGCAACACCCGTAAAAGCGTTGTTTTGCCTGATCCAATGCGCCCGGTAATGACTGTGAAAGATCCACGCGGTAGACGAAATGAAATATCCGCAATTCCATATTTTGTTCCTGGATAGTGATAAAACAGTGCTTTTACTTCAAGATATTCTAGCCGTGTACTTAAGGCAAATTTTGGCAACTCTTGGGAAACCGGTACTTGCTTTCGGAAGAAATAAGGAGGATACTTTGTCAATGTTTGATCTGAAGTATTTTGAAAAAGAGTTATGAGCCGTTCCCGTGAAACATCTGTTCGCCGATATTCAGCAAGCAAGCCACCAATAGAACTGATAATGCTTGGCAACCAGCCAAGATAAAAGACAAAGAGAGCAAAATTTCCAACGGTAAAATTTGCGTTTCTCATAGCATTAGCTGCCAGCAATAAGATCAAAGCAACTCCTAATTCATTTGTACTTCCAAAGATAGAGTCCACAAAATTTTTGAAAAGAGATTCTTGTAAGTGTTTTTTTCTGCGTTTGTCACTTAAATATTCAATGTGACTAATTATAAAATCTTCTGAGATTGATACCTTTATAGACTGAAAAGCATTAAAAACACTGCCTAATATTCCACTGATATCAGCAGTCGCTTGGCGGCTGTTCTGGCGGTAGACTTCCACACGTGTTCTGATTCTGTTAAGAACGATAATAATAAGAATTAGTGGAAGGAAAACAACTATGGTAATTGACGTTTAGATAATCAAGAAAAAAGGCAACCTTTGGTTGTCAAAGGTTACCAAACAGAGTAATGTACTTTGTACAAAACCAACCTGTCAAAGGACATTACGCCTTGAACTGTAACACATTGAAGCAAGTTCGACAGCACCTTTACGATAGCTTTGAACGAGGAGCCGATGCCTTGTTTAATCTGTGTGATGCCTTGTTGTGCGAGCAGCAAGCAGCAAGCTTGCCAGAATTGTCGCACTCGCCCTTCTTTGAGCGAGAGTGGCCCAGCCTCTATCAAGCGCTCTCTGATGGCAAGATCAAGAAAGCCGAATGGCACCAGCTCTGGGTGAATGCCCTGCTGGGTGAGATTCCACGGAGCCAAACGATCTGGATCGGGGTCGATGCGAGCAGCATCCCTCGTCCCGAAGCCGAAACGAGTGCAGATCGAGGTATCATTCACGTCTCGAATTTGCCACGAGCGGCCAAACCTATCAGTGTCGGGTGGCAGTACTCGACAGTGATGCTCTTGCCCCAGGTGGCAAGTAGTTGGGTGAGCATTTTGGATCAAGAGCGCATCGAGACGACGCAGACCGCGATTCAGGTTGCGATTGCACAATTGGAGGCGGTAGTGCCTTTGATCAAGCACCCGATCATCATTCTGGCAGATCGCTGGTATGCGACGGCTGACTTTCTGCAGACGTGCAAAGCATTGGGGTGCCAAGTCCTTGTTCGTCTCAAACGCAATCGGAAGCTCTACTTTCCTGCCGTACGAACGCACAGGAAAGGCCGCCCTCCTTTGGATGGACCGCTCTTTCAAGGCAGCCGTCCAGAGACAACGCAGGGGGCGGAAGCAACCCACATGAGCGTTGATGAGAAAGGAAAGGTGGTGACCGTCAGTCGGTGGAGTCGCCTGCATCTGCGCCAAGCTCGTGATTTGCACGTCTGTGTGTTCCGTGTGCACCGCGAGGCTGCGAAAGACAGCAAGCGTGATCCACGCGAAAGCTGGTTTCTCTGTTTGGATGACCACGACAGTCCTATTCCCCTGGCTCAGGTGCCTTGCGTGTACGCGCAGCGCTTTTCGCAAGAACACGGCTATCGCTATCTGAAGCAGGAGTTGCTCTGGACCCGTGTGCACGTGCGCACTCCCGCGCAATTTGACCGCTGGAGTCTGCTGGGAAGTAGCGCCATGAATCAGTTGTGCGTCGTGCGCCCCTTGGGACAGGCACAGTATCGTCGCTGGGAATCGCGGCACAGACCCGCGACTCCTCGACAAGTGCGTCGGGTGATGGCTACGATTTTGTCGCAGGTTGGAACACCAGCCCGCTCGTGCCAAAGACGAGGAAAATCGCCAGGACGGCCTCTTGGGTTTCATCCTGAACCTGCACCTCGCTATGCTGTGGTGCTCAAAGGACCTAAAAAGCCTTCCAAAGCGAGCGGATGAAGCAATCTGCTTTCTCATTCTCGCTGATTTTCCTTTCCAACTGACTTCCTTCGCGGATTTCAGATGAGTCCTGTTTATCTAAACGTCAATATGGTAAGAAAGAAAGAGATTTGTATCATGATGACAATAGCAATTATAGCAAAAATACACGAGCTTACTAGAAAAAGCCAGGAGGTTAAGAGGTCAGTTACTGCCTGAATATCATCGCGGAAACGATTGAGAGTCTCTCCAGGCGCGTATGAGTTGATATGAATACTGGGCTTTTCCAAAATATATTGTAAAAGGTTATGTTGTAATAATGCACGTGTCGTATATTCCGATATCGCTTTGACAACTGACCAAGCAAATTCATCAAGAATGCGAACCAGTTCGGAAGACACAAATAATACAAGTATTTCCCAAAAACCTAGCGTTACCTGTGTATGACCAGTTAATACATCAAAGAAAAGGCTTGGCAATAATCCAAACAAAATATAGAGGAGCCAACTTATAATCATAATAGTTAGGAAGAGAGCGTATGTTTTCGGTTGGAAACGGTAGAGTCACCAAGCAAGCTGCCAAAGTTTCATGATAAAACCTCCATTAAGCCGACTCGTAAAAGATGGGAAAAATGCGAATTTTGGTCGGCTTCCAAATCTTTTCTATCTCCATATTCAGAAATTCGTCCTTTTTCAAGAATAAGTATAGAGTCAACATTTTTGATCGTTGAGAGCCGATGTGCAATAATTATTCCCATTTTTCCCTGTAAAAGATGAGAAATAGCTTGATCTAGTAGTGCCTCGGTTGCTGGATCAAGGCGAGAAGATGCTTCGTCTAAAATAATAATATCTGGATGAGTCAGGAAGACACGGGTAAGGGCAATAAGTTGAGCCTGTCCAGCGGAAACTTGATCAGAAGAGAGCATTGTATCTAGCCCTGCAGGTAAACTTTGATACCATTGTAGTAATCCTAAAGCCTCGAATGCGTTCAAAATCTCACTATCCGGTATAGTAGAATTGAAGAACGTAAGGTTTTCACGTAGAGTGGCATGAAAAAGTTGAACGTCTTGCGTTACTAATGCGAGACGGGTACGGAGGACACGAAGCTTTACAGTTCGTATATCCACTTCGTTAAGAAGAATACACCCAGACTGCGGATCATAAAAACGAAACAGCAGACGGGTGAGCGTTGTTTTACCACTTCCAGTTCGTCCAAGTATTCCCAACGTTTTACCTGAAGTAAGAGAAAATGAGATATTTTCCACAACTGGCACGGCTTCGTCATAGCCAAACGTGACCTGTTCAAATGTGAGGTTTAGTATGTCGTCTGGGAAAGCTTCTCGTGTTCCATCGACAATTGATGGTTGAGTACGAAGAAGTTCATTTAAACGTTCAAAAGCTGCTAATGATTTTTGAAAGTCTCCAAGCTGGTTAGTAATTTCGAGGAGTGGATCCCATAAGCTTGTTGTATAAGTGAATGCTGCGTAAACAGTACCAATAGTTATAATTCCTTGTTGATAGAGACTGCCCGATAGCCCGAGGACAAGAAACGTTCCTATCATATACATGAACATACGAGAACCACCAATGATCTGGCCAATCGTCTCAGCCCGTCGTTGTACTATAAGACGGTCTTTGAGTATTAAGGTGAAGTGTTTAAGGACATATGTAACTGCGCCGTTAGCGCGAATATCTTCAGTACCACTGAGACGCTCTTCTAGGAAGCCAGATAATTTTGCTTCGGCTTGACGCGCTTTCATAAAATAGGGTGTCGCAAGCCCAAAGATCTTGACCTGCACAATGAGAAAAAAGAGGGCATAGGCTAAGAGTGATATGCCCAAGATGAAGTTGATAGAGAAGAGCACGATTAGCATCCCTATAACGAGAAGGGTATTACTTACAATAACCAGGAGAAAACGAGAGAAAAGATTGCTTAACATCTCGACATCTCCATCAATTCGCTCTATTAATTCACCGGGAGTGTATGCAAGATAAAAAGAGAGATCCAGGTGTAAGCAATGTTTTACGACATCGATACGTAAAGCATTTGTGGCAATCCAGATTAAATATTCGGCTGTATAATTTCCCATTATTTTTACTATTTTTTGAAAAATCATAGCAATAATATATGTTACAGCAATAAATACGAGAATTTGAAAGGCTCCTCTATTCGTTGCTGTATCAACAAACCCTCGCAGAATTAGAGGAATAGCTAACTATAATCCCATCATCAACAGTAAAAGTAATACAAGCAAAATAAGTCTTTTCTTCCTCAAGAAGAAATATTTCTTGATGAAAGGATAATATTTGAGAAAAGAGGGGGAAAATAACGATTTCATGACTCTCCTTTTTTATCTTTCTTTATAAATTCATCCTCTATTGAAGACTTAAGTGGATCAGGCAGACTGTTCCTTAAGTAGCGCGTGTTGCGCAAAGCGTTCGAACTCTGGATGAGCTGCTGTATAGGCGAGAAACTCATTGGATGCTAGAAGGTTATCATCCAGGCCCTGACAACGTTGCTGATAACATTGACGTGCTAATTGCGCTGTAAACTGCTGTAATGAGATATTGCGGGCAGAAGTTCCACTTTGTTGGATACGACGAGTATACAAAACCTGCGGTACAATAGCAAATGATGTTTTTCCTAGCATCCTCAACCACAGATCGTAATCTTCTGACATAGCAAAAAACGCTCGATATCTCCCTGCTTCTTGCCAGAGCGATTTTCGAAAGACCATCTCTCCATGATGAAATACATTTTCCGATGGCGAGCGGGTAAAAGATATTACGACCCACCCGGCCTTTCGCCAGGTTATCAGTCACTTTGCCAGCGGAGTGACAGTGATCACGACACGTGAGAACAACATCAACTATGGCTTGACAGCTAATGCTGTGACCTCACTTACACTGGAGCCGCCTATGCTCCTGGTCTGTATCAATAAAAATACTGGAACGCAGTCAGCAATTAGTCGCACACGTGTTTTTGCAGTGAACATATTAGACGAGAGTTAGACTGATCTAGCTTATCAGTTCGCACGACCACAAAGCGACTGAGACAGCCGTAAACGATCATCGGCGTCTGGTGGAGGCTTACGAGAACGGAGATGTAGAGTACGCAAAGCAGGTGATCATCCAGCATATCGAGCATGCACGCAACGTCTACCTGCAAGCTATCGAACTGTCCGGCGGAGCAGTATAGTCAGAAAGGGAAGAAAGAGAAGGAAATGAAAACTCAGTATCCGCAAGGCAAAGTGAAGGTCGCGATCATTGGCTCTGGTAACATTGGCATTGATTTGATGTATAAGCTGTTTAAGCAGCCAGGGTGTATGGAACTCGTCTTGCTGGCTGGCATCGATCCCGACTCCGACGGGCTAGCGCGTGCTCGGACGCTAGGAATTGGTGCCAGTCACGAAGGCATCAAGGCAGTTCTGGATGATCCCGACATCAAGATCGTCTTTGACGCGACGAGTGCCAGGGCGCACGTACACTATGCCCATGCTCTGCGTGACGCAGGGCGTATTGCTATCGATTTGACACCCGCGGCTCGTGGTCCCTATGTTGTGCCGTCAGCCAACCTGCAGGCGCATCTGGACAAGATCAACGTTAATATGGTGATGTGTGGGGGCCAGGCGGCAACACCGATTGTCTACGCTATCAGTCGGGTGACGTCAGTACAGTATGCTGAGATGGTGAGCGCTGTAGCAAGTGTCTCAGCCAGACCAGGCACGCGCCAGAACATCGATGAATTTACTCAGACAACAGCACGGGCGCTGGAGGAAATTGGTGGAGCACGCCGAGGGAAGGCAATCGTCATCCTTAATCCGGCCGATCCCCCCATTATGGTGCGCAATACAGTCTATGTCATTCCAGAGGAAGGAGAGTTCGACGAGGTGGCCGTCATCGACTCTATTTACTATCGAGCAGGTGCGTGCCGTTGCTCAGGCGCTGGATGAGGCGGGCATACCTGTCATCGGGTGATGGGCTGGCCGGTTCCTCAATTCAGTATGGACTTTCGGGTACAGCGGAGATGGACCTGATCGCGGAGGCACGCCGAGTCTGTCAACGTGCTAAGATCGCTGTGCTGCTTCTGCCCGGCGTCGGTACTGTCAAGGAACTGAGGGAGGTCAGGGAGCGTGGTGCGCAGCTCGTGCGTATTGCCACGCAATGTACCGAGGCTGACGTTGCCGAAGAGCATTTTGAAATTGCTCGCAAGCTCGGTATGGAAACGGTCGGCTTCTTGATGATGGCCCATATGCGGCCACCTGAGGTGCTAGTCCAGCAGGCGAAACTCATGGAATCCTACGGAGCCGATTGCGTCTATATTGTTGACTCAGCAGGGGCTATGCTGCCCAACGACGCCTACGCCCGTGTTAAAGCGCTTAAAGAAGCTCTTACCATTCAGGTCGGATTTCATGCACACAACAATTTTGGAGTGGCAGTTGGCAACAACATCGCAGCACTAGAGGCCGGAGCTGATCAACTGGATGGCTGTTTACGTGGATCAGGAGCGGGTGCCGGAAACGCTCCAACCGAACTACTGGCAACCGTAACCGTATTGGAAAAGATGGGACTTAATCGCGATCGTCTGGATATATATAAGCTGATGGATGCTGCCGAGTTTGTAATCGCGCCTATGATGCCCTACCAACCAATTCCTAGCCGTGATGCGATCGCTATCGGCTATGCAGGTGTCTACTCGACTTTCTTGCTGCACGCTCAACGTGCAGGAGCGCGCTATAACATTGATCCACGCTCTATCCTGATCGAGCTAGATAGGCGTCAGGCAGTTGCCGGACAGGAAGACTGGATATTGGACGTTGCACTTGAGCTGTCGCGTGGTAACCAGGTCCATTAGCCGGTACGTCACGAGGGAGCGAAAGAGACAGCAGAGGATGCCATCGTTAATCTCAATTGGGCACACTTCACCCTGTGTTCTGGTCTATACCTCTGGTTTCTTTCGCTGTCGTGGGACAATCCCTCATATCACATAAGCGCAAGTTTGAGGACCTTTTCGGCATTGCCGTGCGCAATTTTTTCTCTGTCAGCCGGACTGACCGGAGCATTCTCCAGAAATGTTCTGGCTTGATTACTCTGAATATAGGGATAATCGACGGAGTACATGACGCGATCGGCCCCCATAATCTGTAGTGTAAGCAAGAATGGTGGGAGCGTAAACATCCCACTAGGTGTTACATACATCTGCTGTAAGAAGTAGTCTGCAACAGGCCGTTGCAGATGTTTGGCAGCAGGGGTTAATGCCTCATGAAAGCGAGCCAGGTAAAAGGGAATCATCTCGCCCCAATGACCAAGAATGAGTTGTAAGTTCGGATACTTATCGAACACTCCAGCCAGGATCATGTGGAGCGCATGGATGCCTGTCTCCAGGTGCCATCCCCATCCGACGGTCGCAAAGTTCATACTGACGGCAGGATCCAGGCCAGCATAGTAAGCATCTTGCACTGCTTTAGGTGGAAACGACGGATGCAGATAGATAGGAACATCTAGAGCGGCCGCAGCCTCCAGAATGGGACGAAACAGAGAATCGTCCAGGAAAAGGCCATTGGTCCGTCCATTGATCATTGCACCTTTGAGGCCAAGCTTAGAGACGGCACGCTCTAGTTCGCTAGCGGCCGCCGCCGGATCAGACATTGGCAATGTCGCAAACCCTGCAAAGCGGTCGGGATGTGCTTGAATAGCTGACGCAAGCTGATCATTGATCTCTCGTGCCACTGGTACAGCCTCCACCGCAGGAATTGTTGGAAGCCCAGCAGCGGTGTAGGAGAGAACCTGAACATCAATGCCCATGATATCCATATGGTGCAAGCGGTCTGCACCCAGATCCTCCAGTTGAGCACTGGAGGGTTCGTAAATAATCGTGTGAAATGCATGTTGATCAGGGAAAAATTTCGCTACCGCTTTCTTGATCGCAGCGATCTGGAAGTGTTCTTCAAGAGCGATTATTTTCATCTTCTCTTTCTTTTTCCTTTACAGTGAGTATCGTTAATGTGTTCCTTCTATCACCTGCGCGGGTGGCAGTTCACGTATCGGTTCCGAAGCAAACGTCTCAAATGCTCTACTCCGTTTGGGGAACGGGGTGGCCTCGAACGCAAAGATTTCGTACGCGACGAGACCCCTTTGTTGATAGGGGTCTGTGGACAGAACCTCACGCAGTTCCTCTTCGCTAGCTGCTCGTGCCACGATGATTCCCCCAATTGCAGGTTCACGCCGTCCTGAAACGAGAAAGCGTCCAGCTTCATACTGCCGTTGCACCCATGCACTGTGCAATGCAAAAGAACGATTCACCTCTTCTACCGGCTTCTGAAAAAGAGAGATCAAGACAAACATCCTCATAGTGCCTCCTCTGATCAGGACTACATAGGAGAACGGGGATCATAGTTCGCCTTCATCCCCACGGTAGTATCATACCAGTCGATCATTTCTTGCATACGTGTCATCTTTAAACTGATGTGATGCAGCGCTGGCCGAACACTGACCTTTTTCTCAGGTACCTGTGACATTCGTTTTTTCCTCTTAGAGTGTTTCGATGAGAGCCTTAGACTAACGGAGTCACCGTGTTTTTCATACCTAACAGGGCTTCACCATAGACCTCATCTGAAACAATAGGAAGAATTACTGCATGGCGCGCCGCTGTATTTGAGTCGCGCCAGATGCGCTGCAGCGGACTAGAGAGTGCAAAGCTCCCAGCACCATGAGCAGAAAGCAAAATGTCGATGGCATTCGTGATGTGACGGATCGCGGCTCCGCTGTAAGCTCGGAGGCGAGCACGCCTTGTATAGTCAGGATACACCCCTTGGGCTGCAGCCTCGTCAATATCATCTGCTGCACGATAGGCGAGCAGATGCGCTGTTTCGATCTTAACACTGGCATCGGCGATCTGGAGTTGGAAGGCGACCGAGTCGGATTGTTTCTGAAACGAGGTATAGGCGATGGAACGCTGAGGTGCTTTCTCGATCACATACTGTAAAGCTGCGCGCCCCATACCGAGTTGTGGCCCAACAAGGACGAGAACTGCTACTGGTACGAAGGCGGCACGATAGAGAGTTTCCTCGTGTTTGTGTTCGGTTGGATAGTCACCTTCAATGATGCGAGGAACAGAGAGAATGCGATAATCAGGAACAAACACCTCGTTGGCAACAAGTGCATTGCTGCCTGTCCCCTTCATACCAGTGACATACCAGGTATCTTCGATGGTGAGGTGCTCCATCGGAATAAGTGCCAGGCCCTGGTCTACCTGTTCCCCAGCCTCGTTGACAACAGGAACACCAACCAGCCCCCAGGTGGCGTGCAGAGAGCCTGAAGCATAGTACCATTTTCCAGTCACTATCAGGCCACCATCCACTCTGCGCGTCCTGGCAGAAGGGGCAAAGACGCCAGCCACCCGTGCATTTGGGTCCGCTCCAAACACTTCGTCTTGCGCCTTTTGTGGGTAGAGTGACGCGAACCAGTTGCATACATTAATGAGTGTCGCAACCCAGGCCGTGGAGCCACATCCCTCCGCGAGTGCAGCAGAAACCTCAAGCTTTGTACGAATACTCAGTTCATAGCCACCATAGCGGCGGGGGACGGTAATTCGGAAGAGGCCAGCATCGGCAATAGCCTGGATATTCTCCTCTGCCACGTGTCGGTCTTCCTCTGTCCTGACCGCATTCTTCTGTAAGAGGGGGCGCAGTGCTTTAGCACGTTCTACAAGTTCTTGTGCAGAGGTCTCTGCCGTCGTAATCTGTTCGAGCATGATGAGTTCCCTTTCTTTGGTACTGTTCGGCCAGTACTATGCAGGCATCTTCGTCCTGCCCTCTTTCCAATCTGTGCTCTGTTCAGCACAAACTGGTTGTTGAAAAGTTCTCGCCGCTTTCAAATAGTAGTGTTTAATTCAGAATTTATTTACTTCTTCTACTATGAAAAACGTACTTGATGATCTCGAAACTTCAAATGCGCCTGTCGGGCTGGCATTTCCTCTTCTTTCCTCTGGACAAAATGGTTGCAATATTGTACATTATGCATAATATATAGAATGATTGTCAAGAGGGAGAGCATAGGTTCTATGAATTCGACGGCATCAACTGGAAAGAGTAGGGCAGAAGGAACGTTTACAAAACTTACTATAACGGAACAGATTGCGGCAGCACTGCGCAAGGAGATCGTTACGGGGCAGCTTCCAGCAGGAACACGGTTGCTCCAGATCGAGACCGCACAACGTTTTGGCGTGAGTACTACACCTGTGCGCGAGGCATTTGGCCTGCTGCAACGTGATGGCCTGGTGCAGGCAGACACGCATCGAGGCGTGACCGTTTTCTTACCGACCGTGCAGGACTTGATCGAACACTATGAGATTCGTATGGTATTGGAGATGCTGGCTGCTGAAAAAACTGCCAGATGCTTTCAAGCCAAAGATGCCCCACCACTTATTGCCCTTCTCGATAAGATGCGTGATACCAATGACGCAGCTTTTTACGTCCAGTGCAATCAGCAATTTCACGTGCAGTTGTATGCTCTATCGGGATGTTCGCGGTTGATCGCCATGATTGAGGACTTGCGCAACGCTTCGCTTGCCTACAATCATCTCTATGCGGCTGCTGATGTTCCCAGAGATGCTCAACGTCTTGATGCTGAACATCGTGAGATTCTTGCTGCTTGTCAGGCCAATGATCCCGTTCGTGCTGCGGGGGCTATACGCCATCATATTCAGCAAACGATTGTGCATGTCACGAAGCTACTTGAGCAGGAAGAGATTACAGAAAAAGAATAAGAGAAAATCTGATCAAATATGCGTGTTTTATCTCAATGTCTATTGAATAATACCTATTTTCATTGACTTTTTAATCAAACTCATGTATTGTGGGCTGGCATAGCAGCTATTGGTGCTATGTAAGTATTGTGCGAAACAAAACGGAGAATTTCAGAAGATGTTTCGCTAGTTGAAGGGATATTTCTTATGAGAAGGGAATCTTTCGTTTACTTGACCAGACAAAAGGTTATACGTATGGCTACCACAGCTATTCTGCTTCTTGCGGTAGCACTGTTTCTTTACATTGGAGTGACAAACGCTCATGCTGAAACTGCTCAGTACGTCAAAAGTGGCGATGGAACTCAGACGGCAGTGAGCACTATTATCACCTGGTATGGCTATAATGACAATTCAGGCCAGACCGAAGAGCAACATGGCTCTGCTGCCATCGCCTATCCACAGAACGGTGGGTATCCTACACTGCATAATGAGGCACATGAGGGGGCTGGAACGTACTCAGATCCCGTCACCTTTGCGGCTCCCGACAAGGACCTGTCATCTACCTTCCCGATAGGCAGCGTTATCTATGTTCCGTTAGTCAAAAAATACTTCATTATGGAAGACAAGTGTGGGGACACTGATGCTGAAGGGTGTCAGAATGGAGCAAATCACGCTGATCTATGGATGGGGCCAGCTCAGTCTCAAGATGCAAACAGTCTTGATGCTTGTGAGGGGCAAGCCACTCCCGGTTCAGCTGTAAACGTAATCATCAATCCGAGTCCTGATCTCGAAGTGGATACAACCGTGATGTATACCAGCGCGAATCAGTGTACGATTAAGCTCTATCCATAAGCAAACGCGGCTCACACACCGTTACTAGCGTGCTGTGCTGTTGAGCCACTTTGCCGATGCTCACCTCTATGTGTGAGGCATGTCTCTGATGCTCTGATGCTGACAACAATGACAGAGACGATTGCCTCACACAAAAATTTCCTACGGCGCATCATTTATAGCAGGTCTTTCTGTCCAACAAGGGTGGAAATGAGCCAACAACAGAGGAAGAGGCAAGCAGGGGGACGGAATAGTTCTGGATCAGATCATGTGGGAAAATTTCTGGCGAGGCAATGTGTGAGTGCGAAGTGTCCTCGTGATAGTCTACGTGGCAGAAGCGCTGTCGCAAAATTACTCTTGCGTAATCGGGGTGCGCGGACTCGAACCGCGGACCTCCTGGTCCCAAACCAGGCGCGCT
>DAOUDD010000161.1:0-20671 GCA_034431765.1 Ktedonobacteraceae bacterium | reverse complement strand
ACCCTACCGCTTTTCGAGAGCGGCACATTCGACCACTCTGACATCTCTCCGCCGTGGAGTATAACATATCTCATAAGATGTCGCAAGCACTTTGCGGCTGGTTTGACACCTGTCCGAAAAAATGTTGTTGTGCTCTCTTATCAGGAGCTACGGCTGAAAGCTAACTTTGCTGGGGTTCGATAGCGATATAGATTAGCCTTTCGGCGGGTTCGCGGCGCAGGAGACGCAGTACTTCCATGACAGCGTAAAATAACTGGCGCTGCAGGCCATATTTGCGATGTAATGTACCTTTAGCACGGAAGATTTCGGCTGGACTTGTCGCGATGCGAGCGTTTCCTGGAAGAACATCACCTTTTATTTTGCCTCGAAAATTGCAGGGAGCGAGCGTGACACGTGACGTATGACGGATACGTTTCACCTTGCCGGAATCTTCCTCGGTTTCGACGTAGAGGACACCAGAAGCCTGATCCTGGGCAAACCAGACAGGTGTGGCTACCTCATTGCCGTTTTTGCGCACAGTGACCAGGTTAATAAATGCTTCGTCAGAGATAAGCGTAAATGCAGGAAACGTTGACATGAGATTGCCTCGCTTAGACAAGATTGCCAAATAGCTCGGATGAACTACGGGAAGATGGGCTACAATTCTGTTGTTGAGTTAGTGCTGTCAGAAGAGAAAAGTCCAAAGAGTTCACGAACTGGTGCGAAGCTTCTGCGGTGGTGTGCTGTCGCGCCAAACTCGCGCAATGCCGCCACATGCGCTGCTGTTCCGTAGCCTTTATGCTGATCAAAGCCGTAGTGAGGGTATTCCTCGTGCAACGTGAGCATCAGGCGGTCACGTGTGACTTTCGCAATGATAGACGCGGCTGCGATAGAGAGGCAACGTGCATCTCCTTTGATAAGAGAGCATTGCTTTACAGGAATATCAGGGAGCAACAGGGCATCGAGCAGTAACGCCTGTGGTTGCGGAGAGAGTTGCTGTAAGGCATTCCGCATCGCTTGTTTGGTTGCCTGTAAAATGTTGCGTGTATCAATTAGTTCAACGGAGCCGAAGCCGATGCCAACGCTAAGAGCGTGCTGCATAATCTGGTCATAGAGCCGTTCACGTGCGGGAGCCGAGAGCTGCTTGGAGTCGTTGACTCCTGCAAAGCGCAGTTCGGTCTCTTCATCTAATGGTAATATCACTGCTGCCGCAACGACCGGACCGGCCAGACAACCTCGACCAGCCTCATCCACTCCTGCTATAAAGGAATAGCCCTGTTGAAACAGGGCCATTTCTTCAAGCAATGTTGGGAATGCTTTAGGTTTAGTCGTTCGTGGCATCGGTACTTGGAGCGGGTGCTGGAGTCTCGCGCAGAGGCAATTTTGCCTGAGCCTGAGCAGCTTTTTCTGCAATCTGCTTCGCGCTCATCGGGCGAACTTCCTTCAGGCGAGCAGCCTTTCCGGTAAGGCCACGCAGATAGTAGAGCTGTTTGCGGCGAACCTTGGCATGGCGCAGAACTTCAATCTTCTCGATGCGCGGAGAATTGAGCAAGAAAGTACGCTCAACGCCGACACCATTGGTGATACGCCGTACAGTGAAATTGCGATTGACACTCGTGCCACGTAGACGCATCACCACGCCCTCAAATGGCTGGAGGCGTTCACGGTTTCCCTCAACGACTTTAACTTGCAAGCGAACGGTATCGCCTGATCTGATCTCAGGTACGTCTTTGCGTAGCTGAGCATTTTCGACTGCTGTGAGTAACGCGTGCCCTGCTGGCTTCGTTACGCTCTGGTTGTCAGCCATCTTTCTAACCTGCCTTTTGCAATGGATAACTGCTTATTCGGAAACCCGAGCGCTCAAGCACGAGCCGCAAGGCTCTCTTGCGCAAACTCCAGTGAAGCTACCTCTGAGAAGAGCATCTGTTTGCGTCATAAAAAGAGATGCGGTGTTGGTTTCCTTCTAAGATCTGAAATGTGTGGATTACGAACTGTATCTGCTGTAAAGCCATACGAATGGAATGATACAGTGTGCTCATACAAAAAGAGCACAGGCGATACCGAATCACCTGTGAAGAATCCCAGCCGGGGCAAGACATCTGTTGGCTCAGGAGACCAGAGGTACCCAAAAACGAGACCTACTTCAGATCGACTTGCTTCAAATTGAGCTGCTTCATCAGACGAGATTTACGGCGTGAAGCGTTATTTCTGTGAATAACACCCTTCTTTGCGGCCTTATCCAGTTCACTGACAGCTTTGCGAACCGCTTCAGTTGCATCCTCGCTGCTAATAGCTGATGTGGTAATGGCCTGACGAGCCTTGGTAACATTTGTTCTAACAATTGATTTGGTGATGCGATTGAATGTGCGCCGTTTCTGTTCCTGGCGCATACGCTTTTCAGCGGATTTATTATTGGGCATCTAAGATCAGTCCTCTCCGAAACATCTGCCCCTTCGCACGGGCTTCTGTAGAAAAATGCCGACAAGTATCTGTCGGACTGAATGCGCGTAGATTATAGCAGAAGTCTCACTCGCATGTCAAACGATAATTCCTAAAAGTCAGACTTTCCTATTCTCACCTGTGTGTGTACCTTAGCCCCGTAAACGAGTCATTTACTTTTGAGTGATATGATTTTTTGCCCGTCGTGGGCAAAAAATCATATCACTCAAAACACTGCTAGCGCCACAGGCGTGAGGGTACAATTGAATCATAAGGCAGCGCGCCTGATAGTATTAATAGACGATAACAGCGGTTCCAGCAGCGGTAAAGTTATACACCCAGCCAGCCTCATCAAGTTTCATGTTAAAGCAGCCATGTGTGCCTACATTGGATGCAGAGTTGTTATCGGGATCAGCATGTGGATAGTTTGTGCCTTTCCCATAGAGTACACGCCAGGTACTATCGTGGAAGAAGTAGCCTCCCACGTGGTATTCGGCTGCATACGTAATCGGCGTGTCAGGATACCAGAATGCAGAACCAGGCGGGTCAAACGCTTTGAAGATCGTTGGCGAGAGACGACGCCCGATATGCCAAAACCCCGGCAAACTGGGTTTAGCTGGTTGACCTGTGACAGTCTGGAAAGCACGTACGAACTGCCCGTCCTGATACACGCGAATTGCTTGCTCATACAACGAGACTACAAGCACCTTACCGGAAGTTGCCTTGAAGTATTGCATGACATCCTTATCCGTCCCATGTGGTTGGTCCCATGATGTACTATCTTTGGCATCTGCTTCCATCGCCTGCATCAGTTTCATATCGCCATTAGCCAGGTCTGTGACCGCTTGAAAATCGTCAGGTGTCTGAGCGTTGTTAAGTGCATCATCCAGGTCTGAGCCAATGCCAACGTTGTCATACTCATAGTTCTGGGTATAGTCCTGATTGTCATAGCTATCGTGATACATATTTGCACTACCCCAGGTTTTCACTTCGTTGTGAAATTTCTGTACCAGGTACTTAGCCTGACCTTGTAGCAGTGGAATACGGACCGAATCAATATCACTATCGACCTGAGATGAAAATTTCACAAAGTCATCCAGCGTTTTTGCATTGGTCAGCGCTGCCTTATCAGCATCTAGATGTTGCTGGTATGATGTAGTGTCAATGCTGTACTGCTTCATGCTCTCGATGGTGTCGCCGAGCTGTTTGATCTTGATAGCGCCAACATAGGGAATAGTCTGTGTAGACACTGTTGTGCTACCTTGAATTTGCGCGTCGAGTTGATGCAGAATGGTATCAAAGTCGCTGGCTTTGTTTGCCTTGCGTAGCATCTCGACATCGCTATTCGCCTGTTGATTAAGCGCGTTTGCATCAATGTTTGCATCTTGCAACTGCTTGATCATGTTCTGGAACTGTGCGAGCTTATCATTCGCATCACCCAGCATACGCAGTGATTCCGCTCCATCCTTAGCACTTTTACTAATTGTAACAAAGTCTTTGGGATATTGCGATTTGGACATATGGTCCTGAGTCTTATTGTAGATGTCCGCAAATGTTTGTGCCTCTACAAACCCCTGTGACTGTCTCTGTGAGAGAATACTCTGGAAATCTTTGAGGTTCTGTGACGCCTGAAATCCTAACTGTTGCGTTGCTTGACTTTCCAGGCCACGTACCTGTGTGTTGAGCGTTTGATAGCGTTTAGAAAGATTTGTGTAGTAGTCTGTGGCAGGTTGATCAGAAAAGAGCGTAAAAGGTGCGCTGCTCTGCTGTAAATTTTGTTCCTGATTGATAATAGGTTTTAAGAGAGATTCTGGAATGCCGATGCTGCGTGCATGAGCTATTTGTTGGTCAAGGTTTGTCTTATCTTTGCTGGCAGAATTCTGTGATTGGGTGCTACCACCGCAAGCATTAAACAGAAGTGAGAGCAGAAGAAATGTGCTCATCAGCAAGAAAGCTCTCCCTGGCCTCCTTGACATAGAAGAGAAGTACCTCATAATTGAATATGCCTCCTGGCTGCCGGACAGAGAAATGATAGATAGCATAATCCAAACTAGCAAGTAGAGAAAAAGTTTATCACATAATGTATAGCGATTCACCCATCCAAATGTAACAAAAAGATCTTGTGAGGTTATTGATCATGATACATTGGACGAGTAGGATGTTATACCTGTTCTCGGCTTACTTCACCTTATAAAACGTTTGGGTATAGAGAAATGTTACCACAAAGGAGCGTCTCCACGCACAAAAAAATCTGAATAGTGTGATTGGTCTTCGCTATAGGTATGCTCTACCAAAACCAGTGCTCGGAAGACCTGTTGTGCAAATCATTCCGAGCATTTCTTTGCAAGAGTCAACCTTTAACGTGAAGCGAGCGCGAGACTCTCTTCTTCTACGACACTCTCTGCTAATGCATGATCGAGGTCAGCAAGCAGGTCTGTGCTGTCTTCGATGCCAACAGATAGGCGTAAGAGTGTATCGGTAAGTCCACGAGATTCGCGAATCTCTCGTGGAATGGAGCCATGCGTCATACTGGCCGGGTGACAGACCAATGATTCAACACCACCGAGACTTTCCGCAAAGGTAAAGACTTTGAAGCGTCGTACAACCTGTTCTACATCTGCCAGCGTTCCTTTGAATTGAAACGAAACCATACCTCCAAAACCGGTCATCTGCCGTTTTGCTAGTTCATGGTCGGGATGCGAGAGGAGGCCAGGATAGTAGACGCGCTCGACACGTGGATGCCCTTCCAGAAAGTGAGCAACATCAAGCGCATTTTGCTCGTGCTGGCGCATACGTAACGCGAGCGTTTTGATGCCACGCAACGTAAGCCAGGTGTCGAAGGGACCAGGAACACCACCGGCAGCATTCTGGTAGAATTTGATTGACGAATACAGCTCTTTGTCGTTGGTTACAACCGCGCCGCCAATAACATCGCTATGACCGTTAATATACTTCGTTGTGCTATGTAGAACAATATCGGTACCCAGATTCAACGGTTGCTGAAAGTACGGACTGGAAAATGTATTGTCAACGACCAGCAGGATGTTGTGCCGATGGGCAACCTCTGCGATAGCCTGGATATCGACGAGGCGTAGTAGGGGATTCGTCGGTGTCTCAAGCCAGATGAGCCTGGTGTTGGGACGAATAGCCTTTTCATAATCCTCGGCGTGCCCGGTTGTTACATAGCTCGTCTCAATCTGGTAGCGGCTCAGGATACGCTCGAAAATGCGATAGGTGCCGCCGTAGAGATCATCACAGGCGAGCAAGTGATCACCAGTGCTTAAAAGACTTAGCACTGCTTGCTCTGCCGCCAGCCCGGAGGCGAAGGCTAGTCCATACGAGCCGTTTTCCAGCGATGCAAGACAGGTTTCAAGCGCGGTACGCGTAGGATTGCCAGTACGCGCATATTCATACCCTTTATGTTCACCCATACCTGTTTGAGCATAGGTTGATGTTTGATAGATGGGAGTCATAATTGCACCGGTTGTAGGATCTGGTTCCTGCCCCGCGTGAATGGCTCGCGTTGAGAATTTCATAATGGACTCCTTAAGTGATCTCTCTACAGATATTTAAAAATTGCAACAGGTTGTGAAGCCCCAAAAACAGAAGCGAATCTAGAGTGATTGAATTGCTCAACCAAAGAGAAGACGACCAGTTACCTTATACTCAAGGAAAGAGCTTGAGAGTTCAGGCTGCTCACAGATCTTCTAACTACTATGTAACAGTGATTACAAATGAGAACGATCAATTATTCCACTTCGCATAACAGGTAGCCTGAATAGGCAGTATGGCAGGAATAAATAGATAGAGAAATGGTACAAACAGTCTTTTGATAGAACTCTACTGCTGTAGAAACGTAGTGTTCCAGTAGAGGTAGCGTAGCAACAGTTTCGTTTGGGCAAGCATGAAGGAAGAAAGCTCATGGGCATAGAGCGTTTTCAGGAGCCGGTTGAGGGTGTTGAGGAGATACAGGTTGAAGTCGTACGTCCTACACAGCAACCTCAATCTGAGATAGGTGTGCTACTGGTGCACGGTTTGAATGGCGGGTTGCGCGACATGGAGGAGTTGACTGAGGGGTTGGCGGCTCATGGTATGCTAACCGAAAATATGTTGTTGCCCGGTCATGGTACTCATGTGCGTGCAATGCTTTCAATTGGTTGGCCCCAATGGTCTCAAGTAGTGCATCAAGAAGTGCGGAAACTCAGATCTCGTTGTAAACGTGTCTTTCTCGTTGGGCATTCTCTAGGGGGAGCACTTTGCTTACACGTTGCCGCGACAGAAGAGATTACAGGGATTGTGACAATGTGTGCTCCTCTCCACATGTACCCGTGGATGCGTCCTATGATACGGGTGGCAAAATATGTGATGCCATTGGTCCCGACGGTGCGTGAAGATGTGTGTGACCCTGAGGCACGGCGTCGCTATCGGCGTGATGTTTATCGATGGACCCCTATGGCTCCGGTGGCGAGTATGCTACAATATTTGCCATTGTTACGTGAACAGTTGCCCTATGTTACAGCGCCGGCTCTTATTATGAGTGCGTTGCATGATCATGTGGTTCCAGTGAGCGATGGTGATGCCATTTATCGACTTCTTGGTTCACAGGAGAAGCAGTTAGTAACCTTCTCACGTTCATATCATGTGCTGATGAAGGATCATGACCGCAAAGAAGTGTTCGCAATGACATTGGATTTTATCCAGCGCTATGCACAATAGCGTAGAAAATAAGGTAGCGCAGAGAGAAAAATAACGTCAGTATCTTCGTGGAATTGAGAGTACCGTGTGAAGCAGCAACTACGTCCTTCACCTGAAGAGACACCACTATCTACCTTACCTGACAAGGCGTTAGCAATGCCCGCCCCACGCTTGAGTATCCTCGCGTTTCTGGCGCTTGTAACTCTTTTGCTTATGCTTTTTTCAGGCCTGTTTTTACGCGCTCTACCCACTCTGATAAAGGAAGTCCAGCAAGCAAGTTTACCACTGTTTCAGGCTCCTGGTGGTGCTTCACTTCCGTCTGCTCGTTTGCCGGCTAACAAGTATGTGCTCTATGAGCAACAGAACGGACTCTATCTCGTCCAAACGAGTAGTGGGAAGGTGCGAGAAGTAGACGCACCAGGATACCGCTATAATCCTGCTGTACCTCCAGTGCTGACTTCTTCTACAAGTGTCCTCTATAGTGGAGATGGCCTGTGGCTTGTCGATCTCTTTCAAGGGCAAGCTCGGCAGATCGCTACATTACCTTCTGATCAGGTTATTACGTCTTTGGTAGTGAGCAGAGATGGCAAGAGCCTTGCCTGGAGTAGCGCCTCCCAGGATGGAAGGGGTACTCGTACCCTCTACGCAGGACCTCTGGAAAGTACAACGATAGTGCGAACGCAGACAGCTGACTCTTGCCCGTGTTTGCGTGCCTTTGCCTTCGTCTCACAATCTGATTCTTCTGAGTCTGAGGGTTTGCTGCTCACAGATGATCATGGAGATCATGGAGATCATGGAAGTGTGCAACATGGTTTATGGGTTCTCCCTTTGCACGACGGTGCGCAACCGCGACAATTGCTCTCAAGCGATCCTCCTCAGGGGCCGCTGGCGCTTTCTCCGCGTAACAATCTCTTGCTCTACTCCAGTAGAGAGGGTTACATTCCTGCTCCAATAAATGGCAATATTCCAGCATCTGTCGCGACTGTGAGCTATGCAAGTAATCTTTTACTCTCAGCGCTAGATCCAAAGGTGAGCGCTCCCTTAACTTCATATAGCGTTGTATCTGCGCACCAGACTATGGATAATCCCTGGTTCTCAACCCCTGTTTTCACACCTGATGAGCAGAGCATAATCTATATTCAGTTTTCCAGTGAGGATCAATGGTCTTTTGCACGTTCGTATGCGCTCTACAAGGTCTCGCTCTCAGGAGAGGGAAAGGGGGTGCGAAGTTCAGCTCCTCAGCTTTTGTCCACCTCCTCGGCTGCTTATGTTGAGCTTGGAAGCCCTTTAGACTCTTCTACAATAACAGTTTATGCTGATAATGCGCTCTACGCTTTCAATGTACAAAAACACATGCTGACAGAGATTGCGCAAACAGCTAGCTATGCCCATATTCTAGCTGTAGTAGAACGGAATGCTGCATGAATTTGCTAAAAGTACCGCTACGGTTTTTGTTGTTAGCGCTGCTCGTGTTGTTTGGGTGTATCTATCCTTTTGCGGTAATTGGCGTGGCGTTCGACGTGAAACCCTCTTTTTCACTCACCTGGGCAGGAGGAGCGATGCTGTTTCTAGAGGGAACACTCCTTCTCGTTGCTGCAGCATTGCTTTACGGGATATGGCATGCTCTTAGTGCGGGGTTGCTTGTCGTCGTGCTCTCCTATCTTGTCGAGACGATGGGTGTAAATACAGGTTTTCCCTTTGGAAGCTATCGTTATACGGACGCGCTTTTCCCGCGCTTACCAGGATCGGTCCCACTTGCTGTTATGTTTGCGTGGATATTGACTGTATTTGGTATATATGGATGGGTGAAACGGAGTGCATCTGCCAGACGTGGCATGAGTGTGAAGACGGCACTGCTGGGAGCGTTGCTGGCGATGCTGCTGGACCTGGCGATAGAACCGGTGGCGGCGCATATCGTGATGTATTGGGAATGGTTTAAACCGGGTTTGCTCAATTACTATGGCGTACCATTGGAAAATTTTGGAGCATGGTTTGTTGTCGCCTGTATACTGCTACTGCTCGTGGATGGTCGGTTGGACAGGCGACAGTCGTGGAGGGCAGCGGATATACGTGCAAAGTTGCAAGGTTGGGGACGCCATACAAGAGCGCCGTTAGAAGGGAAACGGTGGATGGGAACGGATCTGCGCCTGGCAGTGCTGACTCCTCGTATCCTCTTTTCGTGTAGCCTCTTCATGTTTGGCCTGGTCGATCTCACCCATGGCTATTACTGGGGAACCTTCTGGGCTATCTGCGCTGGCTTGCTCCTTTACGTGCGAAGCAGGCTGTATTCTGTCTGAGATGAAAGAAAGGGAGAGTAGCGTAGACACAGGATGTTGTACGCTCCGCAGTGCCGTTATCATAACGAGGTTTGACAATGGTATATCAAAAACAGGTGATTGTTGTTGGGGCAGGTATTGGAGGATTGTCAGCAGCGATTCATCTCGCTACACGAGGTTATAAAGTGCGCATGCTGGAGCGGCAAGCGCAGGTAGGCGGCAAACTCAACAGGATTGTCGTCGATGGCTTTAGCTTTGATACAGGACCATCACTGATTACGCTCCCTACTGTACTGGAGGATCTCTTTCGCGTGGCCAATCGGCGTTTGCAAGACTACCTCGAACTGCTACCGCTGGATATCACCTGTCGTTATTTCTACCAGGATGGCACCATTTTAAACGCCTGGCGTGATTCTGAGCGCCTGGCCTCTGAGTTTGCAACTCTTGACATGCATGATGGAGAGGCACTGGCGCGTTTTCTGGCGGATGCGCAGAAGCTTTACCAGGCAGCGGCCGATCCATTTCTTTACTCCAGCCTTGGAAGTCCGCTTGATGTTGTGCGCGCCTTTGTGCGTTATGTCTGGCAAGGACACCCCTCGTATTCCCCTTCTGAAGAGCAGACGCGACTCGAACGCTTGCAAGCAGTTCTGCATGCCCTCTCTCCACAGACCCTGGATGGGCATGTCCGAGCGTTTTTTAGGGATGAGCGACTGCGCCAGTTGTTGGATCGCTACGCGACCTACAATGGCTCCTCACCGTACCAGGTTGCTGCGATTTACAGCATCATCCCCTACATTGAAATGTCTGCGGGTGGCTGGTATCCACGCGGAGGAATTTACAAGCTTGCTCAGGCATTACAACGTCTGGCGTCCGAGCTGGGTGTAGAGATTGAGACAGGTTGCAATGTCCAGCGTATCCTCATCGAGCGAGGTCACGCACGTGGGGTTGTGCTCGACGATGGGCGTGTGTTGCGCAGCGAGATCGTGGTGGCAAACAGCGATGTGGTGACGACGCACCGCGAACTGTTCTCGCCTGCTGTGCGTAATCCTCGGCTGGTGCGACGCCTGGAGCATCTGGAGCCATCGTGCTCAGGCTTCGTCCTGTTGCTGGGCACCGATAAGCTGTATCCCCAATTATCACATCACAATATCTTCTTCTCCACGGACTATCGAGCGGAGTTCACCGATCTCTTTGTGCGCCATAGGCCACAGCAGAGTCCAACAGTTTATATCTGTGCAACAACGCGAACTGATTCCTCTCAAGCCCCTGCTGGACACGAGAATCTGTTTGTGCTGGTGAACGCGCCTTATTTGACAGAGAAGAGCGACTGGCAGCGTGATGCACCTGCCTACCGAAACGCGATTTTGCGGCGGCTGGCCTCATACAAGCAGATAGATCTGGCTGATCTGGAAGAGCATATTGTCTGCGAACAAATGCTCACACCAGAGGATTTCTGGCAGCGCTACGGCTCCAATGCGGGTTCAATCTATGGACTCTCGTCCAACGCACGCATGGCTCCCTTTATACGTCCTGGCAATCGTGCTCGTGGTATCAAAGGACTCTACTTCGTCGGTGGAAGCACGCATCCGGGTGGAGGCATCCCGTTAGTAACCCTCTCAGGCAAGATTGTGGCAGAACTGGTGGAGCAGGATGAAAACTAAGTGATCAAAGCTAAGCTATCAAATCAGGTCGTAGAGAGTAGGTTTTGTCATTTATAGGGAATTGTGTCCAGCTTCAGTCTACTCCCCACGTGATTGTGTTTGCTGATTTTCAAAGAAACCCTGCTTGCAAAGAGAGGGAAAACTACGTATTATAAGCAGGTATCGTGCTGCTAGGCCGATAGAAAAGAGTAAAGATGCTCCTTCTGTAGAAAATACTTCTCTTTTCTTCGTGAAGGAGAAAAATGGTGCTAGATCCTTGTTGGCGTGTGTTGCCAGAAGGTTGAAAGGTATGTATAGAGATGAACAATGAAGCTCAACGGAATAAGCAGCACGATAGTATAAAGCAGGAAGAGGCACGCCCGATTCTCTATGAAGAAGGCCCGTACTACGAATACAGCGCAAAACCGGATGCATCGCCTTCTCAAACTACTTCTGCTAATGGGCAACGTGTGCAAAATGCTTCTTCACAATCATCAGTTTCTGCATATTCGAGACCCCCATCAGGCTCAACACCTGTGCCATTTCCACTACCACCTTCCACACCCCAGCCAGGACCATTTCCTGCATCCCCCGGACAATTTTTTACACCGCAACCAGGAATGCCACATCCTGCTCCAGCATTTTCGGTCGCTCCACGACGCAAGAGTCGCAGTGGATTATACATCATCCTTGCCGTCTCACTTGCACTGGTGCTAATCGCAGCAGGATTGTACGCAATCTCCTCGTTTGTGCAATCCTCATCCAGAACAACTTCTACTACGGTTACCACACCTGCACCCTTGCAAACGAGTAAGGCGTTTCGCTTTGCCCCCTGTCCCTTTACTGTGGGTTCGGGACTGACAGAAGGGCAACAGGTGCGCTGTGGCTTTCTCTCGGTGCCTGAGAATCGCGATAAGCCAGCCAGGAAGATCGAGCTTGCTGTTGCTATCTATCAACCGGCTCATGCAGTTCCCGATGGTGGACCGATACTCTACCTGGCCGGTGGACCAGGTGGAGCGGCATTGGATGATCTTGGGAACTATATTACATCAATGAATCTTGATTCGATCACGCTGGGTCATCAATTTATCCTGCTCGATCAGCGTGGAACCGGTCACTCAACCCCCTCGTTAGATTGTAAAGAACTCACTGATTTGCAGAACCAGACCAAGGATCAGAATATTGATCGCGACACATCGAACAACATGTATATCAAAGCGGGTCAGACCTGCCATGATCGCCTGGTCCAATCGGGTATTGATGTCCCGGCGTATACGACTATTGCCAATGCTACCGATGTGCACGATCTGATCCGGGCTTTGAGCTTAAAGAATGTGAATCTATATGGTGTCTCATACGGAACACGGCTAGCCCTGACCTTCATGCGCCTGTTCCCGAACGACTTACGCAGCGTCATCCTCGACTCAACGCTTCCAGCGCAAGAAAACCTCTATACAGGCTTTCCAGCGGTCACGCAGCATGCCTATGACGTGCTCTTCCAGGGCTGTAGCACCAGCCAGAGCTGCAATAGCAAATACTCAAATTTGCAGGATACGTTCTACACGCTCGTTGATAGATTGAATGCGCAGCCAGTGACCTTTACTGATGTGAAGTACGGCAAGATTCTGCTCAATGGCGATGCCTTTGCGAACTGGCTCTACAGCGCTCTGTATGTTACCCAGCTCATTCCTATCCTTCCTCAGACGATCACGCAGGTAGATAAAGGCGATTATACAGTACTCCAGCGCTTTTACGGAGAACTGGTTCTGAGAAACGATATTAGCTATGGCATGTATTACTCTGTCACCTGTGGAGAAGACATGGCGTTAACAACAAAGGATGCACTTGATAAGTCTGCCGATGCTGTACGCCCCGCCATTAAACCAAATATGCTGGCGAGCCTGGACTCAAGTTACGGTGTCTGTCAGATCTGGTCAGATAAGACTGCGCCAGCGGAGCAACATCAACCCGTGACAAGCTCTGTGCCGACGCTCATCCTCTCCGGTCAGTACGACCCCATCACGCCGCTCTCGAATGCAAAGGAGGCTGCGCAAACGCTGAGCAAGAGTTATCTCGTCTCATTCCCCGGCATCGGTCACGGCGTCTTCATGACCAATAGCTGTCCCGACAGCATCATGCAGGACTTCCTGAGTGATCCGCAGACGCAGCCCTCCACAAGTTGCGTCTCAGCCATGCCCGAACCGGATTTCCAGTAGCATTGCATGTAGAAGGGGGGATCAGTGAACATAGAACTACTTACAACTACAGGGAATCAAGCCCTTGATGATCTTTCCAGGCACGGCTTCCAGTGGAATATGTGCTTTCTGATGCCACACAGTTGCCTTTCGTGGACGCGAGCTTTGATGGATGTCAGGCTTCACGTGTTTTAGGGCACTTGCGCGAACCAGAGCGGGCGTTGGCTGAAATGGTGCGCGTCGCACGTCCGGGTGCACGAATTGTAGTTGCCGATGGCGATATGGATCTGATTGCCGTCGATATCCCCGACCGCGCTCTAGCTCGTAGGGTGATTCACGCAGCATGCGACCAGATGGTGCAGGGATGGATGGGGCGACAACTGCCCGGACTCTTTCGAGATGTCGGGCTGAGCGGTATCCGGGTGGAGGGAAGGCTAATGCCCCTCGACTACCTCTTTTTCCAGAGGGCTTTCCATGGCATATTACAACGTGCTCAGAACTCAGGCATCGTCTCAGAGGAGGAATTGACGCGTTTCTGGGAGGCACTGGAGCAGGCAGAACAAGAACAACGCTTTTTCGCGCGAGTAGGAGGCTTTGTGGTGAGTGGACAAAAGCCTGTGTAAATGCTGGATGCCAGGCTTGTATGAGCGTTTCTCAGCAGCAAGAGGGAATGGTAGAAATAGCATACTCAAAATAGGTGAATTCGCTCAGGTAGCTCATGTCTCAATTGCCACCCTTCGTCACTACGAAAAGATTGACTTGCTCAAACCAGCTCTGCTCGATCCAGATACTGGCTATCGTTATTACTCGCTTGATCAACTGCCGCGCGTGAATCGGCTCTTAGCCCTCAGAGATCTAGGATTTTCCCTGGAACAGATTGCCCAGCTCGTTGAGAAAGGTCTCTCCCTTGAGCAGTTGCGAGGGATGTTTACCCTCAAACAGGCCCAAATGCAACAGATGATCGAGACCGAGCAAGCACGTCTGACGCGTATTGCAGCCCGACTGCACCAGATTGAACAGGAGGGGAAAATGCCAGTCTACGATGTGCTCTTGAAACAGGTGGATGCCTTGCTTGTAGCCTCAATTCGTGAAATGGTCCCACTGGATGGTACCTGGGAAAGTCCTCTGAAAAAGTTGTGAGCTACTTGCAGCAGCAAGATGTCTATCCTGGATCACCAATAGTACTCCTGCTGCACTCTAGAACGCAGCAACGGGATGATGGCTTGTTTATTGATTTAGAAACAGCCATTCCGCTATCCTCTCCCCTCTCAGGCAATGAGCAGATAAGCATCCGAACATTACCCGGTGGATTGATGGCTTGCACCGTTCATGTAGGTGCTGACCTTTTTCTGGGTCAGGCATATGCAGCCCTCTATCGCTGGATGAAAGAGAACGGCTATCAGGTCACTAGCCCGGCTCGCCAGGTGCGCCTGAAGTATGGAGGGGAGTTGGACCCTGCCGAGTATCTTACGGAACTACAATTTCCGGTTGCGAAAGTATGAAGGAGAAATGGTGCCAGAAAGAAGAAAGGAAGTTGAGCAGGGGGGTAAAGGGCATGGATAGGATCATTTCCCCATGTGCCGCAAGAAACGTACGACTCATGGAAGGGATCAATGTGACTCAGCCGGGTCACAGCGAGATTGCAAGCTCAACTTCCTATTTTTAGTGTACAGAAGGGACCAAGAAGCAGGCAGTGTTTATCCGTCGCTATTTTACCTTCTGCCGAGTTTGGGAATGAGAAGCAGCGAGAGCACCATACCCCCAATCAGGCCGCCAATATGGTCAACGATACCGATTCCAGGAGTGGTGAAGCCCCAGGCGAGGTTTAGTACAAGCCAGAAGAGCCAGTTAGCGATTCCACCACCACCGTAGCCACCGAGCGCTCTACGGTTGACCAGGTAGAAAATTCCCAGTGCGCCAAAGACACCAAAGATTGCACCAGAGGCACCCGCTGAAACGGTGTTTACAGGTAATAAGAAGAATGTCACAATTCCACCAACGATACCTGAACCCAGATAGATAATCAGGTAACGCCACCAGCCATATACTACCTCGACAACACGCCCCATGAAGAAGAGCGAGAGCATATTGAGCCCAATATGTGCGAGGTTAAAATGTACAAACATTGCTGTGAAGATACGCCAGTAGTCTCCCGTTTCTTTAATAAACAGTGTGTTCTGTCCGCCGTAAATAGTAGCGGTGATAGCATCAATATCGAAACTATGAGCTGCAAGAGCCAGAAGCAGGTAAGCAATAACGTTAATGCTGATCAAGATATTCGTGATGAGACCGGGATGCTGACTCATGAAGAAGCTAATACGAAGCACGCTACGTCGGGTGGAATTTGGGCGCGACCAGCTTGCGGTGTCTATGCGCTCATTGCGTTCTTTCTGAATATGCCTGTTTGAGGGTTCTACCTGCTGTTGCTGAACGGGCAATGGCTCCGGCTGTGCTGCTTTGATCTGCTGAGGATCAAGGGCTGGGAAAGCGTTTTCAAAGCGTCCCCCATATGAGAGACGGGAGGCGCGTGCACGAGCGAGATTTGCATCGTAAGCTTGCCCTATAGCACGCAACAGATACGAACGAAGCGCGTGAACGTAGGCATTGCCAGGATCTTCTTGCACGACGGCATCCACGCTCTGTAACGCACGCTCGTAGCGCCGGTCCAATAGATCAAGTAAGGCCTGAGCGATACGTGACTCATTTCCCCCTCCTGGTTGTAGCTCCTGGACTTTGTGAGCCGCCATCTGAACCACACCGTAATTACCGAGTGCAAGATTTGCCTCGGCGAGTCCAAGGTGAACTGCCGGATTGTTCGGTTCTATTTGCGCACTGTGGGCATAGGCAATAGCAGCTTCTCGTCCCTGCCCCTGCGCTAGCGCACTGCGACCTTGCTCAAGGTAGGTCTGAAGATCCGTTTGTGCTTCCACGTATTATCCTCCATAGTAACGCTGATGCGCGGTCTTTAGGGCCGTTTGTTGCAGTACCTTACGCAATGCGTTAATTGTCCTCTCTTTATTTATAGGAAATCGTCCTTCCAGGAGCATTCCTCTGGTTACGATTCTAGTCCATTAAGATAAAGCGCAATACTAGCTAGTAGTAGTGTACATAAGAATGTCAATACTGCCGAGACTCGGTTTCAGGAGAGATGCTGAACTCCGACAAGCTCCTAACCATTCTACCACGCTGTGACCCTTCTTTTGCTGCAAGACTACCGGATTTCATCCTTTTTATAAGGTGCCAATATGTTTTCTACGCGTTTTTGCAGCACCTCTTAAAAATGCTGTATGAGAATAATACGTTTGACTGTCTCCAATGTCGCAAATAGGCAGGCACATTGTTCTGAGAAAAACTCTTTCCCAAATGAGTAGCGTATCGCTTGCTGGCTGCTTTATTTGAGCAAACCATTGCTATGCATAAATGTGTTAATACCATTAAGCATAAACTGAATTATAGGTGCAGCTAACAAAATACTGAGAATGTGTGAGGGGGCGAGAGGGCAAGAAATATGAGGCGTCCCAAACTTTGATAGCGTTGGTGAACGTGAGTGTCAGGAGGAACGGAGAGGGGCAGGGTCCAGAAAGGGCACTCTGTAGGTTCTCTCACGTTTGTCAACACTACCAAATCGATACCGTTGGCGAAGGGGAAGGCAAGGGCAAATATAGCGGAAATCGGACGCAGCAGGCGCTCTGAAAATGCCGCCTCTCCCCACGGTGATGAATCAGATGCTGTGGGGAACGCAGAAGGTCCTGTCTGATCTCCTTGTCCACCCGAGCAGTTCCTTTCACCGACGAGGAACGCCCACGGTTTACCGTCATAGGGAGGGACGGCACTTCAGAGCGCCCAGCGCGCGTAGATTCTCTCACCTTCGCCAATGATATCTTCTGAGGTCGTGTTTAACCTCATCGGGAGTGGTGCTCCAGCGGCGCATGACGTTTCACATTCGGGATGAGTTATACTCATGAGGACAATTTGTCACGTGCTAAACACGGCGACGGTAGTAGTAGCGGCGACGGCGATGCCAGGCCGGGTATGTGATCAAGTGCCAGAGAGCAACGACGATAATCGCTCCCAACAGTGCCTTGATGATAGGTATTGGCTGACCGGCAATCGTCAGGTCGCCGGGAATATTGACAGTGATAACATCTGTCAGCAGCCAAATACCAAGCAGCGAGGCAAGAACCGCGCCCAGCACTCCAAAGGGTAAGCGCCAGCCGATAAGTGACTCTGCGACGAGACCAACAATGGCCGCAATAGCCAGATAGATGAGAAAGCTTACTGAAATACTGAATACTGCACCGATGACGCCGAAAGGAAGAGTCAGAGATGGAATAATCATGTGTAACTTTCCTCCTTTTCTATTCTATAAGGTGAGGTATATCTCTTATGGACCGATAATACCAGACAAAGACTCTGTTTTGATTACGTTTTACAGCAGGGCTTCGGATGAAGATGAAGCGCAACGTTGACGCCCGCCTGGAGAAGAAAGCCTTGATCTTCCTCAAAATAGTTGCAAGGTTGCTTTCTGTGCTAGCAGGAGTGGAGTCCTATAGAGGCTTATATGCGTACTAGTTGTAGAGAGTCATCTTCTGAAGTGTTCTTACCCTGGCTAGACAGACGTATTGATGTAGAGGACTGTAAAATAGTCAGCACTTCTTACTGAAGATCCGTTACTGTTTCGTTTTTGCGCTATAATGAACGAGATTACACTCAAATTGTATTGGGAGGCACGTTATGCAAGCGGCAAAGAGATATGCACTCATCGTAGGAATTGGAGCATTGGTCGTCCTGGTTGTCGGCCTGGTCCTGGCCGCCATTTTCAATGCGTTACAGGGAGTCTTATATGTCTTCTTGATTCTCCTGGCGCTCCTGTTAATTGTGGCAACTCTCTTCCAGATATACTCGGTTGTGATGGTTATTCGCGCCGTATCGACGATACGCGACGAGATGAAGCCCCTGGTCGCTTCGGTTCAGGAGACCGTGGGCATTGTTCAGAATACGGCAAAGACTGCTGGACATACCGTCTCCACTATTGGCAATACGACACAGCTCGCTTCGGAGTTCGCGCTTGGCCCTGCGGTGCGCACGGTCGCAGCGGTTGTGGCAGGCCAGGGCGTGGTGCGTACATTCCTGGGTAAAGGACAGGTACGTAGTCGTGCGGAGCAGCGGCGGCAACAGCAGTTAGAGGCAATGCGCACCGCGAATGCGAACGGGAGAGGAGAGATCTAATGTTCAGTTTCGTGCTAGCTACCACACCTCTGCTTGAGGTACCGGGCCTGATTGCCGCTATTATTATCTGCCTGTTTTTGCTCGTGTTTGTTTTGCTGGCACTGGCGTTTAATGCTGGTCTCCTCTTTGGTATGTCTTGGGTGCGCGAGAAGGTTAATTTTGTCAAGATGTTGCGGCCCACAGTCGAGAGCGTGAATAAGACCAGCGAGGCCGCAATTCGCGGCGTTCCTCCCAACGAAAATGAGAGCAGCGTCGCAAAGGCCGTTGCCAGGGTACCGTCTACTATGCACACTGTCGATAGAAAGGTCGATGAAGGTTCGGACAAGGTCGCCGATGCGGTAATCGAGTTTCGTGCACGCACTGTGCAGGTACAGACAGTGCTCAAGGCTTTCTTCCTTCCCGGCTTGCTCCGTCAGAAAGAGAAAGAAATTCCCGCTGCTGAGCAAACAGGTCTGGAGTTTAAAAGTCCAGGCTATCGTATGCTGATGGAGGAAAAAGCGCCGACCGAACAGGTGGTAAAAGCTGGAAATACTGTTGTTCAAGATACATCTGCAGTAACTGCCAGTAAGTTAAAAAGTGCTTCAACTGTGAATGAGCCTGCCAGTAAGTTTAGAGATGTTCCGACAAGTCGTTAGCTATGTGTGGCAGTTCGGACAGTTTCAGCGTAACGCCCGTTTGTACCTATTCAGCTACGCGCTGAGTGGGGTAAGCGCCGGTATCATCCTGGTCCTCTATAATCTCTATCTAGATGCATTGGGATATGATACCGGCTTTATTGGTCTATTGCTCTTTGCGGGCACGCTCGGTGCTGGCCTGGCTATCTTTCCCGCAGGATTCTGCTATGATCGTTTTGGTGGAAAGCGTTTGCTCATCTGGGCAAGCGTAGGAATTGGTATAGCAGGTGCGGGGCAACTTCTGTTTCGTGAGCCTGTGCTGCTTTTCAGCAGCGTCTTCCTGCTGGGCGTTGGTGCAGCCTTTCTGCTCGTTGTAAATGCTCCTTTCCTGACTGCTCATAGCACCCCTCTGGAACGTCCTCATCTCTTCAGTCTAAATATCGTCGTCACCCTGATTGCGACCGTACTTGGCGAGGTTGTGGGAGGGGCAATCCCCGTGTGGTTGCGTAGCATGCCCTGGTTTATGACATCTCTCCCTCACTGGCTGAACTGGATGCTCGTCGAGCAAACACAAGCCCGTTCCTATCAGCTTACATTATTATTTGCTGGCATTATCGCGGCTCCAAGCTTCGTTCCGCTCTTTCTCATGGATGATGACCGCCCCTTTAGAAGTGCTCAAGGGTTGGCTTCAGGAAGGCAATCGAGCATTGCCTTGCGCTCGCTTCTTATAACTTCTAGACGTCTACAGACCTGGTGGGGAGATGTAGATAAGCGTTCGCTGCTGACAGGTCCGTTCTTTGTAATGATAGCAGTCTGGGGACTCATTGGGCTGGGAGCAGGCATGTTCATTCCATACTTTAATCTGTACTTCGTAAGCCATCTGGGAGCCCATGTCGCTCTATTTGGCGTGCTTGACGCCATCGCAAATGGGATGAATGCGCTGGGAACATTACTAGCCCCTCTTGTGGCTCTACGCGCGGGCCAGGTGGCAACAATTCTCGTACCACGTCTCATTGCGCTTCCCCTTATGCTGCTATTAGGGGTGACAAGTATATTGCCTCTGGCTGCTGTGCTGTACCCCTTGCGCCAGGGCTTTATGGATATGTCGCAAGGGATTTTGCAGGTCTTCTCAATGGAAGTGGTCACGAGAGAGCGTCGCGGTGTTGCTAATAGCAGCTATCAGGTGGCAAATCAGGTAGCCTGGGCCATTGGTACTCCTATCGGCGGTTTCCTGATCAAGCAGGTTGGCTATTCATCCGTCTTTATCTGTGCCTCACTACTGTACCTGACAGCCTTTGTGCTCTTCTGGTTGCGCTTTGGGCGAGGCACAAAAAAACGCATGAGTGATGAAGGAACGAATGTGGAGGCTGGTCAGGAGAGCAGTGCGCCGATGGAGGAGCCATATTCTTCACATACATAATTAGATTATCTACAAAAAAGAGCATCAGATAGCTTGCTTTGTCTGATGCTCTTTTTGTTCGGCTTTAAGCGTGGTTATTTTCGAGTGCTACAGCTTCTGGTGCGGGCCGAGGGACTTCGGGAAGATCGCGGTATTCATAGATAGTATGATCACTATGAACATCGGTATGAGTACTTTCCTGAAA
>DAOUDD010000160.1:0-39934 GCA_034431765.1 Ktedonobacteraceae bacterium | reverse complement strand
GTCTTGCCATGGTCAATGTGTCCAATCGTTCCAATGTTCACATGCGGCTTTGTCCGCTCGAACTTCTTCTTCGCCATTTCTAATCCTCTTCTTCAAAATGTTTACCCTGTTTTTAAGCACAGGATACTAGTGCAAAAATGATTTTAAAAGCCGGTAGGCCTGTTCCCTGAATTCGGCACCGGTCTCGGAGAATTCAGTTAATACAACACAAAGCAATGCTAGAAAATTGCTGACAGGAGTTTATGGGGACACGAGAAATAAAGGCCCCGAAATCACCTATCTAAGATCTTATGCGAAAACCAAAGCCGCTTGAGCGCGGCTCTCGCTCGACACTCAGGTTCCGAATAAGCACTAAGTCAGATAGAAGGGCATCTGTACAGATGCCCTATTTACTGAAACATCCTTACCGATTTGATCGTTTTGCAATGATCTCATCAGCAAGATTTTTTGGAACGGGATCATAGTGCGAGAATTCCATCGTGTAGCTCGCACGCCCGCTGGTCATAGAACGGAGGTCGCTCACGTAGCCGAACATTTCGGAAAGAGGAACATTTCCCCGTACCACGTACATCGTCCCACTATTTTCCATGCCCTGGATTATGCCACGGCGGCGGTTGAGGTCGCCGATCACATCTCCGTAGAACTCTTCGGAGGTTGTTACTTCAACCTTCATCATAGGCTCAAGGATGATTGGAGCTGCCTTCTGAACCGCATTCTTGATACCAATCGAGCCAGCGGTTTTAAAAGCCATTTCGCTTGAGTCTACATCATGATATGAACCATCGTACAGAGTAACTTTGACATCGATCAACGGGAAGCCGGCGATAATGCCATTTTCCAACGTCTCGCGAACGCCGTTTTCAACCGGCTTGATGTATTCTTTAGGCACAACACCGCCGACAATGGCGTTCACAAACTCAAAGCCCTTGCCGGTTTCATTTGGTGCTACGCGTAGCCAGACATCGCCATACTGACCATGACCACCTGTCTGACGAACGTGCTTACCCTGTGCCTGTGCCTCTTTCGTGATTGTTTCACGATACGACACCTGCGGGCGTCCCACATTCGCTTCGACTTTGAACTCGCGGAACATACGATCAATAATAACATCCAGGTGCAACTCACCCATGCCCTTGATAATCGTTTGTCCGCTCTCCTCGTCAGTGTGGACAATGAAGGTCGGATCTTCTTCAGCAAGCTTATTGAGAGCGATGCCCATCTTATCCTGATCAGCACGTGTCTTTGGCTCAACAGCTCGCTCAATCACTGGCTCAGGGAACTGAATCGACTCCAGGACCACTGGTTTCTGTGCATCGGCAAGCGTGTCACCAGTAAAGGTATTACGTAAACCGACAGCAGCACAGATGTCACCAGCGCGAATCTCGTCAATATCTTCGCGATGATTTGCATGCATACGAAGCAGGCGTCCGATACGCTCGGATTTGCCCTTCGTTGTATTCTCAATGGAAGCACCTTTGGCAAGGGTACCAGAGTATACACGCATATAGGAGAGCCGACCGACAAATGGATCTGAGACGATTTTGAAGACCAAAGCGCTAAAAGGCGCATCGTCTTTCACTTCACGGGTTACTGTCTCTTCCGTGTCAGGATCAATACCGGTAGGGGCAGGGATATCGAGTGGAGAAGGCAGATAGGCAACAACTCCATCGAGCATCGCCTGTACACCTTTGTTCTTAAGTGAGCTACCGCATAGTACAGGAACGAGTTTACTTGCGATGGTTGCGCGGCGTAGAGCTGCGACCAGTTCAGCCTCGCTGATCTCCTCGCCCTCAAGATACTTCAGAGTCAGTTCCTCATCAGTCTCAGCCACGCGCTCTAACATCGCCTCGCGATGCTGCTCGAACTCCGACTGTAACGCGGTTGGGATCTCGACATGTGAAGACTTGGTGCCAAGGTCATCGGTGAAGACCACAGCCTGCTGAGTGATGAGATCAATAAAGCCTTTGAAGTCAGACTCGCTACCGATAGGAATTTGAATCGGCACCGCAACCGCACCAAGACGCTCACGAATCATACCAACACAGCGCCAGAAGTCAGCACCGGTACGGTCCATCTTATTGACAAAACAGATACGTGGAACGTTATATTTGTTTGCCTGCCGCCATACAGTTTCGGACTGTGGCTCGACACCGGCAACACCATCAAAGACCACAACGCCACCATCGAGGACGCGCAGAGAGCGTTCAACTTCAACAGTAAAATCGACGTGACCTGGAGTATCAATGATATTGAGACGATGATCCTGCCAGAAACAGGTGGTAGCAGCGGAAGTAATCGTGATACCGCGCTCTTGCTCCTGGGGCATCCAGTCCATTGTCGCAGCACCTTCGTGCACCTCACCGATACGGTGAATTTTCTTCGTGTAGAAGAGAATGCGCTCTGTAGTGGTTGTCTTACCAGCGTCAATATGAGCAATGATACCAATATTGCGTGTTTTTTCGAGTGGGAATTCTCTAGCCATGATCTTTTCTTACCAACGATAATGAGCGAAGGCCCTATTTGACTCCGCCATCCTGTGAGTCTCCTCACGCTTCCTAATAGTTGCACCCTGACCCGCCGCCGCATCCATCAGTTCACCAGCAAGCTTCTCTGACATGGATTTGCCCGAACGTGTGCGGGCAGCACGGATCAGCCAACGCATCGCCAGCGCGTTACCGCGATCACGACGTACGTCTACCGGGACCTGGTATGTTGAACCACCTACACGACGTGGCTTGACTTCGATGCTTGGAGTTGAGTTCTTCAGCGCCTGCTCGAATACATCGAGAGGTGCACGCTTTTGGCGAGCCTCAATAAGATCAAACGCCTGATAAATGATTCGCTCAGCCAGACTGCGCTTGCCATCAATCATCAACTTACTGGTAAAGCGAGCTACATTTCTGCTCTTGTATTTTGCATCCGGCACATCTGGCCGTCGCACAGCTCTCTTACGTCTTGGCACATTTGCCTCCTCAGTGTGTCAATTGAATCAGCTACCTGCTCAGGAATACACCCCGTGATGAACACCAGAAAAGGCGTCGATTCGACTGAGCAACTTTCTATACAGAATTCGCTCTGTCTCTCGGACGCCTACACGCGGGTGCCTTTCCACATTTCAGCAAACCAGCATGAGTACGTTATGCTTCCTGCTGCTTGCTGTGTTCTCAGTACGTGCCAGAGTGCAACGCTGAACCGGAGAACACCCGACTCTCATCATAGAGAAAAGTTGTATTCTTTCAGCTACGATGACGTGTGATTTACCGACTTGCTACCGCTGTATGGTTTCCGCTGCCTTTTGTCGCCAGGCAACTGAGGGAGGCAGGGACGCGACTAGTGTATCATGTCTCTGCCAGAGAAACCATAGGGAGCGTACTTATTTCTTACCGCCCTTTGCTGGAGCTGCCGCCTGTCCGGGCTTTGGACGCTTGGCTCCATATTTTGAGCGACCGCGACGGCGTTTAGAAACGCCTTCACTATCCAGTGTACCACGGACGATATGATAACGAACACTTGGTAGGTCTTTTACACGACCTCCACGAATGAGCACAACCGAGTGCTCCTGCAAATTGTGACCCTCACCAGGAATGTACGCCGTAACTTCCATCTGGTTTGAGAGACGAACACGGGCAATCTTACGCATGGCCGAGTTCGGCTTCTTCGGGTTCATGGTACGGACCTGTGTACAGACTCCTCGCTTCTGGGGTGATCCACGCAGACGGGAGGTCCTGTTCTTCAACGCGTTATACGAATAGAGTAACGCGGGGGCCTTCACCTTTTTCTGTTTGTTCGAGCGGCCCTTTCGGACCAGTTGATTCATTGTCGGCAAGGAACAATCCTCCCTGTCCTCGTTCTACTTTCGCTATACGCGGATAGCATAGATTTTTTGCTATCCGCGTGCTCTTCTTCATATATATGCGGTTGCATATGATATCACTCATCGTCAGCACTGTCAAGAGTCAGGCCCAATGGAGCGTCGATGCCATTAGAGCCAGAACCTCCAGCGACAATACCGGCGACAACTGGTTGTTGAGCGGCAACACGTGCTGCCGCCGCTTGCTGACGGGCTATCTGATCACGCCGTCGTTGGGCAATACCAGAACCGGCCGGTATCAGCTTACCAATGATGACGTTCTCTTTCAAGCCAACCAGGTGATCTGTCTGTGCCTCAATTGCGGCTTCTGTCAGCACGCGTGTGGTCTCCTGGAAGGAGGCTGCGGCCAGGAAGCTATCGGTATTGAGGGATGCCTTGGTCACACCAAGCAGAACGGTTGAGGCTGTTGCCGGCTCTCCACCTTCTGCCAGGACGCGTGCATTGGTATCTGCATAGACAAAACGATCAACCAGATCATTTGGCAGCATATCGGTATCACCTGGATCATCGACCTTGACGCGGCGCAACATCTGGCGCACGATGACCTCAATATGCTTATCGTGAATATACACACCTGTATTACGGTAGACGCGCTGCACCTCTTTGACAAGGTACAATTGCACCGATTCGCGTCCCTGAATACGCAGAACGTCCTGTGGGTCTCGCTGACCAGAGGTGATCGCCTGACCCGCCAGAATTTTCTGTCCGTTTGCTACAGTGATGTTACGCGCTGCCGGAACCGGGTAAGAGCGCTCGTCACGCTCTTCTGAGCGAATAGCCAGCCAGCCTTCCTGGGTGATGACAGCTTCGCCCTCACTGCGTGCCGGAACTGGGACTGGTTCGCCGCCGTTTTCATCCTTCATCAGCAGGACGATCTGGTCTTTCTGCACATGATCGTGCTCGTTTACCAGAATTTTAGCTTCGACACCAGCGGCTACAGGGTACTCATCAAAGAAGACGTTGGTGGAAACAACGCGAACCGTACGCGCTCCAGTTGCCTCATCCTTAACGATCTCGACAACACCGTCAATTTCGCTGATCTCAGCTTTATCCTTTGGCACACGCGCCTCGAAGAGTTCTTCTACACGTGGGAGACCCTGTGTGATGTCACCCTGCGCACCCGCGATACCTCCAGTGTGGAAGGTACGCATGGTAAGCTGTGTACCAGGCTCACCAATGGATTGAGCTGCAACGATGCCCACTGCTGCTCCGCTACGTACCAGTGCATTTGCTGCCAGATCACGTCCATAGCACTTGCGACAGATGCCACGCGGCGATTGACAGGCTAGAACTGAACGGACGCGAATTGCCTTGACACTCTTGCTCATCAGTTCGCTTACATCTTCATCTGTGAGTTCCTCATTGACCTCCAAGTGGTCAAAGCCAGGTATTGGCTCTGCCAGGACACGACCGATGAGACGAGAGCGGCTATTTTCGAGGTTCATCTCCTTGGATTCTTCATCAGTAATCAGAATGCCATCAGTCGTCCCACAATCCTCTTCATTGACGATGACATCCTGTGCCACGTCGATCAAGCGGCGTGTGAGATACCCTGACTCAGCCGTACGCAGAGCGGTATCTGCGAGACCTTTACGAGCACCATGTGTACTGATGAAGTACTCCAGCACACTCAGACCTTCACGGAAGTTTCCGCGAATAGGGATATCGATGATCTTACCAGACGGATTGGTCATCAGACCGCGCATACCTGATAACTGACGAATCTGCTGGAACTTTGCTTTCGTCGCGCCTGATTCAGCAATGGTATAGATCGAACCATAGGGGTCAAGAACTGAACGCACCATCTTGGTCACGTTTTCGGTTGCCTCACTCCAGGTATTGATCGTCTGCTGATATTTCTCGTTCTCAGTGATCAAACCTTCGTGGTACTGCTCTTCAAGCTCGGCAATTTTTGCATCCGCCTTTGCAAGCTCATCCAGCTTCCCACTTGGTACCTTGACATCACTGATAGCGACAGTCGCACCGGCCTTTGTCGCGTAAGAGAAGCCCAGACGCTTGATGTCATCGGCCAGGTCAGTTGTCTTCAAACGGCCATATTCTTTAAAGCAGTCGCCGATAACCTGTCTCAGGTACTCTTTCTTCATCGCGTAGTTGCGGAAGCGTAGACGCTCTGGCAACGCTTCGTTGAAGATGATACGGCCAACCGTAGTCTGCACGAGCTGTGAACTTGTGTGGGACTGCGGCTGCTCAGGGGGCGGCTGATTGTAGACATCAATGCTGCCCAGGCGCACTTTGATAGGAGCCTGTAGATCAATTACGCCGTGCTGATATGCCAGCAACGCTTCGGTCGCATCGGTAAAGACTCGACCTTCACCACGCTGGTTTGGACGATCCTGCGTCAGGTAGAAGCAGCCGAGCACCATATCCTGGCTAGCACCGATGGAAGGATCACCAGAGGAAGGGGCCAGCAGGTTACGAGTTGACATCATGAACTGACGCGCCTCATCCTGCGCCTTGTCCGAGAGCGGTACGTGCACAGCCATCTGGTCACCGTCGAAGTCGGCGTTAAAGGCCGAACAGACGAGAGGGTGTAGTTGGATAGCACTACCTTCAACAAGGACAGCTTCAAAGGCCTGGATACCCAGTCTGTGCAGTGTAGGCGCACGGTTCAACAGCACTGGATGATCTTTAATCACATCCTCAAGCACATCCCACACTTCAGGTTTGACTCGCTCAACGAAACGCTTGGCGCTCTTGATGTTGTGTGCGAAGTTTTGCTCTACCAGTTTGCGCATGACGAATGGCTTGAACAACTCCAGAGCCATACGCTTGGGAAGACCACACTGATGCAGCTTCAAATCAGGACCAACCACGATGACCGAGCGACCGGAGTAGTCAACGCGTTTACCGAGGAGGTTCTGACGGAAACGGCCCTGTTTTCCTTTGAGCATGTCTGATAGGCTCTTGAGCTTGTGATTACCGGAACCGGCAACGGCACGACCACGACGACCATTGTCGATCAGAGCATCGCAGGCCTCCTGCAGCATGCGTTTCTCGTTGCGGATAATGATCTCTGGCGCACCGAGTTCCAACAGTCTTTTCAGTCGATTGTTACGGTTGATGACGCGGCGATAAAGATCATTGAGATCTGAAGTTGCGAAACGGCCACCATCCAACTGCACCATTGGACGCAGATCAGGTGGCAGGACAGGCAACACGGTAAGGATCATCCACTCAGGTGAGGTGTTTGACTTACGGAAAGCCTCAACCACTTTCAAGCGCTTCGTAGCCTTCTTGCGACGCTGGCCAACCGTTGAGTTGATCTCGTTACGCAGATCAGCGGCAAGCTTATCCATCACGATATCTGAAATCAATTCGCGCACGGCTTCCGCACCCATACCGGCACGAAAGACATCGGGGAAATTGTCTTTCAGCTCGCGATAACGATTTTCCTGGAGCAGATCCATCTTCTTCAGACCTTCGAGGTCACGATGGAGCTGTTCAAGGCGCTGACGAGCTTCGTTACGTTCGCGTTCCAACTGTGACTGTGCTGAATCGATCTGGCCCTGGTATTCCAGACCAAGACGATCCGACTCGCGACGGCCTTCAGACTGGGCGGCCTCAATTTCGCGGCGCGCGGTTTCGGCAATTGTGTTGCGTGTCGTCTCAGAAACGCGCTCTAGCGCATCTAGATGTTTAGGAGTTACTGTCTCGCCACTATGTACGAGGATATGATCGGTCGGAGTGAAGAAGATATCCTCATCCGTCGCCTGACCCATATATTCGCGCAACTGTGCACGCGTCTCGCTCTCCGCACGGCGTGCCTCATCCAGCTCACGCTCGCGACGCTCTTCGATCTCTGTACGATCAGTGGTACCGTAACGGAGTTCCATCTCGCGCAAAGCCGTGTCGCGCTGTGAGCGCAACGAATTGATACGCTCGACGACTTTCTCGTCCAGGTTCTGCTCCAGTGCTACGGTTTCCTCGTCCAGGCGCATCAATTCACGCTGCCGTGCCTCTTCGTCAACATTCGTGACGACATACAGCGCGAAGTAGAGAATGCGCTCCAGGTTACGAGGAGAGAGATCGAGAAGCAGACCAATACGGCTGGGCGTTCCCTTGAAGTACCAGATATGGCTTACAGGGGATGCCAGTTCGATATGGCCCATGCGCTCACGACGCACTTTCGAACGTGCTACTTCAACACCGCATTTATCACAGACGATACCCTTGAAGCGCACGCGCTTATATTTTCCGCAGTAGCACTCCCAGTCTTTCGTTGGACCAAAGATACGTTCACAGAACAAGCCATCTTTTTCTGGTTTCAATGTACGATAGTTAATTGTTTCCGGCTTCGTGACCTCACCATAACTCCAACTACGGATCTGCTCGGGACTGGCAAGGCTGATACGAATAGCATTAAAATCATTTACTTCGAGCATGCGACCTCTCCTGAGAATAGGGACTTGCGGCAACCGTTCTGGTTGCCGCAATAACGATGTTCAAAGACAACGAAAGCATAGCCCCTATACTATTGGTCTCCTTCAAAACCGGACAAGTTAATTCCCAATTCCGGCATTACATCGTTGGAGGTATCTTCCACGAACTGGATCTTCTGTTCATCTTCGTTGAGGACCTCAACGTTGATGCCCAGGCTTTGCAATTCTTTCACCAACACCTTGAAGGACTCTGGCACACCGGGCTCCATGATGTTTTCGCCCTTCACGATGGCCTCATATGTCTTAACACGTCCTACAACATCATCAGACTTGACGGTCAAAATCTCTTGCAGGATATGTGCCGCTCCATACGCCTCCAGCGCCCACACTTCCATTTCACCGAAGCGCTGTCCACCGAACTGCGCTTTACCACCCAGAGGCTGCTGCGTGATCAAGCTGTATGGACCAGTTGAGCGAGCATGCACCTTATCTTCGACGAGGTGAGCAAGCTTGAGCATATATTTATACCCGACAGTAACGGGATGATCGAATGGTTCACCAGTGCGGCCGTCGAAGAGTTGCACCTTGCCAGTCTCTGGCAAACCTGCACGCTTGAGAAACTCCTCGATGTCCTCTTCGGTTGCGCCATCAAAGACTGGAGTCGCGATCTTGAAGCCGAGTACGTTTGCGGCCCAGCCCAGGTGCGTTTCCATAATCTGTCCGATATTCATGCGGTGAGGCACACCCAGAGGATTCAAGATGATATCAACCGGCGTACCATCAGGCAGGAATGGCATATCCTCAAGTGGCAGCACACGTGAAATGACGCCTTTGTTGCCATGGCGACCAGCCATTTTGTCTCCAGCACCAATCTTACGTTTCTGCGCAATGCTTACACGTACCAGTTGATTGACACCTGGAGGCAACTCGTCACCGGCTTCGCGTGAGAACACTTTCACTTCAATGATCTTGCCGCGCTCACCATGAGGTACACGCAGCGAGGTATCTTTAACTTCGCGCGCCTTTTCACCAAAGATTGCACGGAGCAGTTTTTCCTCGGCAGTAAGTTCTGTCTCACCTTTCGGGGTGATCTTGCCGACCAGGATATCCTGCGGGCCAACTTCTGCACCGACGTAGATGATACCGCGCTCATCCAGGTTGCGCAGACCCTCTTCACCCACGTTGGGGATGTCACGCGTGATCTCTTCGGGCCCCAGCTTTGTATCGCGAGCGTCGATCTCATATTTCTCAATGTGGATTGAGGTAAAGATATCTTCACGCGCGATACGCTCGCTAATTAGAATGGCGTCCTCAAAGTTGCCGCCCTCCCAGCTCATGAAGGCCACCAGAATGTTCTGGCCGAGTGCAAGCTCGCCCTTCTCAGTTGAAGAGCTATCTGCGAGAACCTGGCCCGCTCTGACAATATCGCCGCGCTTGACAATCGGACGCTGATTTATACAGGTACCGGAATTCGAGCGAACGAACTTGCGCAGACGGAAGGCGTGAACTTCACCCTGTTCATCAACGACCTCGATGCGCCGTCCAGTTGCAGAGACAACCTCGCCATCCACGGGAGTGACAATCACCTGACCAGAGTCAATAGCGATCTGCCGCTCAATACCTGTCCCACAGATAGGAGACTGCGGACGCAACAGCGGCACTGCCTGACGTTGCATGTTTGCACCCATCAGCGCACGGTTCACGTCATCATGCTCCAGGAAAGGAATCAGCGCAGTCGCTGCACTCACAGTCTGGCGGGGAGAGACGTCCATGTAGTCAATATTGTCAGAGTTCTCCATAAAGAACTCGCCCTGGTAGCGAGCCAGCACGCGATCTTCTGCAAACTCATTATTCTCCAACAGTCTGGCATTTGCCTGAGCGATCCAGAAGTTTTCCTCGTCGTCAGCCGTATGGTAGTCCACCTCTTCGGTAACGTAGGGTTTCACACGTACATCGACATCGCCGAGAATTTGCGACAACTTATTGAAAAGTTCCTCGTCAACGCGAACACGTGTACGAGCCTTGATCAGCACCTCGCCATCAGCAGTCTTGACATCCTCGCGCTCACGCCCGAACACACCACGGAACTCGCGTCCAATCAGACGCTTGTCATTGGCCTTTAGACGTTTGTAAACCTTACGATATGGCGTCTCAATGAAGCCATACGGGTTAATCTGCGCATAGGTTGCCAGGTTACCAATCAGACCGATATTGGGACCTTCAGGCGTCTCAATCGGACAGATACGTCCATAGTGCGACTCGTGCACGTCACGAACATCGAAGCCTGCACGCTCACGAGAGAGACCGCCGGGGCCAAGAGCTGAGAGACGGCGCTTATGACCAATCTCTGCCAATGCGTTAGGCTGGTCCATGAACTGTGAGAGCTGGCTACCACCAAAGAACTCTTTCATCGCAGCCACGACTGGACGAATATTAATCAACGCATTGGGAGTTGCCTGACCCGGCTCCTGAATGCTCATGCGCTCTTTGACAACGCGCTCCATACGCAGCAGACCGACGCGGAACTGAGCTTGAATCAACTCACCCACACAGCGCACACGGCGATTGCCGAGATGGTCGATATCGTCTTTGCGACCATTGCCGTTGTTGAGCGAGACCAGGCGGCGAATAATATTCACCAGGTCATCAAGCGTCAGGATACGCTGACTCTGTGGAACCGAAAGGTCCATCTTGCGATTGAGCTTGTAACGACCAACATTGCCCAGGTCATAACGGCGCGGATTAAAGAACAGGTTTTTCACCAACGAACGAGCGTTATCCAATGTAGCAGGATCACCGGGGCGCAGCTTTTTATAAAGCTCAAGCAGTGCCTCATCTTCCTTTTTCACCGGATCGCGATCCAATGTTGCTTGAATGTAACGCACATTTGGATCTGTATCAACGCCCGCAAAAGCATCCAGGATACCCTGGTCGGTTGAGAGGTCTAGATCCTCTGCATGCCACTGATCTTTCGCCAGGTGAGAGATAGCGCGGAGCAATGTCGTAACAGGAATCTTACGTTTGCGATCAATTTTTACGGTCAGTAGATTCTTATTGCTGGTCTCAAACTCCAACCAGGCACCGCGACCGGGGATCAGCTTTGCAGCATAGAGCTTTCTACCAGTAGTTGCATCTTCATCGACAGTAAAGTAGACGCCAGGGGAACGAACAAGCTGACTTACAACTACACGTTCCGCACCGTTAATGATGAAGGTACCATCTTTCGTCATCAACGGGAAATCACCCATGAACACATCTTTTTCGATGATTTCACCGGTTTCTTTATTGACAAGGCGAGCCTTCACATTTAGAGGAGCTGAGAAGGTAGCATCGCGGTCACGACACTCATCCTCTGGATATTTGGGCTTGCCAAATGGATCTGGTGGTACAATAAACTCCAGGCTCAGATTTTTGCCAGTGAAGTCTTCGATAGGGGAGATTTCATCAAAAAGTTCGCGTAAGCCCTCTTTCTTAAACCATTCAAAAGAATCAAGCTGAATCTGAATGAGGCCAGGCATAGGCCGTATATCAGGAATACGTGCGAAAGACACGCGTTCTGGTATCGCTACGGCTCTTGTGCTTACTGCCATACTGAGTATTCTCCTCTCACCTAATCGCCATAGAGGAATGTGAAGGACACGACAATTCGCGCCCTTCAAAGTAACGGAAACTGCAATGGAAAAAAGATAATTGCTTATAATGCCTGTGTTGTGAAACGGTCTATGACAAGAAAAGTAACCGCCTGCACACGCGATGAGCGGTTACTCCTACGCCTCTACACATACAAATGCTGTTGTGCCATCCCCCACACTATCCCCTCCGAGTAATTACTGATTTACATTCAGAGACGACGCTCTGTCAGATTGATACCTGTTGCAAACGCCACGCTCACAGCTAACAGACATTGGCCTGAATGTAAGGAAGTATAAAATCTTTGCCAACTACTAACAAGAACGTGAACAAACAGCAAAAAACGCCACAGCGTTACCTTCTACCTGCGAAACCTGTTGACGTATGAGCGTAGCGCCCAAAACGCAAGGCTGAAGGTTTAAACATCATGTGGTTGTGAATGCATCCTCATTAAATGGGGAACAAGGAATAACTCGTTTGAGTGCGTCACTTGGCCTTTGCTGGGAGCTGTGCTATAAACGATTTATAACACTCCTGTTACTAGTATACACACACTGGCAAGGGAAAATTATACAACACGGAGGAGTATATGTCAATACTTCTAACAAGAAAACTTGTTGAAGGAATATCTTTTCTTCTCTCGCCATATTATGTCACACTCTCCCCGATAATGCAAGAGGCGCAATTCTTTTTGGGCTTACACGAGAGCCGGACTCCGTTGTGCAGTTTCAAGTGCCACAGCGATCTCCTCACCTAGCTCAGGACTCCAGAATTGACGATGGTCAAGCCAACGCTCGTGGATCAGAAAGAGCAAGCGACGCTGATCCTCCAACGAAAGCAGATTCAAGTCCACCAGTGACTCGCGCTCGCTGGGATAGCTGATCATTAAAACAAAGTTGTCGATACGGAGCATAACCTGACTATTTAACGTGTATGTATGCGAAGAACCCAGCTTGCGGCAGAACGTGACAATACCAATACATCCAACAACAATAAAAAAGACTGAGATAACGCTTACAATCAAACCAGCGAGGCTCAGTAGAATAGCAATACCTGTTGTCACGATCATCAGAACAGGATTCTGAATATGCAGTGTCCAGCCGACCAGAATTGCAGGGAACAGGCCTACTAAAGCAGCAACGAAACACCAGAAAGCACTGTTCATAATCCAGAAGATGCTTTTTAGATTCTCAGAAGAGAGATCACGCACCGTAATTGTTCTGTCCTCGTTCAGCAATACCATGCCATGAGTCACACCTGAATGCAGCGCATGCAAGAAACGGATAATCATTACACACCCGCCCAATGCAACAAAGGCGATAAACCAGGAGAGAGACAGGAGTGCATCTTGCCATTTGAGATAAGGGGTGAATCCATGCGTGTACGTCTTCCATAAGAGTAGGCCCAGAAAGATGCCTATTGACGCAACAAAGACGAGGACTCCACAGAATATCGCTCCTAGTATACGGGTACGTTGATATTGAGCACGCTTCAGGTTGAAGCGGTACGTCGTGTGCATGGACTTCATTCAGTCATTCCTCTCGCGTCAGATGCTGAAACCTGTATTTCAGAAGCAGTGAAAACTTTTACAAACCCTTTATGGTCTTGGGCTATACTGCTTAATATTCTAAACGATCTAATGAGCAAAAATAGTCACATTTTCTAGCAGACGCTATCCAGGCTTATTTTAATGATGGGTTTTGGGAAATTCTTGTGAGTAGTGAGAGAGCATCACGTACAGTCGTGAATCCAGAGTTTTCACTTATGAGAATTATTTGCGCGTAAGTCATCGAAGAGCAGTGTCTGAAGATAACGTTCTGCGGCGCTTGGAAAGACGGTTACAATTACTTTTCCGCGATTCTGTTCTTTGCGTGCTTCCTGGAGAGAGGCCCAGGCTACTGCACCACTACTGATACCAATTGAGAGTCCCTCTCTGGTCATTACCTCGATAGCAGTTGCCACTGCATCAGCATCGGTAACAGGAATTACACGGTCAATCAGATCCACACGTAGGGTGTCGGGTACAAAACCCGATCCCAGACCTTCGATACGATGAGGGCCAGGACGTCCCCCCGAAAGAACGGCGCAAGAGGCGGGTTCAACCGCTACAACTTCTACTGTCGGCTTATAGACACGCAATCCCTCGGCCAGCCCGGTTAACGTCCCCCCTGTCCCTACACCTACTACTATCATATCCACGCTCCCCCCTGTCTGCTTCCAGATCTCAGTAGCGGTTCCCAGGCGATGAGCACGAGGATTTGCCTGATTGTAGAATTGCTGAGGATACCAGGTATTAGGAAGAGTTGTGCGTAGTTCTATGACCTTATTGATTGCACCACGCATACCTTGTGCGGCTGGAGTGAGAAGTACCTGAGCGCCAAGGCGTTGCAGGAGCAGACGACGTTCGAGGCTTACAGTATCAGGCATCGTCAGAATACATTGGTATCCACGAGCGGCAGCAATACTTGCAAGTGAAACACCCATGTTTCCACTTGTTGGCTCAATAATTGTACTACCAGGACGTAATAAGCTCTGTGTTTCTGCCTCGCAAATCATCTGGTAGGCAACACGGTCCTTGCTGCTCCCTCCCACACTGAGCATCTCAAGCTTTGCAAGCAATGTAGCGACAGTTCCACCCGCCTCAGCCATAAAGCGCGACAACTCAACAAGAGGAGTTTGACCAACCAGGTCCATTACATTTTTTGCCCACTGGGTCATACGACACGCTTTCCAACTATCCATTACCCAATTTGGTAGAAGAGTAGCGTTCTCTATCAAGATTCAAAAATCAGACTCTATCTCCTCTGGCAGTAGTGCTTTCACAATGCCAACCAGTTCCTGCACATTAAATGGCTTACGTAGCAGCAGGCCCGTTTGGAGTCCCATACGATGCAGTTCCCAATCATGGCTCCCTGAGATAACAACAATCGGTGTATTGCGTGTATTACTATGACCACGCAAGATTTTGTAGAGTGAGACACCATCTAGATTTGGCAAGCCAACGTCTAACAGAATTAGATCGGCTCCTAGCCTGGGAAGCGCATTTTTAGCAGCCTGACCATCGGAGAAGAACTGAAATTGCCAGTGCCCATAGAGTTGGAGAGTATCGCAGAACATCTCTGCCAATTGCGGATCATCTTCGACGATAGCAATAAGTTTGTGCTTTTTCAATGCTTCAGCCACGTGCTACCATCCCCTTTGTACGCTGCTTTGTCTCTCGCCATGTCTAACCTGGCATGCAACCGCATGTCCACACCCGCACGAGATATATACGTCTCTTCTGCTCCTAAATTAAATATAGTACATTGTTTCTTCTGCACTACCAGTTCGATGACGCTGAGCCAGCTCTTCTATGGTAGTTGTGTTGAGAATATTTTGTGTCATCTCGTCAATCTTTTGCCACACATCGCGCAACGCACATCCAGGAGACAACTTACAAAAATCTGGATTTGGAAGACACTCCATAGGAGGAACATACCCTTCAAGGGCCTGCATTACCGCTGCCATGGTGATCTGGCCTGGCGCTTTTGCCAGCATATGCCCTCCTTTAGGACCACGCACACTTCTTACCAGCCCCTCTTTCCGTAACACCATCAAGATTTGATCGAGGTACTGCTCTGGGATATGTTGACGTGTAGCAATATCAGCGCTGTCAATCGGTCCTTGTCCATGATATGCGGCCATATCGAGCATAGCACGTAGGCCATAGTCCCCTTTCATTGTTAATTTCATATCATGGTGTGGACGTCCTCGGCAGCATAGAGCAGGTGACGCCGCTCTCCTTTCTGATTTCCCTCAACGGGAGGAGGCAAAAACTCTTCCGCTCACACAGTATTCTCTCGTCCTGTTGTGAGTAAGAGTTGATAGTAAGACTGTTCCCTGGAGAAAAGGAATCGGTAAAAGATGTTCCTCCTCTATCGTTTAGGATATATCAGCGGTGCATACATGTCAATGGGCTGGCTTACCTCGCCAGCCCTATTTCATTTTCGTTAAAAAAGGGAAAAGTCCTGGATATCTCAGATAGAGTCTTGCAGGAAAGGAACTGGATATCTATAATGGAGCATAGGTATTCCAGCTTTTTTCTTAACTACTTATCGAAAATCAGAGCGTGAAGCGTTCATAAGTAATGGTTTTCGCATAAGATCTTACCATTATTATATTTGTCATATTCAGTCTACTTCTTTGCATGCAAGTGAACACCTTCTTGAGAATCGCTTGCAGCATGCTACACGCGCTAGCTGTTCTTCATGCCAATCAATGCAGAGAAGGGAGGAGAAAGCATGCAAGCACATACAGCTCAGGATACTCAGGAAAAACCACAATTAAAGGTGCTCGTCGTTGACGATGAAGATAATATCATTGAACTTATCCGGCTCGGTCTACGCTACGAAGGCTTTCAAGTTGAGGTTGCCTCAAATGGTGAGCAAGGTCTTGTCCAGGCGTTGCGCATTAATCCAGATCTGGTCATTCTCGACGTTATGATGCCAGGTATCGATGGCCTGGAGGTATGTCGTCGCCTGCGCAGCAACCCGACCACCCGTGACATTCCAGTACTTATGTTAACAGCAAAAGACGAGGTTAGTGATCGTATCCTTGGACTCCAGACAGGTGCTGATGACTACCTGACCAAGCCTTTTGACTTCTATGAACTTCTTGAACGAATTCGCGCAATTCTACGTCGTAGCCGCGCCAAACCAGTGCAAACAGGCGTAAACAATGGGGACGCGTCGCAAATTCTTGAATTTGCTGACTTACATATGAATACTGCAACACGTGAGGTCACCCGCGCTGGACGGCTTATTGAATTAACAGCGACTGAATATAATCTTCTTCATCTGTTCATGAGTCATCCCCGCCAGGTACTTGATCGACAAACAATTCTTCATCGCGTATGGGGTTATGACTTTCTCGGAGAGACGAATATTATCGAAGTCTATGTACGATACCTTCGCGAGAAGATAGAAGACTCACCGAGTTCGCCTCGTCTCATCGTAACAGTACGTGGGGTTGGCTATGTTCTGAAGGGGTAAGCGACGTTTATCTCACGAATAGCCTACGTACAGGTCTGGGAATTCTTAGAAGATGGGTACAATAAAGAGGTTTTTTCTCTTTGATCTGTTTTCTTCTAAGACATTACCGTTGTCAAGCGGAGTCTAATGACGATGTCAAGGTCGCATGATACAGGAGCAAGTGATAGCTCATCAAATACACGTTTTCAGCAGCAGTCCACTCAACGGAGCGAGCAAAGCAACACGAGTGAACCGCTTACTCCTGTTTCTGTGCACTCTTCCCCACCAGGTTGTTCTCCTAAAGAGTCAGAATCACGGTCTTCGACAGTATATCCGCATGCCTCTCGTAGAAATCAATCTCCGCGCTTGCTACAACCCTTCTTTAGTTTGCGCGTTCAACTTACTTTCATTTATAGTCTTCTGCTTGCACTCATGATTGTTGGTAGCTCTACCCTGATCTACAAACAAAGCTTGCCGCTCTACAGTATGCTTTTTGCACTCGGAACAATTATTCTTGGAAGCATTCTCGCGTTCCTATTTACCACAATTCTGCTGCGTCCTCTCGCGCGTTTAACAGATGCAACTCAAGCTGTTGCCAGTGGAGACCTTGAGCAGCGTGTTCGTCTCCCGCTACGTCTACCACCTCAGGATGAAATAGACCGTCTGTCTGGATGCATCAATGAGATGGCAAAACGCATAGAGCACGCAGAAAATATGCAAGGCGAGTCTCAGGAGCTTTTCCGCCGTTTCTTTTCAGATGCTTCACATCAGCTTCGTACGCCTCTTACGTCCATTCGTGGCTTTACAGAACTACTTATACGTGGAGCTAAAGATGATCCTGAGATGGGACCTCGTATCCTTATACGCCTGAAAGATGAGACTGAGCGTATGACAAATCTCATCAATAATTTGCTGACGCTGGCACGTTTGGAGGATAAACATCCGCTTAAGTTCCAGTATCTTGATCTGTTAGAGCTGGCGGTGGAAGAGATTGAGCGTACAAGGGCACGAGCCAATGACGAACGCATGATTTCGCTTCTCATCACAACAGAAGAGCGGCTGGGTGTTCAGGCTGATCGTGATCGCATCAAACAACTGCTCTTTATTCTACTGGATAATGCTCTGAAATATGGCCGTTCTGCTCCCGATGGTACTATTTTTCTTCAGATGGCGAAAGAGCAGCAGAACATTATTATTAGCGTGATCGACAATGGAGAGGGCATTACGCCAGAAGATCAGGAACATATCTTCGAGGCTTTCTACCGTGGTCACTCACGCACATCATCTTCAGCTACTCCAGGTAGCTCTACTATCGGTGCAGGTCTCGGCCTGACGATTGCTTCTGCTATTGTACGTGCACATTCTGGAGCAATTACTGTCTATAGTGAGCGTGGAAAAGGAACAGAGTTCCGTGTTACACTGCCTGGCGTCGATTAAGGAAGACAGGTTTCATTGTATTCGCCTTTCCCACACCGGTTGACCGCCATTGTAGCAACATGATACACTGGCGAAAGTTGTGAAAAACAGTTGTATGATTGTAAGAAATTATCCTACAATCATTTGTATATAAGGTATACTAGATCATGTGGACTTCAACACTACAGCTTGAGCCAAAACGCGTTTTCCTCTCAAAATTACTGGGCATGTTTTACAAAAATATCTACTACTCGTCCTTATCCCCCCTGCAGGTGGAGAATGCACCACGTCAGTCGTTATCTCATGCACGTTGGGTGCGGGTGCGCAATCGACTTGCCGGCATTTGTGGCACTGATCTCCATCTTATCTATGCGGATGCCGATCCCCGCGTTGCACCCGCCGCGATTCCCGGTCAAAAGCAGATGTTTCTTGGGCACGAGGTGGTTGGAGAGGTGATTGAAATCGGGGACGAGGTTGAGCATCTCCAGGTTGGGGATCGAGTTGTCTTGCAGAATGGACCAAATTGTTTTTCAGCAGGAGTTACTCCTCCCTGCCGCAATTGTGCGGATGGAAACTATAATTTGTGTGAATATGGCGTTCTTCCTGGTCCTCAAACGATTGGAGGTGGATGGAGTGAGGAGATGTTGTTGCATGAACAACAACTTTTCGCCCTTCCTCCAAATCTCAGCGATGAACAGGCAGTCATGCTTGAGCCAAGCGCGGTTGCCTTGCATGCTGTTCTGCGCCACCTGCCACGAGCAGGTGAACGTGTGCTGATCATAGGTGCGGGTACAATTGGCTTGCTCACATTGCAAATCTTACGAGCGCTTGCACCGGAGGCTGAAATCAGCGTGCTGGCACGCTATCCTTTTCAGGTAGAGCAAGCGACCCGCATGGGTGCAACTCATATTATTTATCCACAGGATGCCTATACAGGTGTTCAGCGTGCTACAAAAGCACGACTGTATCGGGGCTTTCTAGGGAATCGCATGCTTGGCGGTGGCTATGACATCATTTTTGATACTATAGGACGACAAAGAACAGTTCATGATGCATTGCGTTGGACGCGTGCCAGGGGGACGATTGTTCTGGTGGGCTTGAGCCTGCACTTGATGCATGTGGATCTTACTCCTATCTGGCATCAGGAGATTAATCTCCTTGGCTCGCTCTCCCACGGGCAAGAGCACTGGCCGCTGCACTCACAAGAGACACGCTCAACATTTAGTATCGCTGCCGAGATGATCCGCCAGGAACAGATCCAGCCTGAGCAGTTGATCACGCATCATTTCGCCCTGACTAATTACAAGGATGCTCTTGTCACTGCTACCAGGAAAGCGCAGAGTCGAGCTATTAAAGTTGTTTTTGATTACGCTCTACTCCCCGCTACTGTTGTTCCCAATGTACGTGCTTCCGCGCGCCTGCGCCGTCCAGCCCTCCATGATATTGGTGCAGCCTCAGGTGCCTCCGCGACTCCTGTGCCAACTTCTGGCGTGCAAATGCCTATACCTACTCCAGCTAAAATAAAAGAGCCTGAGCTTCCGCAGAAGAAACAGCTTGAAACTCCGGTACCGGCTTCGATTCGCACCATGCCTTCAATTGACCCGGTGTCTACTACTATTTGGAATTATGATTTAGATAGTACGGATGATGCAGATGAGGATACTGCAACCGCTATTCCAGCAATTCGCATTCCACGCTCGTCTCAAGCGCCAACACTTCCTCCAGGTCTAATTGCAAAAGAGAATCCAGATTCTCAGTCATTTGCTAGCAAGGCACAGCCTATTGGGGTTTCTTCTTCTCAAGCTGACGAAATGGCTATTCCTTTGCAAGCAAGGGATAAAAGCGCGCAATCCCTTAATGGGCAGCAACACTCTCCGTTTTCTGCAAATGCGGTGCCTGCTACAGCACTACCGGCAGAGCTTCCTACGAACACTCTATCTGAGGATCCATTTCCTCCACAGGAGCAAGCAGAGACAGAAAAGCACCTGCCGCTAAATAACGAGGGACAAAAGATAGAGCATTCCACCTCCATTGCTCAGAAGCAAGTCGAAGAAGCAGATGTAGCTGCTGCTACAATTTCTCCTCCAGATGAGCACTTTGCAACACAAACCCAAACAGTTTCAGCTGCTGATCCGGTTGCACCTGCTTTCAGAACTGTACCCGATAAGAAGATCATTGAAGACGCGGAAACGGTCCTGGAACTACCGATACCAGGCGAACAGCTACAACAATCTGAGCAAACATCGTTAGAGCTAGCAGTGCCAGGAGAACAGGTTGCTATCTCAGAACAGACTGCGCTGGAACTTCCTGTGCCAGAGCAATCTACGGCGTTGCCCTATGCTGAGACAGAAGCGTTTCCTGCTGTTACAGAAGCCAACCTAATCCGAACGGAAGAGAATAATGCAGCAGAAACAGTTGGGAAGCATTCAGAACTAACAGTCGCACATGAGCAATACCTTTCGCGCGCAAATGTTTTGCAAACGAAAAGTGCAACAAACGACACTGGGAAGGATAAATCAGGTAATGGGGCTGCTTTTGTAGATGAGAATCCCACAGTACGTATACAAACACGTCACCGCTCACGAAAGAAAAAAAGATAGGAGGTAACGGCCCCTCAGCAGAAAGCGTCGGGGAGGCGCAACCAAAAGACTTATTGTTTCGTCTGTTTTTATAGTGATAAGATGTCTACAATACATGCACAGTTTTATCTGCGCATGCAGAAGAAACTTACGGTTATGAGTGAACAACAAATAGATATACATAAGTCAGGTGCTCTTCCCTTACCTTCTGCTCACGTTCAGCGTCGTGCACAACGTGTACAGCCATGGATGGTAAGTATTTTCATAGTGCTGCTTTTCCTGATAGTTGTTGGTAGCGTTGTCGGTATTTACTATTCCAGACGAGGGAATAGTGCAATGATACTTGGAGATAGAAAAAGCGGCTTTATACAGCAACCTCTCAATGCGCAGCAGGTAAACGATATTCACCATCTTGTTGAGCACATGAAATATAAGCAGTTAGCGAATCTTTATGTGCAACGGATGACCCTGGACGAAGAGATCGGGCAGTTACTCATGGTCGAATACACAACAGCGGATTATTCGACGGATCTCGACACAATGATTCACGATCTGCACGTAGGTGGCGTTATTATGTATGCATCTCAAATCTCTACAGCAGAGCAGACGCGCCAGGATACCAGACAAATGCAGGAGCGAGCCACCTTTCCCCTACTTATTTCAGTGGACGAAGAAGGCTGGAATGTAACGCGTATGGCGAGTGTCTATGGAAGACGTTTATCCGCCGATGATATGCATAGATCTGGAGATACAAATGTTGCGGCACAGCAAGGGCAGAAGGTAGCTCAGGATATGCTAGCACTTGGTATCAACACAAATCTTGCTCCAGATGTAGATGTGTCCCCACAGGGCAGTTATATTGATTGGGATAATCGTGCGTTCGGCGACAACGTGAATGACGTTATTAAATATGCTGGCCCGTACCTTAAAGCGATGCAGAGTAACGGTGCAATTGGAGTTATTAAGCACTTTCCTGGTATTGGTGGTGTATCACGCCTTACCGATCCACATGCAGTTCTTCCTACAATAGATCATACAAAAGAGCAGATCTATGACACTGATATGGCTCCATTTAAGTACTTCACCCAACTCAAAGATACTAATGCAAGAGCCGGGGTCGTGATGCCAACAAATGTTATGCTGCCTGCTATCGATCCGGTTTACCCTGCCGAGTTGTCGCATACGTTCATCACTGATATTTTACGCAAAGAGTTTAACTTCGATGGAGTTATACTGACTGATGCGCTGGAGATGGATGGTGTTCGACTCAATGATCAGCCATTGGCGATGCCCAGAGCTAGCGTTCTGGCGTTACAAGCTGGTGATGATATGCTCTTAGGCGCACGTAGCACCGAAGAAGCAAAGGCGGTTATAGAGGCAATTAAGGGAGCACTTCAGGATGGGACATTGACTAAGCAACAAATAGATGCGTCAGCAGCACGTATCCTCGCTCTCAAAATGGAGCATAAGTTGATGATTGCATCACCACCACAGTCGTAGACAGTGAAATAAGATAGGAGAGGCTTATGCATTGCCCGCCTCACCTCTCTTACAAATGGTAGTCTGGTGTATCTGATTCGTTCTCAGAGGAACCGCTTGATCCACGTTGCAAGCGTTCGATAATCTCTTTCAGGCGTCGAGTCTCAGAGACGTGCTGATCATGTAAATGAGCTATTTCCTGCTCTAGCTCATTCTGCATCTGTTCCATCCGGTCCTTCATATGTAAAATTGCCTCAACCCCGGCAAGATTTACACCGAGATCACGCATCAAGCTGCGGATATGAATCACGCGGTCTATGTCGTGATCAGAATACAAGCGTGGACTATGCGGACTTTGCCCCTTACGAGCAGGGGATATCAATCCTAGCCGTTCGTAATGACGCAAAGTCTGTTCATGCACGTCTGCGCGTTGAGCAGCGATGCTAATGATATACCATGCATCATTACTTTTCTCAGCCATAGTGAGTTTCTCCTTCGTATCTCTGAATATCTCGTAGTATTCTTTAAGAGAATACTACGAGCGAGCCTCCACACTACGACTACGAGCGAGCTTCTCAAACAACTCGCGCTCTTCTAAAGAAAGTTGCATCGGCAATACAACGCGTACACGAGCGTAGAGATTGCCATTACCTTCGCCACGGAGGTGCGGCATCCCCTTTCCAGCGAGGCGAAACAAACGGTTATTCTGCGTCTCTGGAGGGATGGTTAACAATAATTTACGTCCGTCTGGAATTGGTACAGCAACCTCTCCACCCAGCATAGCTTTGACCAATTCAACATCGACATCGACATATAGATCATCACCTTTGCGCTCAAAGGTTGCATCCGGCTTCACACTAATCACGAGAAAGAGATCTCCACGTGGGCCGCCACCAATGCCGGGCTGTCCCTCTCCTGCCACGCGAATACGCGAGCCGTTATCTACTCCCGCAGGAATTTTTACCTGAATGCGCTTGTTGCGTGGCACCATCCCCTGACCGCTGCAAGTAGTGCATGGACGATTGCCAGATTCACCTGTACCATGACAGGTTGGGCATACTTCTGTTGACTGAATGTTGAATGTACGCGAGCCACCAACATATGCCTCTTGCAGCGTCACCTCAACAGGCTGATCGATGTTATCGCCGGCGCGTCTGCGTAGGTCAGAGGACGTACGAGTGCTGCGAGTGCCTGCACCAGCACTCGTACGGCCGAAGAGTGCCTCGAAAAAGTCCGAAAAGCCTGATGCCCCTGTAGGATCAAAGTCAAAGGGAACACCACGGCCTCCACTATATGAATAGGTACGTCCGCCGGAAGAGCTGGGACCAAACTGCTCCTGCCAATTGGGGCCAAGCGTATCGTACTTCTGGCGCTTCTCTGCATCAGAGAGCACTTCATACGCTTCATTGATCTCCTTAAACTTCTCCTCCGCTTTCTTATCGCCGGGATTAACGTCGGGATGATACTTACGAGCAAGCTTGCGAAACGCCTTCTTGATATCATCTGCACTTGCGCCCCGCACTACGCCGAGTATTTTATAATAGTCTTTATAATCCATGTCCCAGCTCTCTTTGTGGATATATCACCTGAACGCTCGAAGGCTCACCGGCTTGCATCTCTATATCTTTCTGTCTCTGATATATATGAGACAAGTGGTGAACCCTGGCAGCTCTTACTTGTTGCCCATACTGACTTTGACACGAGCAGGACGCAATGTCTCCTCACCAAGCGTGTAGCCTTTGCGCTCCTCCCCCAGGATAGTGCCTTCAGGCTGATCGCTATCCTCAACTACCTCAACAGCCTCATGCACATAAGGATTGAAGGTTTCTCCCACTGTTGGCACTAGATTGAGACCTTCAGCGCGCAACACTTCGTTCATCTGCCACTGCAACATACGCAAAATATGCTGCAACTCGGATTTGTCCATTGTCTCTTGATAGGTAAGAGCACGTTCGACATTATCCATAACTTCCAGAACGTTCTTGAAAAGCGTCTTCTTCTGCTGCTGAACTCGATCAGAGACGACACGCTCCTGACGCTTGCGGAAGTTATCCCACTCAGCCTGCTGACGCAGGTACTTGTTCCAGTTATCTGACGCTTCCTTACGCGCCTGAGCAAGCTGTGCCTCCAGTTCCGCAACACGTGCGCTCTGTGCATCACCCTGAGGCTGCTGCTGAGATGAATCGCTAGACTGCTCTGCGTTCGTTCCCTGCGATTGCTGCTGTTCCATCGCTTTATCTTGAGACTCTTCCTTCATGTCTTTCTATCTCCTCACTCTATTTATTTTTTAGAATATGCTATCAGCATAAGGTTTATTGCCATGACATTATAAAATATGAGTCACTTGTTGTCAAGATTGATAAAAACAGAGGAATGCCTCATACTTATCTGTGCATGAGGGTATTTTGTAATAGAAAGAAGCTTTTGCTAATCTTCGACTTCGTCTACAGCCTCAGCGGACCAGCGTGCACCGCGCTCAAGCAAGACGGGACCGAAGAGTTCCTCCTGGGAGACGTTAATACGCTCCCACTTCCACATTTCGAGGACAGCAATGAAGGTAACGATAATGACGAAGCGTGAGTACTCGTTTTCCAACACATCGGAGAGCGCAATAACAGGACGTTCCTGTAGGCGGCTGCTGATTTCAGCAATACGCTCGCTGACACGCACACGAGCAACAGGCAAGAGCTGTTCCCCTGCCTCTTCATCCTTTGCTTGCAGTTCTATCAGACGTTGAAAGGCACGTGCTAAAGAGGAGACTTCCATTCCTGAGAGAGTTGGGGGCGTCCAGGAAAGTTGTGCTTCAATACCTGCCAGTAATCCTGAGCGGCCATACGTCTGTAGACCAGCCTCCTCCCGTTGACGTAAGACTGTGGCGATCTCTTTAGCAAGTTTATACTCAACCAGATGCCGCTGCAGATCCTCTGCCATGCTTCCGGCACTCTCGCCTTCGCTCATCTCCTCTTCCTTAGGTATAGAAGGCAGCAAGCTTTGCGATTTGATGTAGAGCAGGCGAGCTGCGATAGCAACAAACGAGGCCATATTTGCAAGAGGGAGACTCTCAATCTCCCAGCGATCAAGATACTCCAGGTATTGGTCGGTTACCGCGACAAGCGAAATAGTTGTAATCTCCATCTGTCGCTTCTCAATCAAGTGCAGGAGTAAGTCTAGTGGTCCTTCAAAAGCGGGGAGATGAACGACATACTTCTCTTGCGTGGGCTGAACAGCACTATTTTCTCCAACGTCGGGCGTGTCTAACATATGCGCTACGATACCTCGTCTATTTGATAGAGTAGTGCCGCTGGTCCTTCTGGTTGATGATGAGTGCGGATATAGAGCACGCTGCGTTGGGAAAGCCCTGCACTCCTGGCAAGCTCTGCCCCAATCTCGGCGTGCCACCATGCATAGCTCAGAGCACGTTGCCAGGAAGGGACATTTTGTGTTCCGAGTAGGTCTGGTGCAAGAGCAACACGTTGAAGCCAATGTGGTGCCAGTCTCTTACCAAGCACAAGCACAGGCCGAGTCCAGAAAGGAACACGGCCCTGCGCTTTCCCCACATCGTGTAATAGAGCGGCGGCAAGCAACTCGGCATCCTGACAGCCCACACGTTGTAGTCCTCGACACACACGTAAACTATGTTGCTGATCGGCGAGCGACATTGTATAGAAAAGGCTTCTGGCCTGCTTAGATAACCAGAGCTCCACCTCAAGAATATCCTGAAAGCAGAGCGGTCTTATAAAACCAAGCTGCTGACGCACCTGGTTGCCACGATACAGAGCTGTTCTCAATACTCGCATACTTTGGTAGTCGCCTTGCTTCTCGCTAAAAAGCACGCTAAACCGTGAAACCAGCAGCCAAAGCGCTTATAGAAGAGCTTATAGGACTACCAATCCAGACAAGACTTGCTATATCATTAGCCCATAACCAGATATAGTGCCCTATGTGAAACAATGCGAATGTACTTTCATGCGTTAACTGAGCCAGGAATGGCAGAAAGAAAAAAACGATAACCAGGATAAAAGGGCCATATGTAGCAGAGCGAGCAAAACTGACCGCCTGCCTGCTAGGCAGTAGCGTATATAAAATCTGATATCCATCAAGAGGATAGAGGGGTATAAGATTCAAGAGAAACAGAGAGATATTAACAACTGCAAACACGGTTAGTAATTGCAGTAAGCGGACACCGACAACGTTCTGACCCAGGACGGGAAGGAGTAAACGGACGACGACCATTGTGAGAAGTCCGAGTAGTAGGCTAAAGATGAGGCCGGTGCAAGCAACTATAAGAACGCCAGTATTCGGCCCAAAGCGCAGTTTCCAGGGATCGGGTTTAACGGGCCGTCCCCAACCAAGACCGCCCACTGCTGCTGCGGGTGCAAAAGCCAGAACGATACATACTAAGAGGCCAACAGGATCAATATGTGAATTTAAGCGCAGCCTCAGTCGTCCTTCCAGACGAGGAGTTGCATCACCTAACCAGGAGGCCATTTGTGCATGAGACCACTCGTGCAACACAATCGCTCCCAGGAAGGAAACAACAATCATGAGCGATAACACAACATCTATCATAACGACCCTCAATCCTTTGATGCTAAAAGATCTATCTCCATACCTTCGTATGCTGAACGTGTGTGACGAAAATGTGCGCGCGCCTCCATCTCCATCCTATCTAACTGATTATCGTCGTAAGTAGGTTCATGATGAAAGAGGATTAACTGCTGTACATGAGCAGCACGCGCAGCCTCAATTGCCATCTCAACAGTACTATGCCCATATCCCTGTTTACTTTGTTTGTAGTCATGTGTTGTGTACTGAGCATCATGTATCAACACATCTGCTCCTTCCACAAACTCTAGAAACTCTTGCTCGCACCCGTCGCTCCACTCGACATCGGTCGCGTAAATCACGCGATGTCCCTCATATTCGATACGATAGAGGGCTGCACCATCTAAGGGATGGCATTGCGTTAACTTCACGAAGACGCATAGGTTGCCCTCATGATATCTATCAGTTGAAATAAGCACTGGTTGGGCTTGCTCTTGTTGCCAGGTGATACATTGGTCGTCAGTGACAGTGTAAAACGTTCGTTGTGATGGTAACTCTCGCACATCTACAGGAAAATACGGAGGAGACATCATCGGGGTTATAACTTCTTCAATCGTACGGCTGGCAAGAGGGGGTCCAAAAAGATGCAGCCGTGTGCGCGTGTCAAATAATGGAGCAAAAAAAGGAAAGCCATTTAGATGGTCGCCGTGCCCATGAGTAATAAAAAGTGCAAGGTCAAGATGTGGACTACCATGCGCACGTTGCATCAAGTCCTCGCCCAGTCGAATTAAACCGCTACCAGCATCAAGGATCAAGGTATGCCCGCCTGCTTGAATCTCAACGCAAGCGGTGTTGCCACCATGTCGAAGTGTACGCGCTCCAGGCGTGGGATAACTCCCGCGGACACCCCAGAAACGTATGCGAAAATGCGGGAGTGCATCAAGCATAGAATATCCAACTGCCTTTCAAACCTGCTTCCTAACGACAAAATGGTGATACTATGGTTCCTACTATTATAACGCGCAACCCTGGCATTGGAAAGACTCTACTTCGGACTCTCCCTACACAAAATACTATCCATCTACGCTACTGAAGCCTGTTTCCTGTTATCGCAGATCCACAGGGAGTATATGCCCTGACACGAAATCTTCCACTAACAAATGAACAAACACGTTGGCTGAAGCAGCATAATCTCACTTTGTTACCAGAGATACGAACTCCAGACGCTTTCGTTCGTAATATAAGAGATACACAGGTGTTGTTGAGCACAGGTAAAGGAAGCTCACAAGAAAGTTATTGAGTTTCTTTCAGCACACCCTCGCGAAGTATCACTCTACGTTGGAAAGTGAGGCTCGTTGCGTTTATGGATCGAGAGGACAGAAATTTATCCGAATGGAGACGAAGACAGCGCAGAGAGCATCTCTCGCGAAGAGAGCAGTATCCTTCTCAACCCAGGCGTGCTCGATATGAAGAATATAGGGAACCAGCACGTTATGAGAGCAATGAAGAACTGGATGAAGGATATGAGAATGACGAGGATGACGCTTATGATGAGAGAAATTATCAGCGTAGAGCGCATTCTGCATCCCCTCGACCTGTTTCACGAGTTCCACGTCCGCGTTCCGAATACTCGGACTATCGAAATGAACCCCGCCGTAGCGCTCCACGCTCACCTCAAGTGCGTTCTACACGTGTCATAGAAGATTTACAGCCAGTACCTCGCCAACGGCAACGCCGGGTCTGGCCTATCTTTCTCGCAGGCTGCGCCTCTGGTGTTGTCTTGCTCGTAGTGGCTGCGGCAGTTGTTGTATTTGTTGCGATCCGCTCAGCTCAGAATAGCGGTCTTTCACTCCCAGGTGCACCCAGCGCACTAAAGTTGATCAACGATGTTGAGCAGAAACAAGAGGTCACGCTTTCAACGCTCACCCAAGTTATTGTATGTGACCGTGTCGGCAACGTTACACTTAAAGTTGATGATACAGTTACCATTCCAACAGTGATCACGCAAAAGAAGATGTTTAGCGCGAACGAGTCAGAGGCGAAGCAGGAATTTGGCCGTATAGCAGTCGAGGTTCAACCGCCAACATCACTGACTAAGCCGCTTGCCTGCACAAATGCGCAACCTCCAACACCAACAAACGCAAATTCAGCACAGGGAAGTCCAACGCCCGAAACAACAACAGGTACACCCTCCACATCTCAATCGGGCAGCAATTCCTCCTCTACCCTCACTGTCAATGTGACTTTTCCTACAATGGAAATGACAAATGACGCCGTCGATGTAACTATCAAATTACCAAAAAGTAGTGTGCAGGAGCAATCTCCCGGAATGGGTGTCTCCATAGAGGCTCCAATTGGCGATATTACAGTGAATGGGGTGAGTGGTGTGCTCAATATCAAAGGCGGTTTCGCGAAGGAGGGTATCGGCAACGGCAATATTACCGTGACTAATGCTGTGCTTGCCGATGGATCGCGCCTGAGTACAAATCAAGGCAATGTTACATTCGATGGGTTTCTTGCTAGTGCCGCTAATGCCCGTTATACTATTGAAAGTGGACATAGCATTGATGTTACAGTTCCTGAAAGCAGTGATGCCTTCCTTGATGCTCATACTAATCGTGGAAAGATCAGCAGTGATTTTCCTATTCAGGTCAACAACAACACTGGTGATGCAGAGGCAAGCTACTGTAATTCACTGAATCCTGCTATAAATACACCGACCACTCAGACATGCAGCTCCGCAAAAACAAAACTTATCCTCATCGTCAATACAGGTGATATACACATCCATAAAAAAGCTGCTCCAACGTCATAAGCTATAAGTCCAGGTAAGACAGCTCAAAAGCTTGTCACTTCTAGAGTGCTACAGTATAATGACCCAGATACAAGATGAGGCAGCATCAAAGAGGGTGCAAAAAAACGGTACATATAGCGTTAAATAGTGTATTGATAGAAATACTTTCTAATGATTGATAGAAAAACCAGGTTGACGAAGAAAGGAGGAGCCGGAAGTTTATGCTTTTAGCGCCTGCGATTTCCGGTATGATGTATTTTTCATGAATCCTACAAAGGAGCCTCTAATACTCTGCTCGCTCAAATTTCTGACGGGTCCCCTCGCTGGAAAGACCTATTCTATTAGCAAGCCAGTTACCACTCTTGGACGAGATCCGGGGAATGATATTGTTATTTCTGATCCATCTGTGTCCCGCCAACACGCACAAATTCTTTTCAGTAACGGGACGTGGAGCATCAAGAAATTGGCCTCGCAGAACACGCTCAGCATCAATCAGCGCGATATTACACAATCACCGTTACATGATCGGGACACTATTGGCGTCGGCCCAGGTACTACATTTCTCTTTGTGATTGAAAATGCTGGCAGACACAGTGCTGAACCGACAGAGGCGTCAAATAACGTTCCATCAGCTTCCCAAGGAAATGGTAGAGCAGCTTCTCCACCTTTCGCGCCTGTACCACAGCAGAGCTCTACGCCCCATCCCTCATCGCCTTCTGCGGGTCAAAGTCAGCCAGGCTTACCACAACACCAATCTGCTCCTCAAGCAGCAGTACAACGTCCAGCGTATTCTCTATCTAATGTTCAACAGCCAGGTGCACACTATGCACAGGCACCACAACCAGCACCAGCGCAGGCTCCGTTTGTTGCACCACCTCCTCCCCCTGGCAGTGATTATCCTACACAACGCGCGGTTTTCGCGGACTCGACAAGCATTGAGAGGTTTGACGGTAGCGGCTCGATAGATGGTATCCCCTCGCTAGAGATCAGCACCAATACCGATCAGGAAAAACACGTCTACACGCTCACGCCAGGCAAACAGGTTTTTGATATTGGGCGTGATCCCTCTAATACCATCGTTATCAATCGACCAACGGTCTCTAGTTTCCACTTACAGATCGTACGTGAGGGAAATCAGCTTGTTCTGATTCATCCCCATCCCAAGCGCAACCATACACTTAATGGCCTGCTCTATCAAGGGCAAACAGTTGCGGGTAATGAGCAATTTCGTCATGTGCTACAACGAGGCGATAATTTCCGTATCAGCGATGAAAGTGGTACCTTTGTCACGCTTGCCTATAATGACGGCAGTGGTATGGCGCAAGAAGTTCTACCCGAATTTCGCCCTATTCCACTGAATCAACCTGTGATTACCCTTGGGCGCGCAGGGGATAACATGGTACAGCTCAATCACCCTCAGGTTTCAGCGCATCACGCTCGACTGGAACAGGAACGTGGGGGGTACCGGATCGTCGATACGAATAGTACGAATCATGTATATGTCAACGCACACCGAATCACCCATGCGCAAACACTACAGGTGGGCGATGAGATTCGCATCGGTCCTTTCCGACTTACATATACCGGTACACAGCTTACACAGCAAGATGAAAGTAACGGCATTCGTATCGATGCAATCCACCTCAAGAAAGAGGGGAATCGTGGTGTTGTACTGATCAATGATATTTCATTCGCGATCCCACCGCGCAAATTCGTTGCGTTGGTAGGAGGATCAGGCGCGGGCAAATCGACACTGATGGACGCCCTCAATGGTCTACGACCCGCACAACAGGGCGCGGTACTCTACAATGGACAGGACTACTACAGTCACCTTGCCGCTTTCAGCACACAACTTGGCTACGTGCCACAGGACGACATTATTCACCGCGATTTGACGGTTGGACGCGCCCTCTACTACGCAGCCAAGCTGCGTCTCCCCAAAGACTTTACCAATCAGCAGATCAAAGATCGTATAAATGAAGTGCTGGAAGATGTTGACATGAAGCATCGCCGCAACCTGCTCGTCAGCAAGCTCTCAGGTGGACAGAGAAAACGTGTTTCTATTGCCCTTGAACTGCTCGCCAATCCGAGCGTCTTCTTCCTCGATGAACCAACTTCGGGTCTCGATCCGGGACTGGATCGCAAAATGATGCTTTTGCTGCGCAAGCTGGCCGACAAGGGACATACCATCGTCCTGGTTACGCACGCCACCAACAATATCAACGCCTGCGACTACATCTGTTTTCTCGCTCAGGGTGGCAGGCTGGCATACTTTGGGCCACCAAATGAGGCGAAGACATACTTTGGCAAGAGCGATTTCGCTGAAATCTACAGTGAACTCGAACCTACTGAAGAGAATCGTAATATTCCGGCAGAGGCAGAGGCACGTTTCAAACAGTCGCAGGCATATGCACAGTACGTGATTGAGCCACTGCAACAGGGACCTGCAGGCAAGGCACATGTAGATCAACAAACGATGGCAATCAAGCCGCCCAAACGAGGTAATCCCTGGAAGCAGTTTTTCCTGCTCTCAATGCGCTACCTGGAACTGCTGCTGAATGATCGCGTCAACCTGGCAATTCTGATCTTGCAGGCACCCATTATTGGACTGATTCTCTTCTTCCTGACCGGTTCGGGTACATTTGATGCGACGAGTATTGCAGGTTGTCCGGTAAGAGATCAGGCGACAGGGAGAGTTACATTAAACTGTCAGACAATCGTTGATGCACTCAAAGGTCCAGGTGGTGATGCGCTTCGTGCTCAAAGACAAACCAACGACAACGACAAAATCCTCAACGACTCGATAGTCTTCGGTTCAGGAGGGGATGCGCAGAAAACGCTCTTCATTATGGCCTTTGCTGCCGTCATGTTCGGTTGTATTAACGGTGCGCGTGAGATCGTCAAAGAGGTAGCGATTTACAAGCGAGAGCGCACCGTCAATCTGGGAATTGTTCCCTATCTATTCTCAAAAATCGCCGTCCTTGGAGTACTTAGTCTATTGCAGAGCTTTGTGCTCGTCTTCCTGGTAAACCTACGTGCCCCACTCAAAAATGTGCATAGCATTTTGTTCAACCCTTTCCTTGAGATATACATCTCGATGGCATTGACAGCTCTAGCAGGTCTGATGACAGGGCTGCTTATCTCAGCGATTGTACCAAATAATGATCGAGCGATGAGCATTGTGCCGTTGCCACTGATACCACAGGTCATCTTTGCGGGCGTCATCTTCTCGCTGGACAGCCCTAAATTCTTGCAAATCCCAGGCGCGTTTTTCACAGCACGCTGGTCAATGGCCGCAATGGGTTCAACAGTGGGCTTACACGGTGATAAACTTGGAGCAGACGCTTTTTCATATATCGGTGTCTTGTTCACGCATCTCAACCCTAACGATGGACGGGCAGCAGCCATCGAGCACCTGTTGTTATCCTGGGGAGTGCTGGTGCTGATGATTGTTCTGCAGGGACTTGCAATCGGCTGGTTCCTGAAACGTAGAGACGTGCGCCGCTAGAAGGTTTTCTCTATTCATTCAGGAGGGAGAGTTGTTCTAAGCACAATAAGGGCAATCTCCTTCCTTGTTGCTCCATCTCTCTTTCGTGATCTTGCATCGTACGTTGTATAAAAAACGGTACGCTTTCGACCTGATGGGAGATTATGGTACTTATTGGATCGACTCTTGCTTCACGGTCATTTGATATGCTATCGTAGCAGTGTCCGAAAGAGATGGTTAGAGCTGGGTAGCGAGCGAACAGGTTCTATGTTACAAAACAAACGAATTATTGTTGGCGTCTGTGGTGGCATTGCCTCGTACAAAGCCGTAGACCTCGTCAGTCATTTACAACAGATGGGGGCGCTTGTCGATGTAATTATGACGGAGCATGCAGATGAGTTTGTTCGCTCGCTCACGTTTGCCACAATCAGTCATAGACCGGTTTATAATGATCTGTGGGAACCTTCAGGGAAAGCAGCAGAAACGCATATCGACCTTGCGGAAGACGCAGAGCTGCTGGCAGTAGTGCCTGCAACGGCCAATACAATTGCAAAGCTTGCACACGGTATGGCAGACAATATGCTAACGGCAGTTGCACTTGCCACGCGTGCTCCTGTATTGCTAGCACCTGCAATGTATAAGGAGATGTATACACATCCAGCAACGCAGGCAAATCTGGAGCTTTTACGCTCACGAGGCGTCTCTATCGTTGAACCCGCAGTAGGTCGATTGGCATCGGGTGCCATTGGGCCTGGTCGTCTACCAGATACCTCTACCTTGTTGGCTGCAATCCGACAAGTCCTGGGACGTAATGGGGATTTGAAGGGCCGGCGAGTTGTTGTCACAGCAGGAGGGACGCAAGAACCTCTTGATCCGGTGCGTTTTCTAGGAAATCGTTCAACAGGAAAAATGGGCTATACACTCGCGGTAGAAGCGAGAGATCGGGGTGCACACGTTATATTAGTATCGGGGCCAGTTGCGCTCCCTCCACCTTATGGAGTTGAGCTTCATCGGGTGGATACGGCACAGCAAATGCACGACGCCGTCTTTGACTTCATTCCTGACGCGGATGCGCTTATTATGAGTGCTGCAGTTGCCGATTTTCGCGCGGCACAACCGGCGGCACACAAAATTAAGAAGAGCAGGAACGAGGTTCGAGCACACGAGCAGAACGGCGAGTTCTCGCTCCGTCTGGTACAAAATCCGGACATTCTTGGGGAGCTTGCCGCAAGGATTCAGCGTCCAGGGGAGCTTACTCTCCACCGACAGCTTGTGCGCGTCGGGTTTGCCGCTGAGACGGAAGACATCCTTGCTCATGCACAGGACAAGCTACGAAAAAAGGAACTTGACCTGCTTATTGCCAATGATGTCTCACGTGAGGATAGCGGCTTTGGCACAGATACGAATAAGGTGCTCATTGTCCATCGCGATGGCACGCTGGAAGACCTCCCCGTTCTGTCCAAAGCTGAAGTCGCAGCGACTATTTGGGATCGAGTCGTGCCCCTATTGGGCGGGTAGCCTGGGAGGAAGTGGCGTTGTGATGGGAGATTTCGTTTTAGAATTATTGGGTACACAAAGTACGCAGGAGGAATCCAAGATGGATCGTGCTGCTAGCGCTGGTTTTGAAGGTATTGCTCAGATGCTTCTTGAGCAAAAAAAATTAATGGATGCGCTGGAATCAGAAAATCGTGAATTGCGACGGCAACTCGCTGACCTTCGCCGTGGTATTGGCATTGCGGTGGTAATTGAAGGGAAGACGATTCAACTTGCAACTGAATCAGGTGCTGCAAATGCTCAGGCGTTGCAGAGCTTGCAAGGGATGCAAACACCACCACAACCAACATCACCTAATAACACTTACCCCGCCCAAAACGGCCGCTCCACTGGCGGTCAGGCTACAGTCGGCAGCAATGGGGATAAGCGCGATAATGCTAACGCTCGCAGCCCACTCGCCGACAGTTTCGTTCTCTAAGTACAATAGAACTTACCCGCAGTTATGAGGGGAAGCGGAACAGTTTCCCCTCTCTTCTTTCTTTTATTGACTTCTATCTACTTTTTAATTGATTGATCTTTTCATGCTATTTCTGTATACTGCTCATAGTCAAAGACTCATGTACTTTCTTAAGCCTTCTATTCTCAAAGGAGACTTCTATGATCTGTCCTCGCTGTCAGAGCCAGGTTGCCACTGGGGTAAAGTTCTGTGGCACTTGCGGCACGCCCTTACAGGTATCTAACGCTCAAAACTCGCCTTATGGTACTCCACCGCCACAAAGCTCTGGTAGTCAGAATCCTTATGGCACACCACCTCCACAGAGTGTGTATACGCCTCCGAATCAGTACGAAGAATATAGTAACAGTGCGTTCGGCAATGCAGTTCCTAAAGCAGAGCTACACAATCCTAAAGGGCCATTGCACATCGGGGATATGACGGTGACAGTTGATGGCGAACTGGTACCTGTGGTAGACATCATGCTGGGAAATCAGCTCCCCATTTATTTCGAGCACCATATCCTGCTCTGGAAACATCCTGGTGTACAGATCGGGTTTAAATCAATGAAAGGCGCTGCTCGGCGCTTCTTTGCGGGTTTACAGATCTTCATTACTGAAGCACATGGGCCTGGCAACATCTCGTTCTCGCGTGATTCTGTGGGGCAGATTGTGGCGTTACGCTTACAACCGGGTCAGATGGTCGAGGTACGCGAGCATCAATTCCTGGTTGCTACAGCTAATATCGATTACAATTTCACCTTTGTCCAGGGTGCTGCGAACATTCTCTTTAGCCGGACTGGCCTCTTTATCGACCAATTTACAGCACAGGGGAGCGAAGGGCTGCTTCTCCTTCATGGTTATGGTAACGTCTTCGAGAAGATGCTTGCGCCTGGCGAAGTTCTTGATGTGGAGCCTGGCGCATGGCTCTGGAAAGATCCGTCAGTTCAGATGCAGGTAACAACGGTTGCAGGCTCACAACGTGGGGGGGGTATTCTAGGTGCTATCGGTGGTCTGGTAGCTGGTGCATCGCTCATTCTTAATCGCTTTACCGGACCTGGACGCATCGGCATCCAATCTATGACGTATCATCCCCCCTCTAACGAAGGCTCGCCACAATCTGGCGGCTCTAGCAACTTCAACGTTGATCTTGGAAAAATGTTCTCCTAAAAACGTGTATCCTTCAGAAGAAGCCGTTTGGAGCAGATCGAATGAACATTCGGATCTGCTCCAAACGACTGCTAACTACTCCTCTTCTTTCTTGTTCTTTTCCTTCTCTTTATTGATACGTAGAATTTTGAGCATATATTGCTCGGAGTTGAGGTAGAAAGGATTACGCTTAATATATTTACCTACCACCGAAATTGGGTGCAGCTTGAGCACTTCCACAACCAGACTTGGGAGCAATTTGCTATGATCGTAGTGCATCAATGCGATAATAGGGGCATTCTGGAAGGTGAACACGGCATCAGAGGCGGCTTCATACTTGAGAATCTGTTCAGGGGTAGCGATATCTTTAGCAAGCCAGGTCATGTCAATTGAAATACGCACTGCTTGCCAGCCCTCACGTAGTGCCTGGGCAATGAATGTCTGATGCGAAGAGAGCAAGAAGTAAGGATCAAATCGTTTGCCATCTGGGAGAAATGGTTCTCGCTCTTCATATAATACCAACTGCCCTGTGCTCTCCAGTTCTTCCACATCTACCTGTAACTTATGCAGCTCTTCTCGAAACTCCTTGACCTGAGCTGGAGCAGCGGCAAAGAGACATTTCTCCGACGCTGAAAGTCCTGCACGAATCAACCTCGCTGTTACCCCAGGTATCTCAGATACTTTACTATAAAGCTGGCAGATATGTGAGCCAGGAGGAATGCGCTCTGTTTTACCTTCAACATTAAGATCCATATCTACCTCCGCTAATACTGCTCTTGCTAGCAATACTTCGTTCTTTCCACTGCTGTTTATAATAAGCCGTTCGATTGATTGTGAACACCACCAGAGAGGCCATCAGGCCAAAGAGAATTGCACTTCCGAAAAATGTAAGCAGGAAAACCAGGGCCAGTCGTTGGAGCGAATTGCCATGTCCGAGCGCGAGAGCGACTGGTAGTGTACCCAGTGACAGGACAAGCGCGAAAAAAATTGCCCATCTTCGAACCACGCGTAGAGCCTGCGCTCGCGTGAGAGGCACCTCTCCACTATAGGGAAGAAGGAAACGACGCACCAATGAGAAGCGTGGTGAGCCTGGTGAGTTGTGCATAGCTATCTCCCCCTTTCCTCCTGTCGATCCTGCAGCCATTGTTGTAGCATCTCTTCTGCATGATAGAGAATATTGACCTCGTTCCTGTATGTGAGGTGACGACACGCTTCTGCTAGAGAGAACCATTGGACAAGATCATATTCGTGATCATGGAAGGCGGTATCTCCCCCTATTGCCTCTAACAAAAAATGACGCACCTGTTTATGATAGCGCACCGAGTCGCGCACGAAGGAATAGGTAACACTGCCGATATAGGCAATAAGTTGGACCTGTAAACCGGTTTCTTCCTGAGCTTCGCGCACCGCTACCTGCTCCACTGTCTCACCTGGAATAGGAGTACCTTTGGGTAAAGCCCACATACCGGTATGGCGTCGCCCCACCAGCACCACCTCCACAGAAACCAGCGGCTCAACGGTTGGAGCAAGTTGCCTTAACTGGGGCCGATGCACAACGAAATTTGAATTTGGAGAGCGCATAGAAGCAAGACGGAATACAACCCCTCCTGCTGAATAGGCTCGTATTGTTCGATAGTGCTCCATTGCCTGCAATATACCCTCTCTAATACCACCAAAAAGTACGGCGGAATCTCCCCCTTACTTTATCTCATCCTCTAAAAAACCAGAACACATCGCTCCATTCCTACCGTGTACCTTCTGTCCACCCCGTCCATATTCCTCGATGTACTGCATTTTGCTAAATGCATAGACTTCTTTCCTAGTGTTAGCCATACTATACAACATTCTTACGTCTGGCTGCCTGATAGAAATCTGCTCCAGAGCAATGAGCAGGAGACAAACGGGAGACACAGGCGCGTGAACGTCTTTTTCGTATACAGATGCGCGGCACTGTCCTTATGCCTCTGTATCGCTATAGCTCCAGGATGGTGCTCTTTGAGCAGAAATAAGGAAGAGTATAGCGAATGCTTCAGGAAGTGTCAAGACAAAGCCCGCCGGATGGCATCAAGATTACGTGTAGGAACATCCGGTGGAAGGGCGTTTCCAGGAGCCAATAGCAAATTGAGCGATCCTGTAGCTTCCAGCGCATGTGCGACTTCGTCCTGCACCTTATTGACAGAGTTACCAGCAAGTGTCTTGGAGCTTAAACCGCCCATTGCCATCTTGCCACTGCGCAACTGCCCATCATGCAGATCAGGATTACCCTCGGCAGTGACATCCCAGCAAAATGCTTGCACTGGATAGGAGGCCAGCAGGTCAAAGTAGATCTTCTCGCCACAGTTGTGCAGAATGTTCACTTTGCTACGGCTCTTTATTGCATCCAGAAACTCCAGGTCATACTGCTCACCAAACTCGCGATACTGATCCTGAGTAAGCATACTCTCACTTGCCCAGCCATTGGTCGTGTAAAAAATGCCACTTACCCCCTGGTCGAGACAGGCAATGGTATAGTTGATGAGCGTCTCTGTAATAATGCGTAAGCCAGTATGCAGCGCAGAACGATCTTCGCGGATGGAATGCAAGACGGACTCTGCCTGGTTCCCAACAAGATAGCGGGCAACACCGAGAGGGCAGAGAATTGTTTGCACAAAATATGCATCATAGCCTACCTGGTGATTGAGTAATTGCAACAGACGCAGTTGTTCAGCGAACGGGCCTCGGTCAGGCTCCAGCACACGCAGGCGCTTCCAGTCGGAAGCACTTGTCACGGGAACACTTTCTACAATCGGCTCTTTCGTTTTTTCAGCCGATGGTTTATAGCGTGCACGCCAGGCTTCAGCAAAATAGATCGAGCGTCCATGAACGTTCATCAGATCCCAATCGTAACGCGTAAAATTCTCGACCAGTGCATCCATCAGAGCGTTTGTGTCCCATTGATGTTCGTAGTCATTTATCCACACACTTGCTGGCACACGATCAACTTTCTCACCACGCAACGCTGCGTCAACCCGTTCCTTTTTATTCATAAACATCCTCTCTTCGCTAGAGTTTAATTTTGATCATCTAATGCTTTAAAGCGATACCCAACACCGCGCTCAGTTAGAATATACTGCGGATGCGCGGGATCTTTCTCTATCTTCTGCCGAAGATATGTAATATAGAGACGCAGGTAATGAGCTTCGTCGCGGTACTCTCGTCCCCATACTTTCGAGAGCAATGTCTCGTGTGTTAGTAGACGGCCAGCATTGCTTACCAGGTGATAGAGCAAACGATATTCAGTTGGTCGCAAAATCACCTTCTGCCCGCGCACTATTACCTCACGGCGGGCAAAATCAATGGTTAAATCCTCGTCAACTACAATCTCTGTCTTGCGTGAGGGAGGAGCCATTAATGAACGGCGCAGTAGTGCACGAATACGCGAAAGCAGTTCACGTGGACTAAATGGCTTTGCTAGATAGTCATCGGCTCCCAGATCTAACCCGTGTATCTTATCCTGCTCATTCTGGCGCACAGTAAGCATAATGACAGGGATAGTTGAAACTTCACGAATAGCACGTAGCGTCTCGAACCCGTCCATCTCAGGCATCAT
>DAOUDD010000159.1:0-2223 GCA_034431765.1 Ktedonobacteraceae bacterium | reverse complement strand
TCCAGTGGTGGATCTGGTGGGAACGCGGGAGGCGGGACTGGCACGGCAGGAGGAAGTGGGAATGCGGGAGGCACAGGAGGCACAGGAGGCGCAGGAGGGAGTGGGAATGCGGGAGGCACAGGAGGCACCGGAGGAAGTGGGAATACTGTAAGGTTTGGGTCAATGAATATGGATGTTCAGACTATAAACCAATTGTTACAACAGAGTTCCTTTGGACGACACGCTTTAGAGGTTCGGAACAGGTATGACGTTACAATAGCCCAAGGGCGCGCGGGAGTAGGAACATATTATGATGCAGGTAGAAATACTGTGTATCTCGATCCATTAAGCTCAGTTCCACCCGATGTTGCATTGGTCCACGAACTGACCCACGCTGAGAGCGCTCATACAGGGAGATGGCCTGATGTGATAGCAATGAATCGAGCTGATTATATCGATGCTCGACTAAACGAGGAAGTAGATGCACGAACTAACGAAATCTTGTATTCTCTTAGGAGACGCCAGCTCAATCCTGATTTGAGAGCTAATGTTGGGGGAGCACAAGCTTTTATAGATGCGGCAAGCAATGACCCAGCGTATCAGCCAGCATCTGAACAGGCATACGATCAAGCATATGATCGCTACAGAAGACAGGGTGTGGACCAGGATACTGCAAGGCGACAAGCGAGGAGAGATGCTGTATATAATGGAATTTATGCTGCACGAGCTGCTGGAAGACGAGTTCTTTACGATTTGTATGTACGAGGCCGCTTAGTGGGATCTGGTACCGGAACTACCTATCCACAAAGCTTTGGCGCGGTGTGGGATCGGACACATGGAAGCCCAGGGGGACCAGCTTCGTCAGTACCGCCGGAAGGCGAGTTTTAGAGAAAATGGGTTGCTCAAATACTACTGGTGAGACATATGCAGAATACTACACCGCGCAGTGGAATCGAGCACATGGGCAGGGGCTCAGCATATCAAAGCCGTGCCAGGCCGCAAGACCGACACCAAAGATGCGGAGTGGATCGCCGATCTGCTCCAGCACGGACTGCTCAAAGCGAGTTGTATCCCTTCGGCTCCGCAAAGAGAGTTGCGGGATTTGACCCGCTACCGCGTTCGTCTCTCAGAGGAGCGAGCTAGAGAGGTCAATCGGGTTCAAAAGACGCTGGAAGGGATGAATCTCAAATTGGGCGATGTGGTTTCCGATGTGATGGGGAAGGCTTCTCGCATGATCCTGCACGCCATTGCTGCTGGAGAAAACGACCCGACGCGCTTAGCGGGGCTGGCTGTGGGGCGAGTGCGTGCCAGCCAGGGCGAGTTGGAAGCAGTCTTGACCGGAACCATCAGCGAGCATCACCGTTTTCTCCTCAGAGAACACTTGAGGCAGATTGAGCACCTGGAGACTGCGGTGGAACGGATCTCAGCAGAAATCGCACGTTGGTTTGCTCCGCCAGACCCACCAGATGATGGGACGGGTGAAGAGGCGAAAGCCACCGAGCACGAGCACCAAGGCGAGTCGCCAGACCTTCTCCCACCCTCAGAGCCAAAACAAGGGCTCACTTGGGAAGAGGCTGTGGTCTTGCTGTGCACGATTCCGGGCATTGGTGAACGGGCAGCACGTGCCATTCTTGCAGAGATTGGCGTGAACATGCAGCAGTTTCCCGCGGCTTCTCACCTCGCGTCGTGGGCTGGCGTCTGCTCAGGCAATCATGAAAGCGCGGACAAACGCTTGTCGGGCAAAACGCGCAAAGGCAATCCCTGGGTGCGTCGTCTCTTGCTGCAAGCTGCACATGTGGCTGGACGACAGAAGCACGGGTATTTGGCTGCCCAATTTCGCCGGATTGCTGCTCGACGAGGGAAAAAACGTGCTGGCATGGCTGTCGCTCACAGTATTCTGGTGATTATCTATCACCTTTTATGTGATGGCGTTCCCTATGAAGAAAAGAGAGATGCCTTCTTTGAAGAACAAGACCGAGCCTTTATCGAGAAAAGGCTTGTTCGACACCTTGAACGCTTAGGTCATCAAGTAACCCTTCAGCCACTGACTCAGGCAGGATAATTCCTTGCCCGAATCAATGGGGAGGGAACTTTTTCAGGAGAGAAGAGCAATGTTTGATACCCCGGTCCAGGTGAACGATCGAGCGGATGCCGAGAAACTGCAAAACCGGATAGATACCTTCAACAGCACGCTCTCCCAGGCGCGCAGCGAGTGGTCCAGCGCGCAGAGTCAGCTCGACGGCA
>DAOUDD010000158.1:0-31534 GCA_034431765.1 Ktedonobacteraceae bacterium | reverse complement strand
GGTAGCACCTTCTCTTTCACACTACCGATTCCCACCAGCACGCTGCCTGATTTCGTTGGATGAGTTCGTATTGTAGATATGCTAGCTTCGCTTCCCCGCTCTTTTGCTCTTCAGGAGACTAACGGTCTCGGCACACGCTCCTTCTCAACGAGGGGTAACTGCACCTCTGGATGGTTTGCTGTCTCGATCCCATCGATCATTTGCTCTTCTTGAGGTGGCAAAAACAGCAGCACGTACATAGCAGAAAAGATGGGCAGATGTCCAAGCAGTTCTGTGGGTGGTAGAAATGGCAGGGTGAGATTGAAGGGAACGAACATGCCAAAGATGACCAGTTTGGGCAAAATACCACTCATTAGCGCCAGACCGATCGTCAGTTCAACAGCTCCCGCCGCGAGAATGTAGCGGTCATTTGTAAACCAGGTAAGTCCGAGCAACTGGGCAACGTTGAATGTGGGATGTGTCTTCAAGAACGCTTCTGCCAGGGCTGGATCAAGCAGTTTCTCGGTAAAGGCGACCCAGGCCAGTGAGAATCCGACTCCCAGGCGCAAGAAAAGCGGGGCCAGACGCCAGTAGCGCGCGAAATAAGCCAGCGGTTCGCGGTGATGTCCTGGCTTCACCAGACCTCGCCCTAATATCAATAGGTACAGAGCGATTCCGATGTAGAGCGTCTGCTCCAGCGCCGTCCAGGCGGGGTAGAGTAAGAAAGCGAGCAGAAACAGCGCAATCAACACCAGCGCACCTACACGCGTGAGCAGACCGCTGATAAAGCTAAAGGCAACGAATACTTCCAGACCTGCTAGCACAAAACCTAGCGGGTTTGTTCCCACGGCAAGATTGGGCGCAAAAATACGCAAACCGACGGCGACAGCGATCAGACTAATTGCGGTCTGCACGGCCAGAATCACCTGGTTAGAGCGGTCGTAATAGCGCAGAAATCCTACCCGTGGAAAGCGATTATCGCCTCCGACCAGCTTGCGTACTCCAGCCAGCACGCCAATCCCTGCACATGCTACGGCAATACATAGCAGTACAGGCCAGGTGAACAACAGCCCGAACTGCGGCGGATAGCGCTGCCAATCCGAGACAAACCAGCGCTCGTGCGCCAGAACCATACCTGGCGCAACTAAAAAAATTACAAGAAATAGTCCCACACGCCAGAGCATCCTATACACAGTTGACATAACAATCTCCTCACACAAGTTTATTCAAACAGATAACTATATTTCGCTTCTATTTCCCCTTTTCTCATATCAGGGACACCTTTCGTAGCTAATCGACGCCCACCTCGCCGGGATATGGGTACATGTACGTAACGTCTCGGCTCACTATAAAACAGCACAGTTTTGAGAGGCGCAAAGAAATGTATTTGTCTGGATCGATCCAGATGCGAGACAAATATACTCTCATTGGCGTTACGTTAGGTAGCGACGTAGAAATGGGAATGATGCTGTGATAAGAAATAATACATCTCAAAAGAGAAAGAAGAGAAACGATCCCAACACTTCTCTTATCGATGTACCACACTTTCTCGACCCAAAGCAGGGCTGGCTTGAACTTTCGAGCTTGCCTGGCGCTGGAAGTTCTAAAGTAGACATCTGGCATTCCAACGATGGTGGACAGAAGTGGACGCAACTCGCCTCTAATACTGGCTCTAACGGCCTGGGGTTACCGAACATCTCTGGTATCTCTTTCAAGGATGCGCAGACAGGAATTGCAGCGGGTACAATTGGTGCTGCAGGAGATAATAGCGTTCCATCTATCGCCCTCACACGAGATGGTGGGCAGAGCTGGCAGATGAAATCTTTGCCGCACTTGCTCGGTGGTTATGTTGACCCATTTGACAGCTCGCTCCCACCGGTCTTCTTTGGAAACGTTCTGTTCCTGCCCGTCACCGTCAGGGTCCAGGATGGCAACCTGCTCATCCTCTACCGCTCCAATGATGGAGGACAAAGCTGGGTCCAGACAAGCGCTGCACACATTCAGGTAGAAAATACATATCTCGTTGATGTCTCCCATGCTTATGCAACTGATAAAGCGAGCGGAAAATTTTATAGTACAAGCGATGGAGGAAATCACTGGCTCGCAACATCAGACACTGTGTATGGCCTGAAGGCGCTGAGCTTTCCCGACGCACAAAACGGTTGGGGTCTTACTAATGATGGACTCTTGCATACAACAGATGCAGGCAAAAGCTGACAGCAACTCAGCTATACGATTCAATAGGCTAGACATGCCTGGACGCACTGCTGCTCTCGTTTGTTTACGAGAGCAGCAACCTTTCTCTTACACCACTTCGGCATTGTCTTCGTAGACGGGACATGCAAGTGGTAGGATAAACCAGAAGGTTGATCCCTGGCCGGGAGAACTCTCTACACCTATCTGACCGTTGTGCTGTTCGATAAGGGTGCGGCAAAGATGCAAGCCGACGCCGAGGCCTGCTCCTGAACCACCTTCGGCTTCAATGCCAGGTACGCGGTAGAAGCAGTGCCAGACGCGCTCGTGCTCCTCCACTGGAATCCCAACCCCCTCATCGCGCACAGCTACGCGAGCTTCCCTATGATCAACGCTTATAGAGACCGTGACAGGTCGATCCACCGGAGAATATTTGAGCGCGTTCGTCAAGAGATTGGTCACGACCTGCACAAGCCGATCGGGATCGGCGCGCACAAAAAACTCTCCTTTATTGGGCAGTTCTAGCTCGATAGTACGCCCCTCGCTTATCTGCTGCTGATCTTCGACAGCTTCCTGTACGATGCTGCTCAGATTGCATAAGCGCAGAAACAGTTTGAGATTCTGCCGCTGAATCCGCGCGACATCCAGCAGGTCATTGACCAGGCGATCCTGCACCGAGACGGCGTTGTTAGCCCGTTCGAGCAAAGCGAGCACCGGTGAAAAGCGCCGTACTTCGTCGGAGACAGTCGCCTCTGTCGAGATCAGCCGTTTGACTTTCCGCTCAGCTAGATTCAAGCTACCACGAATCACTGTTAATGGAGTTTTCAGTTCATGACAGACAAGGTTAAGAAAGTCCTCCATGTGCTGATTCGCCTCGCGCAGTGCGATCTCATTTGCTCGCACTTCAGCATATTCACGCTGCAAGTACGTTCGCCCAAGCAGGAAGGAGATCATGCGTGCGATAGTCTGAACAAGGGTCATCTCCTGAGCGCTATACACTCGTTCGCGGCTCCCATCATCAACACAAAGTAGGCCGACCAGTTGACCATCAATACGAATCGGCGTCACAAGCACTGTCTGCACATAGTATGGCAGGACATGTGTGTAGAGTGGCAGGGACATGCCGTCAAGGAGCACGACCTCATCGTCCTTGAGACAGGAAACCAGCGGCTCACTACCAATCGCATCAACCAGGTATGGAGTGTGTACCAGGCGATCTCGCCACTGCTGCTCTTGGGCAGATGTCAGACCGGTAGAGGCAACCAGCGCTATGCTCTCCACGTCGTCTTTGGCTGTTACCGACAGTAGAACAGCGTGCTTGCTCTCAACAATACGTGCGGTAAGCTCAACGACGCTGATCCCAACCTGTTCTGGAACAAGGGAATTTGTATCAGCCTCATTCTTCTCTTGCGATGGCTCTACAAACTGGACGAGCGTCTGCGCAGTTGTTAATAACGCCTGCAAAGACTCCTCAGTGCGCTGTTCGAGTTGGCGGCGCTGTGTGACATCGCGATAGATCATGACCGCACGTTCCACATTTCCCCCATTGCCGCGAATAGGCGCGCCGCTTACGTTCATCATTACCTTTCGTCCATCAGGGGTAGAAACCAGGACATCACTGGCTTTTGCTCCTGTCAGACGCTCGCCTTTCAGCAGGCGGAAGAGCGGCTGACGTTTTTCTGACAGTAATCTCCCCATGTGATCAGACTGAGCAGCCTGGCGTAACAGCTCTTGCCTGCGCTTCGCTTCGCCACGAGGAGGAAGGGCAGAAAGACCAAAGAGTGCTTGTGCGCCTGCATTTGTTTGCAAAATCTCGCCTCTCTGATTATAGACAACCACTCCATCGGAGATAGAATCGAACGTTGCTTCAAGCTGCTCTGCACGAAGTGTCGCCTCATGCTCAGCCGTAAGCGCTCGTAGACGTGCTTTTTCACGCTGACTCGCCATCAGCGCAATGACAATACCTGCTACGGCAAATGTGAACAACTGAAGCATCCCATCCCATCCATACCCACTAATTCTCCCTAACGGCGGTACATACAGGTAGTCAAGCACAAGCAAGCTTAACAAGATGGAAAAGACTGCTGGCCCCGTTCCCCAGAAAAATGCTACCAGCACGACCGCAAACAGTAAGGGGAGACCAGGAAAGGAAAGAGGAGACAAGAATTGCATTTCTAGCAGCCCTATTCCCAGCGCCACGCTCACCAGGAGCAATCCAACCAGGTAACCTATCAGCAGTTGCCGCCAGCGTGGAAGTCGAGCAACCGACTGAGCGTATCGATCTAGCCAGAGTCGTAGACGTGTAGTGACCTGTTTACGGTTTTGTATAAGCTGCATGAGCCTTCTCCCTTCTCGCTTTCGGAGCATTCCTCATATGTTCACAATCTATGAGTGTTCAACACCTATGGAACCTCATCTGTCCCCAATTCACAGGTCTGAACAATGTTAGGTGCACAGTTCATCTCTGCGTTCTTGCTACGCGTTCAAATCTGTTTCAGGGTGAAACTTATTTCGCTCTCGGAACTGTTCCTAGCATAGCGCGCTCACATGAGTTGCTACTGTGGGATTCCTGAATTGAGTCTGAGAAGAGAAAAAGCGGAGGAAACACGTTTTACGCCAGAGGGAGCCAGACGCGAAACGTGCTTCCTTCTCTGGAGGTGCTCTCAGCGGTAATGCGACCGCCGAGTTGTTCGACAAGCGTCTGCGCAATGGAGAGGCCCAACCCGGTTCCCTGGCGGGAGCGCGCACGATCAGCACGATAGAAGCGTTCAAAGATGTGCGGTAGTTCGTCCGGGGCAATCCCAATTCCTGTATCGCTCACTTGCAGCACAGCCTCCGTTTCCGTGCGTTCGACTGAGACATTCACCGAGCCTTTTCCTGGTTCAGTGCTGGGAAGCGTATATTTGAGCGCGTTGTCGAGCAGAATGAGAATGACACGGCGCAAGCTTTCTTCGTCACCGCGCACACGAACTGGTTCGATAGAACCAATTTCTAGCCTTGGCGCAGTCTCTTCGGCACTTAAGCGTCCGCGCAATTGACGCACCAGTTGCAAGGCAACACGATCCAGCTCGATCAGAGGCTCTTTCTTTTCCGCTTTTGTCCGCGTTGAAGTGACGAACGACTTGTCCACTTGCGCATCGGCGCGGGCAAGCAAAAGTAGTTCCTCCACGAGTTGAGCTAGGCGCAGCGTCTCTCCATGAGCATCGTCGAGCATTGTTTGACGCTCTTCGGCCGGTAGCTCAGCTGCGTGTTGGCGCAGAAAGGCCAGGTTGCCTTGAATGGTTGTGAGCGGTGCACGGAGTTCATGTGAAGCGTCGGCAACAAAACGGCGCTGCCCCTGTATTGCCTTCTCCAGATTTGCTAGCATCTCGTTGAGCGCATCGACCATCTGTGCCATCTCGTCGTTTCCACGTGGGCGCTTCACGCGTGAACTGAGGTTGCCAATGCGTGTGCCCTGCACTGTAGTTGCAGCTATCGCTCGTGCAGTTTGTGCCATTTCAGTTAAGGGATGGAGTGCACGTGCAGCGATTGCCCATCCACCAAGCAAGGCTCCCAGCAGTATTCCTGCACCAACCAGCAGCAGGAGTGTCCGCAACAACGCGAGTGTCGCATTCACATCATGCAATGACTTGGCAACGAGCAGTGTACCAATTACAGGACCTGAGTTTGCGGATAGCCCTAGCGGCTCTGTCGCCCTCCCTGTCCTCTCTGCCTTCTCAGTTCTATCCCCTGCTCCTGTTACATAGCCAGAAGAACTCGCACTTGGTGCACGAAGAGGAACTGCGGCAATGCGTACAAGTTCATTGCTAAATTGATCTGTATATTCGTAGGATTGTCCTGCATGGATAGCCTGAGCAACATCTGGCGTGGAGGGGATACTTGTTCTAGAATCTTTATCTGAATCGTATTGTATCTGCCCTTTATTGTCTATCACCTCGACCACAACGCCGGGATCGCGGTAGGTATTGAGTGTGTTCAACGAGAGGGACTGAGGCCAGTAAGGAGGTGCGGCCGTAAGCTCACTACTTACCTCGATAGTTGCAGCTCGCGCCTCGGCACGCACTGCACTATTCACACTTTGCTGCAATGTGTCGGTTGTAAAAGAGAGCACAAACAGCACAAAACAGCCAAGTGCTATGGCTATAAGAATTCCATACCAGAGCACGAGACGGAGACGCAAGGAGCGTGGCCGCAACTGCCCTACAAGTGATGATGAGGTATTCACCTGTGCCAAAAGTTCTTTACTCTTTGAAGACATACCCGACTCCTCGCACAGTATGAATCAGGCGCGCTTCACTATTCGCTTCCAACTTGCTGCGCAAATAGCCGACGTAGACCTCCAAGACATTTGATGAACCTTCAAAGTCAAATCCCCAGACACGATCTAGAATGATATCACGGGTGAGCACCTGGCGGGGACGGCGCAGGAAGAGTGCTAGCAGTTCGTACTCCGTTGGTGAAAGTTCGATCTCGCGCCCATTACGATAGGCAACACGCGTGCCTGTGTCCAGTTCTACATCAGCATAGCGCAACACTTCATTTCGCTCTGTCTGGTTCCTTCTGAGCATTGCCTTGACGCGCGCGAGCAGCTCTTCATTAGCAAACGGCTTGACGAGATAGTCGTCAGCTCCCGTCTCCAACCCGCGCACACGGTCCGCTACAGCATCGCGCGCGGTGAGCATAAGAATCGGCACGTTATCGCCTGCGGCTCTCACACGCCGTGCTACCTCCAGACCATCAATCCCTGGCAGCATGACATCGAGAATAATTAGATCAGGAGCACGCTCCAATGTACGCGTCAGGGCACTATCTCCACTCGCCGCCACTGCAACACTATATCCTTCATAGGCAAGAATACGCCGTAACAGGTCTGTGATGCGTGGATCATCATCTACAACAAGAATATGCGCTTTCATCTTTATGCCTCACCATGTTTCCTGTATGCTCTTCGTGCAGAAGAGCCTCCACATCCTGCCGTCTCGACTCTCCTATTCTACCTGAACCAAGAGCAGTATCGCATAGGAAAGTAAGTGAAAACTGAGTTCAGGCTGTGATCAAACTGAGAGTTTTCTCTACCTAACGACTGCGTTCCCTCAACGTAAACGAACTGAGGGTATAGAAAAGGCTGCTATAAAAAGACTAGATATTTCGCCTCTCATACTCAAAGGGGTCTTCGCACGAGTACACTTCATGGAAAAATCCCATATACGGAATATCATCTTCCAGACATTTTATACAATATGACAACTCCTCATCACACTTTGGCTCCTCACCATTGTTCCTCATACACTCGAATTCGTCTACAATACGTTCCAAGAGGGTTACTCTGATAAATAAGGGCAACGTATCCAACATCGAATTTTCAATGCTAGTCTCAGATCTGTATCCCGCGAGAACTGTTTCAAAATAATCATGCATAAACTTTTTGCGTTTAGCGGCGTCTGGTTCAAGCTGTATCCAGCCCATTCCTTGTGTCCAGAGACCTGCCAAGTCAAACATATACCAACAGTAACATGAATTATCGAAATCATAGACCGTTACTTGCCCGGTAGCAAAGTCTATCGAATAATTCCTATCGTTATAATCAATCAGCATCACTACGATGTGAAAGTTGCATTTGCTGGTTAACACGGATGTCTGCATTATACAATGTCCAATTGGATATGAAATGTCTGGCCCTTATATACCAGGGGCATTAGCATCTTTAATTCAAGATAGGCCTGGTGTATGTTTTTCAAACGCGGCGGTATGCTGTCTATACCCTGATTTTCTGCGCCGTCGCTGCAATGCCTTCTCCTGCTTTTGCTTGCGCTTCCACCACGACCATGCCAGAAAGAGCAGCACAAGGACGATTAGCACTACACTTCCTGCTTGCCCGATGAACATCGACAGACGATCAATCTCTACAGCGATCATGTAACCGAGGAGACTAAAGGCAGTGTTCCACAACAGCGCTGCAATCATCTCAAAACAGAGGAAGCGAGGGTAATTCATCTTCGCAAGGCCAGCACTTATTGCGACAAACGAACGTATATGTCCAACCGCGTGTGAAAGCAAGATCGCCTTTCCACCATGCCTGTGCAGAAACAGCCGTGCAAGGCGGATACGTCCGGCCAGGCGCAGACGTTTGCCCAGAGGGCTTGTATTCAAACGGCCTGTTATGCGCCCCAGTACAAAACGCCCTAGAAGGTAATCAACAGAATAGCCCAGAATTGTTCCGAGCCATGCGAAGAAAATGACCCAACCAAGGTTAAGAGTGCCTACACGAGCATAAAACGCACCCAGGAGGGCTAATGAATTTCCAGGAAGCAGTAATCCGAGTAAAGCAGTGTTTTCACCAAATGTCCCTAGAAATACAATGAGATAGCCATAGGCGTCATAAAGTCCCTTTAAGGCTTCAATCCATTCATGTACTGGCAGTGTTGGCATAACTTTCTCTCCATTGTGTACGTATTCTCAACGAAAGGCTGTTGACACTATAGCGCTCCTGGATGAATTGTTCCTGTGGGAAAACTGAGGTGAAACTGAAAGCATCTACGACGCGAACTATACTCTCAGCTTCACTTCAGCTTGCTCACAGGAATAGTTCATCTCGTTGTAGCATAATCTCTTTGTCTGACGTAAGACAGTTAAGTGATTTTTTCTGTCTAGCAGAAGGATTGGATGATGCAGCTACCTCAAAATACTCGAACTGAGAGCAATACACTGCGTACTTCCTTATGGACGAAGCGTTTCATTGTCTCTCTTACTTTTCTTGTATGGCTTGTGTTTGCGGGAGTGTTTATCTGGTTTGTTGGTCAAACTGTGCAGGCGTTTCTATTGCTCACCATTGGTGCAATTCTAGCGTATACCATCTATCCATTGGTCCACTGGTTTGAGCGCATCATGCCTCGACCACTCGCAATCACCCTGGTCTATCTGATTGTGCTAGGCCTCCTTGTCGCACTCCTCTACCTCATCGTTGTCACCTTCATTGATCAGGTTAAGTCACTCATTCAATATACTCAGGGGATCGTCAATGGCGATGAAACAAATCAACTGCAACCAGTTCTTGATACACTCCACAGATTTGGCATCACACAGGATCAACTGAGAAATTCTGGACAGCAATTATTGGGACAGTTACGTGGTGTTGCAAGCAGCGTCGTCCCTGTTATCAGCAACGTCTTCTCAGTCTTTCTAAACACGATTCTCGTGGCAATGCTCAGCATCTACTTCCTGGGAAGTGGTCCACGCGCGGCACGATGGTTGAGAGAAAAGACGCCATTGAGTCAACGGAGTAACATCCACTTTTTACTCGATACGCTCTCAAGAGTTATAGCAGGCTATGTTCGTGGCACAGTGCTATTAGCCACCGTCATCAGTACACTTACAGGAATAGGTATCGCTCTTATCGGCGTTCCATACTCATTTCTGATAGCTGTGGTTGCTTTTGTCCTATCGTTTATCCCTATAATAGGCATTTATATTACAAGCGCAGCAGTTATACTCGTAGCACTCACAAAGGGCTGGACAACTGCGCTCCTTGCCATCGCTATTGTGCTGCTGCTTCAGTTGCTTGAAAACAACGTCCTTAATCCGCGCATTGTTGGACGAGCTGTCGGAATCAATCCGATTGTCAGCATCTTCGCACTTATAGCTGGCACGAATCTCTTCGGAGTCGCAGGAGCATTTTTCGCCGCTCCTCTCGCTGGTGTCATACAAATCCTCATTCAGGCTTTCTGGTCGCGTTGGAGAGAGCAGCACGCCGAGGAATTCCCAGAGAAACAACGCTCTGACCCACATTCCGAAGAGAATGAGCAACTTCCGACAGTACCCATAGGTGCAGATGAACAACGGTCCTAGAGGAGGAAACACTATGAAAGGTTGGTTGATCGCGCTACTCGGCGCACTTGTACTGGCTGGTTTGAGTGTAGGTCTCTGGCTGCTAGGGGTTGAAACTACCAGTCAACTACTGTGGATTCTCGCACTTATCGCGTTTCTTTGGGGTGCTGTAGAATTATCTCTGCTGCTTCGTCCACATGCACCATCTCGTAGCAGAGGGACACACAGGAGGCCTATCGTTAGAAGCTGGAGTGGGCGCAAAAGCTTCCTTGAGCGTTTCGCTCCAGGAGCATCGCTACCAAGTGGAACGTACAATGCCCATGACGAACATGTCTGGGATGGCAATAAAAATCGACCAGGGTATAACGATCTTGAATAGCCGGTCCAGGCAAAGCATTTTCTCTCGACAGACTGGCTGATTTTCCCGCAACATCAGATCTCTCGCTCGACATAGCACTGAATCTGGATGGTGGAGGCTCTGCTGGCCTGTTAGTGAACGTGAAATTCATTTGTACAACGATTGAGACAGATGTGCAAATTCCAATAGTGATTGTAGCTCCTCTGCGGTAATTCTCAGACTCATCTCAGCTTTATTATATAAAATGAGACCTGCAAGCAGAAAAAGTACACTGCTCGTAGGTCTAAAACTTTTTATGTGTAGAAACGTGATGGAGATGGGTAACATTTCCAAATAAAGTAGTAGCGGGATAGGAATTTCATGAATCGTTGGTTTTACTTGCTCTTATTAGCGGCTCCTGCCGCACTTATTGCCGAGGTATTACACGCATCACCACTCGTTATCTTCGTCCTTGCGGCGTTAGGACTTGTGCCTCTGGCAGGTCTGATTGGTCTTTCCACTGAGGCACTTGCGGAGCACCTGGGACAGCGTATTGGAGGCTTGCTCAATGCTACCTTTGGCAACGCAGCAGAAATTATTATTGGTATAGCGGCACTCACTGCTGGTCTCCCGGAGGTAGTGCGTGCATCACTTGCAGGTTCCATCATCGGCAATGCCCTGCTCGTGCTTGGCATGTCGATGCTAGTGGGTGGATGGCGCTATCGGCGACAGGAGTTCAACCCACGCGTCGCAGGTCAATATGCGACAATGCTAGCCCTGGCGGTGGTTGGTATGGCAATTCCCTCACTGCTTGCTACGATTGGTGAGGGAGCCAGACCGGGTGATGCGATTGTGCGAGGGAGTCAACTTCACCAGGTCAGTATTGGAGTCGCGCTGATTCTGTTAGTCTGTTATGCTGGCTATATCGCCTCTTCTGTCTTCGGTCTGCGCACCGTACCCGAAGAGATTACATCTACCAATGCTCATGGTGGGGAGGAACTGGATACAGGAAGAGAACAAAGCTCAATCAGACATGAAAAGTTTAACAAAGCAGATCACAAAGTTCCTTCTCCACACACAGGAGTTGCAACATCCAATAACAATTCTCCCTTTGGCCGCTTAATTGTGTTGTGGAACACAACTCGCTGGCTTCCACTCGTTATCCTGGCGGGCGTAACGGCGGTGACAGCGGTGATGAGTGAGGTCCTGGTGGGCACTATCGAGCCACTGACACAGCAGATCGGGCTGAACCCGTTTTTCGTTGGCCTGATCATCTTACCGCTTGTAGGCAACGCGGCTGAGCACTTCTCGGCGATCACATCGGCTGCACGCAACCATATGGAGATCTCGATGGCGATTACAGCAGGATCTTCAATTCAGATCGCGCTGCTGGCTGCGCCTATCCTTGTCCTGGTGGGTGCTTTCATTGGCGCGCCACTCGACCTCAACTTTTCGCTGCTCGAAGTCTCTCTGTTTGCTCTTGTAGCAGGGCTATACGCACTGATTAGCCTGGATGGAGAATCGACGTGGCTTGAAGGGTTACTGCTGTGTGCCTTCTACCTCATTCTTGCCGTTGGAACCTTTTTCTCTCCATCCTAAAAATTGCGTGCTTAGAGAGCGAATTTCTTCGCCCATCACCTCTACATACGTTCCAGGACACGCTCTCCTAATATGCTATAATGAGACCAGATTTGATACAAAAAGCTGTGCCATCAGAAAGAAGGAGTTGTCCGCATGCTTTCCGAACAACCCGTGCTTGGCACACGTGGAATGGTTGCCACTGCCCATTACCTCGCCACAGCCGCTGGTCTTCAGATGCTCCATCAAGGGGGCAACGCAATTGATGCTGCTATAGCTGCCAACGCTGCCATGACGGTCGTCTACCCCTCCACGTGCTCAGCTGGTGGAGATATCTTCCTGCTCTTCTGGGAGGCGAAAACGCAGCGTTTGCATGCGCTCAATGGCAGTGGACGCGCTCCAAAAGCCTTGACACCGGAGTATTTCGCCACTCACGCGATGCAGGAGATTCCACTACGTGGCCCTCTCTCTATCAACGTTCCAGGAGCAGTTGATGGTTGGTTTCGTACGCTCCAACGCTTCGGTAGCTTACCAGTAGAGACAATCTTTGCTCCCGCAATCGAGCTGGCAGAGGATGGGATGCCTGTAAGCCCCAAGGTCAGTAAGTGGCTACAAGATGCAGAGAAGGGCGTGCTTGGTCCCTGGAGCAGCAGCGCAGAGGTCTTTCTGAGCGGTGGCCGTCCACCGAGAAGTGGTGAAATCTTACGCCAGCACAATCTGGCACAAACATATAAGACGCTGGTGCGCGAAGGCTCAGATGTCTTCTATCGTGGCTCCCTGGCGCACTCAATAATACATTACGTACAGCAGCAAGGCGGCGTTCTGACCATGGAAGATATGGCTGCTCATACGTCGGATTGGGTTGAGCCGATCAGTACCAACTATCGTGGCTACGATGTATATGAGTTCCCGCCCAATTCGCAGGGCATTGCGGCGCTAGAGATGTTAAATATTCTCGAAGGCTATGATGTGCAATCCCTCGGATATGCAAGCGCAGAGTATCTCCATATCCTGCTGGAAGCAAAAAAGCTTGCCTTTGCTGATCGGGATCGCTATATCTCCGATCCTGCATTCGTCGATATCCCACTTGAGCGCTTGCTCAGCAAAGAGTATGCTGCCGAGCAGCGTGCGCGGATCAACCAGCAAAAGGCAACGCGTTCAGTCGGGCCAGGGCTGGAGAAAGAGGGCGACACAATGTACCTCTGCACTGCTGACCGCGAAGGCAACGTTGTCTCACTCATCCAGAGCTTGTACTATGGCTTCGGTAGCGGTGTGATCGGAGGAGATACAGGGGTCATGTTGCAAAATCGCGCCTCCTACTTCTCGCTCGATCCCCGCCACGTTAACTACTTACAGCCGGGCAAGCGCACAATGCACACACTTACTCCTGCGATGGTTCTGCGCAACGGGCAGCCGTACATGGCACTGGGTACTATGGGAGGAGATGCGCAGCCACAGATCCATGTACAATTGCTCTCAGCTATGATAGACTTTGGGAAAAATCCGCAGCAGGCGATTTCTGCCCCGCGCTGGCGCAGTGGACGTTTCTCGACCACATCGATAGGGAAAGCACAGGAATTGCGAGGACAGGCGAGTATTGACGAACACCTCTCGACCTCTGTCGCAGAACGTGTCATTCTGGAAGACCGCTTTTCATCGGGCGTCCCTCTGGCACTGGACCTGCTCGGACATCGTGTCTCGATAAGTGATGCATGGGATGATGGCATGGGACACGCTCAAATTATCGCGATTTCCCCGCATACACATATTTTTGAAGGAGCTGCCGACCTACGCTGTGACGGACTTGCACTCGGCTGGTAGTGGCAGTGTTCTTGTGGATAGAGTTCGCTGGAGCAAGGAAGGAATGAGAGAGATGACTATTCGCCCATACCGTGGAAGTAGTATTCCCCAGGAGATTCTCGCGCTCTCACACGAGCGTGACCTGTTACGAAGGCGTGGCCAATACGACCGCGCAGATATATTGAAACGGCGCATCGAGGATGCTGGCTATATTGTGAAAGATAATCCTCACGGGGCGCACCTGGTGATTCTCCCCAGCGTTGAAGTCGATGGAAAGATGTACCAAACCGCGCGACAACTCCCATCCTTCCTCAATGAGCCTGATCTCTGTACCTTCTCAGTCATTATTCTGGCACAAAATAGTGCTGAACAGGCACAACGCTCTGTGGAAAGTGTGCTGAGCCATGCCGAGAAGAAGAGTATTGAAATTTTGCTGATCGATAATGCATCTCAGGATACGCTCAGTGCATGGGCAGAAGAACTGCGTGCACACGAATCGCGACTTCACACCATACGCACAACGCGCATCATGGGCGTAGCAGAGGCGCGCAACCTGGGGTTGAAACAGAGCCGAGGACGCTACATTCTACTGCTCAATGCTGGCATTGAACTCACGGGAGATATCTTTACCCCGCTAGAGGAGACATTACAAAATAGCGAAGTTGGCCTGACAGGGGCACATGGACTGCGCACCGAGAACTTGCGTCACTTTCACAAGAGTACGGAGCACGAAGTCGATGCTCTCGATGGTACCTGCCTCGCTTTTCGTCGTACTGTGCTGCAAACGTGCGAGCTGTTCGATGAGCGCTATCACTTCCCACAATACCTGGATATCGACTTCAGCTTTACGCTTCTGGACAGTGGCTTACGCAATGTCCTGACTCCCCAGCTTCCTATCCAGGGCACTCCAGTTCCAGGCACTATGGGGAAATCAGATAGCGAATATACGCGACTGACCAAACGTAACTTCTATCGCTTCCTCGAAAAATGGGGTGATCGCTATGACCTCATTCTCTACGAAGAGGACGATGATGACATAGATGAGGAAGAAAGCGAGTAGTCAGAGAAAACGTAAAGAGAAACTGACAAGTCAGCACTGTGAGAGGTAACATGACACTTACCTCTCCTTTCTTTATTTGCTCACTTAGAAAGATTTTGCTGCTTCTGTTTGTAGAGCACCCCAATTTTTGAAGTGTACCTCTCAAAAATTGGGTACGTATCTAGTGCATCTTTTGGAAGAGCAAGCTTTTCGCCTCTCTCTAACCAGATGTAAAACATATAGCATAGAAAAAAATGCGAAATGTTTCTCATACTTTAGTACAACAGCACATTGTGTATGCATAACTGGAACAGAATACTAACGCACCAGCGTCAGTATATGATATGATATCTCTATCCCAACAGTTCATCCTGTCTAGAAGTGTATGTGGAAAGGTAGTATTTACAGTGCAAACACTACAGGTATTCAAGACACGTAAAGATATCCCAGCAGAATATACCTGGGATCTTGAGAGTATTTTTGCAAGTAACAAGGAGTGGGAGCAAGCGTTTCAATCCGTTTCAGGGCAGATTCCAGACCTTGAAGCTTTGGCTGGTACACTCGCGCAAAATGGCGAGGCGCTGCTTTCTGTACTCCAGACTCGGGATCGCATAGACGAAGAGCTGGAACGCCTTTACGTGTATGCTTCTATGCGCAAAGACGAAGATACCACGAATAATCTGTACCAGGGCATGGCAGATCGCGCTTTACAACTCGCCGTACGTATATCGACAGCGTCCTCCTATATTGAGCCAGAGATTCTTGCGCTTCCACAAGAGCGGGTAGATGCATTTCTACAAGAAACTCCTGGCCTTAATCTTTACAAACAACAATTAGAAGACTTGAATCGCACACGTCCCCATATTCGCTCCGCTGAGGTCGAGGCGGTTCTTGCTGCAACAGGCGAAATCTCAGATGCCCCTGATAGCATCTTCTCAATGATCGATAATGCCGACCTGAGGCTCCCCTCTATTCGCGATGAGCAGGGAGAAGAGGTCGAACTTACGCAGGGGAATTATCTGACATACATTCGTAGCACAAAACGCAGTGTACGCAAAGAAGCTTTTGAGGCGCTTCATAGCACCTTCCTCAAACAACGTAACACGCTTGCCGCAACACTTTCAGCTCAGATCAAAACCGATCTTTTCTACACCCATCAGCGGAACTATGCGACCTGTCGTGAGCGTGCTCTGGCCCGTTACAACGTCCCTGTCAGCGTCTATGATAATCTGATTGGGACCGTCGAGGAACACATTCCGCTTCTCAACCGTTATATGCGCTTGCGGAAGCAGATGCTCAAACTCGACGAACTCCATATGTACGACCTGTACACTCCGATTGTCGAGGAGACAAACGACGAAATAAGTTATCAGCAGGCAGTAGAGACGATTCGTCAGGCCCTTGCTCCTCTTGGCACAAATTACACCGAGATTCTGAAGCGCGCCTTTACCCAGCGCTGGATCGATGTGTATGAAACGCCTGGCAAGCGCAGCGGCGCGTACAGTGGAGGTGCATACGGAACTCACCCGTTTATTCTACTCAACTTTCAGAACAGACGTGAGAGCATGTATACGCTTGCACACGAACTCGGTCATTCGATGCACTCCTACTTCACGCGCAGCAATCAGCCGTACCAGTACGGCAGCTACACCATCTTTGTCGCTGAAGTCGCCTCCACGCTCAATGAGGGCCTGCTCACCGAGTACCTGCTCAAGCATACAAGCGATCCGGCACAGCGTATTGCCATCCTCAACCACTCGTTAGAGGATATTCGTGGCACGCTCTACCGCCAGACAATGTTTGCAGAGTTTGAGCAGCAAATTCACGCCTATATGGAACAGGGTGAGCCTTTGACCGCAGACACCCTGACACAAACCTACATGAAGCTCAACAAAAAATATTACGGTGGCGAGGCAGTCATCGACGAGCTGCTTGGCATCGAGTGGGCACGTATTCCGCATTTCTACTACAACTTCTACGTCTACCAGTATGCCACTGGTATCTCAGCCGCCTCTGCGCTGGTTCAGCAAATTCTCGCCGAGGGGCAGCCTGCCGTCGAACGCTACCTGAAGTTCCTCAGTTCGGGCTCATCCGACTACAGCATCAACCTGCTACAAAAAGCCGGCGTCGATATGACGACCCCTAAGCCAGTACAGCAGACATTCAGGCTCTTTGAGACCCACCTCACAGAACTCGAAGAACTGCTTAGTCAGCAAAAGTTATAATATCCTTTACATCAACTAATAACCGTAAATCGCGCTGGGAGCGTGCTTGCCTCGCTCCCGTTTTTCCTGAGCGAGGTAAGCATCAGTACATTTCACTCAAGACAAACGGTGGCAAGAACGCACTACCGAACGTTACACTGTTCGACTGAGATTCAGGTTAGTTTCGCCAGCCACACATGCCCAGGATGGACAAGAGCAAGGGATTGAGCCAACCAGCGGCGACTCTTCTCATCAAGGGCTGGGAGGGTTCTAGCGAAATCCACCTCGTCCTTGGGACGTTGCCCCCTGGCTTTGTAGAGCAACTGAATTTCGGGAGCGAGATAAGGAATGCCAGCCTTACTCACACGTCCCATAGTAGAGAGAGAACCATGAATCTGTGCAGTGCGACGAAAGATCCATTGGTCAGAGGAGGTATCTGTAACCATCAATTGAATAGCCCAGGGAGCATTCTCGTGTGGGCGACACCAGATATCGTGGACCGAAGCAGGGAGAAGCGTGTCCTGTTTCCATTCCCGAAAAGGCCACGAACCGGGCAGTAGCTCCGGGTGCGCTTCTTGAACATCCCATCCTTGAAGTTGCGCACGGATCGTGTGCTGATCTCGACGCAGAAAGAGAACATCGATATCCTCATGCTCTCGTGTTTGAACGCCAAGGAAGAGATCAAGTGCCCATCCCCCAGCAATCCACCAGGGAACCGTGAGTGAGGAAAAGAATGTGGCAACTTCCTCTGGTTGCCACGGCTGCCATGACCCAAATTGGTGCGCCTCGTTTGCTATACCTTAGCTCTCCCGTTTCAGGAAGTTACACCATTCCTTGACAGTAAGAAGTGCTGGCAAGTCTGGTTGCTCGGCGCGGAAGCGGGTTGCGAGTGCGGCGGCTGGTGGAGGGCGCAGGCCTGTCCGTTCCAGCGCTTCTGTAGAGCTGAAGAGTTCGCTGGGCGTACCGGTGAAGGAGAGCTGGCCGTCACGGAAGGCTACGACACGCTGACAATATTCGGCAACCAGGGTCATATCGTGGGTGATGATGAGAATTGTTTTCCCCTGACGTTGCAGGTCGCACAACAGGCTCATAATGCCGGCAATCGAGCGCGCATCCTGACCCGTCGTCGGCTCATCAACGATGAGGATCTCTGGTCCCATTGCCAGCACTGCCGCGACCGCGAGGCGTTGGCGCTGTCCCTTACTCAAAAATAATGGGTCCTCGTCGGCGTACTGTTCCAGGTGAACGGCCTGCAACGTCTCACCCACAATTTCTCTTCGTCGCGCAGAGTCGATGCCGAAATTCTTCAGGCCGTACTCAATCTCGTCGCGCACTTTGCGGCAGAAGAGCTGGTGGTCGGGGTTCTGGAAGACATAGCCAACAGAACGCGGCAGGTGGGCACGAACTTTTCGCAACGATAGGTCTTGTCCCAGAATACGAATATTTCCACGGGAAGCGCGATAAATACCGGCAAGGATCTTGGCGAGCGTCGTTTTGCCACTACCGTTTGGTCCCAGGAGCGCTAGCATCTCGCCTCGGTACAAAGTCAGATCGACGCCTTTTAGTGCAAGCGTGCCATCGCTGTAGTTGTAAGAGACTCCTTTAGCCTGCGCCACGACTTCATCCTCATTATGCGCTGAAACAACGTGTAGAGCCTGTTCGTTCTTTTCTTCTCGCTGTACGCGTTTCAATGTGGGTGTAAAGGCAGAGACGGCTTCATCAAGTGTGAGGGGAGGATGACCCTCGTATTTATTGTCGGTACACCAGGAGATGCGCGGTAGTTCTCCAACTGACCCTCCGTGTTGCTCTAATAGTTCACGTTGAGCGTAAAACTCTGTCGGTGGAGCAACAAGCTCGACACGCCCTTCAGAGAGCAGGGCAATTCGATCACAAAAGGCTGAGAGGATGTCCGGGTCCTGCTCTACCAGGATGACTGTCATACTATAGCTGCGGCGCAGATGGGCAATTGTCTCGATCACCTCGCGCTTGCCCACCGGGTCCAGATCGCTCGTCGGCTCGTCGAGGATCAGCACCTTTGGCCGTAGCGCGAGAAATGCGGCAATCGCCACACGTTGTTTCTGTCCTCCCGAAAGGTCAGCAGGGTGCAGATAGGCAGCTCCCTGCCAGAGTGCACTTAGACCAACCCAGTTCAATGCATCATGCACTCGTTGCAGGATCTCCTCACGAGCGAGATTCTGAATTTGCAGGCCGAGTCCCAGCTCGTGCAACAGACTCATACGCAAAAACTGATTTTCGGGGTCCTGTAATACCATCCCAATCGTGTGCAAGTAGGCCGTCTGCTCCGTCACTGCCTCGCCCAGAATTGAGATGTTTCCACGAAAGTGATGCGGCAACTGTTCAGCGGAGAGGCGTGTATTGTATGGCAAAATGCCCAGCAGTGTGCGGCAGAGGGTTGTTTTGCCAGCTCCACTTGGCCCGGTCACCCCAAAGCACTCCCCCTGTCGTACATGAAGCGCAATGTCGCGCAGCGTCCACGTGTTTGGCTTCTCGCTAAAGGTGGGATAGCGCCACCACAGGCCCTCGACTGACACAGCCTCGCTTCCGCTTCTATCATCCGTTGTAGAAGCTGTGACTTTCACGGGAGGAAACGCCAGAGAATTATTGATGTCGCTCGTGCTCATACGCCTCTCTTATCTCTAGAACCATGCGGTCAGGTGTGGATGTGGAGCAACTGCCCAGTAGAACAACAGCACGCTCAGAAGCAGGACAGCCCAGTCGAGCAGTCGCCAGGGAACAGTTTCGTAGAAATCAACCTCGTGCTGATTAAGCTTGTAGCCACGTGCTAGCAACGCATCGCCGATCTCGCTGGAGCGACGGATCATCATCGCCACCATCGGTACAGCGATACTTGCCATATCCAGGATGCGTCGCCAGAGCGTACGTGGGCGAACGTTAATTGCCCGCGCAACCTGCGCCTGGTAGATCGTCTCGTAATCGGAGAGTGCCAGCGTTAGCGCTCGAAAAACGGTGCTGAGAAAGAAGATAACCGGCTGAGGCACACGCAATTGACGCAACGCTCCGATCAGCTCCATATCGCGGCTCGTCACTACCAGCGCAATTGTGACCAGCACCATACCTGAGTACCCAATGACCTTCGTGAGAGCCAGCACAAGTCCCCGATCACTAACATACACGGTTAATGGATGAAAAAAGGCCGCACGCGTGAAGACCAGTGAGGGCAGTGGAAAGGCGAGCGAGAAGAGAAACGCTGCTAGCGTAGCTAATAGTATCCCACTTACAATACTCTTTCTCCACAAAAAATAACCTACCACAATCACAACCCAGAGCACTTCCCACATGGCCAACCCAAATACTACCTTTCCAGAGTAGACGGTGTAGCGCAGCAGTGTCACAGTACCAGGCACAGGTGCAAAGACACACCAGGTCACGAAAAGAGCTATCAGAGCTGGCACTGTCAATAATACATATAACCGAGCAACGTGAGGGGACATTCCACTACAGAGAAAAAGCACCAGCGCTGGAATCCAGAACAGGAATGCAACAAGTAGGTCTGGCTGGGCTGCATTGATCGTGCGTAACTCCGCCGCCGACAGGCTCAAGATCAGCAGTATACGCGCGAGCAGGTGCACAGAAGCTAGAGGAGCATTGACACGGCGCGAAAAGAGGAACGCACGTACATACCGCCGACCCACCGGGGGCTGCAAGAAGCGCGTATCAGATTGCTCACGTGAGGAAGAAGGCAAACTGAACAATAGAAAAGACCTCCAGATCTAGACACTCTTTCTCTACCATAGAGTATACGATAAATACATTGCACTTCACACCCTTATCTCATCCCATCAACGAGTAATATACTGATAGAACACGCAAACGTCAGGTTTTTGAGGTGAGAGGTGACTTTCAGGAAGCATTTCTCCCTTACTAATTGTCACGGGGAGGTGTTATATAATGGAGACTTGAGACCTGATCCTATAGTGCGTCTATTCTTAAAGAGAGCTACAATTACTACGTTTGAAGGGATTTCCTGCTCTTTCATGAGGGAAGCACTATGCAATTCGACGATGAGAACCTGGTTGGCACGACGCTGGGAAGTTATACACTGGAGAGGCTCCTGGGGCAAGGGGGAATGGGCCAGGTCTATCTTGCTCGCCAAGCGTATCCCAAGCGTTACGTTGCAGTCAAGGTTCTCTACACACCAGAACATCTAAGTGCTCAAGCTAGAGCGTCGTTTTATATGCGCTTTCGTCGTGAGGCTGATATTATTGCCCGCCTTGAACATGAGCATATCATCCCGCTTTTTGAATACGACGAGCGAGACGAACTGGCATACCTGGTTATGCCCTATGTCAGTGGTGGCAGCTTGTATGACCTTCTGCAGCGCCAGAACCGCTTGACTATGTATCAGTCGCTTGAGTATCTCTCACAGGCAGCCTCTGCGCTCGACTACGCTCATCAGCAGGGCGTCATCCACCGCGATCTGAAGCCAAGCAACTTCTTGCTCTATCCTGATGGTCGCTTGCTGCTGGCAGATTTCGGTATTGCCTACGTTCCTGGTGGCGACAGTTCCAATCCGGTCACGCCTCCACTCATGGGCGGGCTGATAGGCTCGGTCCACTATATGGCTCCTGAGCTGGCTCGTGGAACGAGCTTTGACCGTCGGGCCGATATCTACTCGCTTGGTATAGTGCTCTTTCGTATGCTCAGTGGAGATGTTCCCTTTAAGGGAGAGAACAGCGTATCGGTTTTGTGGAAACAGGAGAACGCTTCCTTACCCTCACTCTATCGCATTGATCCTTCCATCCCTCTGGCCGTCGATGCCGTTCTGCATAAAGCTACGGCCAAGTGGCCCGAAGAGCGTTACGATACAGCCGGAGAGTTTGTACGAGCGCTCTCTGTAGCGACGAATCTGCCCGATCCGGCACGACAGCAATCGGCAAGGTATATCGTGCGAACAGCGTCTACACCAGCGGTTGCACCGGTGCAGCGTAGGGCATCAAGACCAATTCCTCCTTCTACATATTCTCGCCCACCACAACTACCTCAACTGAGGCGCGAGCAGCCAGCAGCTCTCGCACGTACCTTGCCTGACGATGAGCCTGTTATCGCATCAAGACCGAGCAGACGCGGGGGACAGAATAACAACAGCACCGCGAGTAAGCGTAAGACAGGCTCCCCTCCGTGGGCATTTGTCTTTATCCTCTGCGGTGTATTCCTCGCGCTCTATTTTAGCTGGAACGCTTTCAGTGCTTTCACCCATCTCACGTCACAAACGTCTAGCAGGCCAAGTCAGACTCATGCTACCCCAATTGCATCTGCGACCACTACACCGGCGGTTACCGCCACATCGAGCAATGCTTCGAGTACAGAGCAGGCGAAACGAGTTGTTCAGCAATACTACCAAGCCATCAACGATAAAAAATATCGTGATGCCTACAATCTGACCTCGCCTGATTTCCAGCAAAAGATCTCCTATGCTCAGTTTGTTGCTGGCTATAAGAACACCGTGCGCGACGACATTACCTTCGACAAGGTCGTTACCAATCCCGATGGAAGTGTTGATATCACTATCACGATCCGTGCTCAAGAGCAAAAAGATACAGCTACGGCTAATGGTACGTATAGCTGGAGCAGCACTGTTGTGCAACGCAACGCAACATGGCAGCTTACAAATATCCGGCAAAGTGTGGGATAGTGCACAATGGATCGTAACGATATGCAGATACTAGACCTTCAACAGTCACAACAACAAATTATTGAGCAAGTTGCTAACCTGCTCGTCAGAGGATTTGCGACGGCGTGGTCTGACATGGGAACGGCGCTTGCCGGGGTACGCGAATCTCTGGAAGAGGGACATATCAGTCGCGTTGCGCTGGGCCAGCAAGGAAGAGTATTGGGTTGGATCGCTGGCTTTAGTACATATAGTGGACGTGTGTGGGAGCTACATCCACTTGTTGTTGATGCCAAGTTTCAGGGTCAAGGTATCGGACACGCTTTGGTACTGGATTTTGAAGAACGCGTTCGGGAACGCGGTGCACTTACAGTTGTGCTAGGTACTGACGACGAAGAGGGACGGACATCCCTCTCCGGCGTCAACTTACTCCCGAACGTGTACCAACACATCGAACGTATCCAGAACTTCAATTTGAGCAACCCTGAAAAAGCTATCAGAGCAGTGAAAATGGAGCCTGTCTCATATTTTTGCCTGCAAGGTGCACAGGTTAGCATAGACGCTATTCAGCGCGATAAGCTCCTCATGTGTCCCTTGTTCGCTGATCCCGTTCTCGGATAATACCACGATCCTTTGAGCATTGCGAATGGTTGACAAACGATGGGCAATGACAAGGGTTGTGCGATGGTCGGCTAACCTCTCCAATGAGTCCTGCACAGCCTTCTCGCTCTCATTGTCCAGTGCGCTCGTCGCTTCATCAAAAATGATCACCGGGGGATTCTTGAGGAAGACGCGCGCGATGCTCAAGCGCTGCTTCTGCCCACCTGAGAGTTTGACACCACGTTGACCAATATCCGTTTCATAGCCCTCCGGCAGCGCCATGATAAAATCATGCGCGTGCGCCTTTTTGGCCGCCTCAATGATTTCTTGTTCACTGGCATTGAGCTTGCCGTAACGGATATTCTCCGCGATGGTCCCGGCAAACAAATAGACATCTTGCTGGACAATACCAATATTGCTGCGCAATGAGTACAAGGTCACAGCGCGAATATCATGGCTATCCAGCAGAATCCTTCCCGCGCTGACATCGTAGAAACGCGGAATCAACGAGCAGAATGTGGTTTTGCCAGCGCCAGAAGGTCCGACCAGGGCTACATATTCTCCAGCACCTATCCTCAAGGAGAGGTTCTTCAGGACATCCTTCTGGTTTTCTTTGTACCTGAAACTAACCTCCTGAAACTCGATATCTCCTCGAACTCGCGACAGTTCATACGCGTCTGCGGCGTCTTGCAGATCGGGTTCTATCTCCAGAATCTCCATAAAGCGTTGGAAGCCGGTAATACCCTCCTGATACAGTTCGCCAAAATTGATCAGTTTTTTAATGGGATCAACGAGAATGCCAACACAGAGCAAATAGGTCAGCAGATCCGCCAGATCCAGGGCAGCATGAACAATCGTAATGCCGCCCACAACCACTACCACAATGGTCATGAGTTGGGCAAACGCTCCCAACCCGCTGAAAAAGTACGCCTCACTTCTATAGCCATCGCTGCGGTTGGCGAGAAAACGACGATTGGCGTCGGCAAATTTGCGCTTTTCGACCTCTTCATTAGTAAAGGATTTGACTACTCTAATACCCGCAAGCGTATCCTCAACCTGCGCATTGATGTCTCCGATGCGATCCTTGCTGCTGCGTAACGCTTTATTCATCTTCTTACTGAAGTACCACGCATACATGCTCATGATGGGCAGGAAAAGAAAAAGCAGCAGAGTCAGCACAAGATTAATCTTCACAAGAATGATAAAGGCACCAGTGACTGTTAAGAAAGCCACGACGATATCCTCAGGACCATGATGATAGAGTTCGCTCAGCCAGAAGGTATCATTGGTAAGCCTGGTCATGAGCTGGCCCACTTTTTGTTCGTCATAAAAGCCAAACGAGAGCTTTTGATAATGCTCGAAGAGTTCAGCGCGCATATCACTCTGCATCCTGGCTCCCATCATATGCCCTTGAAAGTCGATGAACATCGTACACAGAGTCTGGACCACAACCAGCACCAACATAAACGCACCCACGAGAGAGATGTCACGGAACTCATGCGGGTCATGGCCTTCCAGGATGTTTTTGGTGATGTATTGCACGCAAAGCGGCAGGAGCAGCGTGATCGCGGAGACGATAAGCGCACAGGCGATATCTGCGAAAAACAAGCCCATGTACGGTTTGTAATACGACAAAAACTTTTCGCTACGTGGATGAGCTGGTCTAGCAACGTTGGACTGGGGGCCAGCATTGGGTACGGGGAAACGCTTCGTCAAGGCCGACAATTTTTTCGTAATCGAATTGGTTGATTGCAAAGAGATGCTCCTCAGGGTGGTATGCAAGTAAGCGCAAAAGGCACAACGAAACCTGCTCCAGCCTCAAAACAGACGAGCGGAGGCAGGGTGAGGATGCGCGACAGGAATACCGACACGAGAAGGGAGAATGTGGAAGGCCACACCGAGATACGTGGAGATATGGCGCAGGGAGATTACAAAGAGGATGTGTTATTGCTGAATAAGAATGCTTGAGAACAAATAACTCTCTCAGTATCTACACTCTCAGAACATCCCTGATGAATCCCCATCCCTTCATGCTAGGCATCGATGTTGCGCGGTATGCGCTTCTAAGCATCACTGCACCTCCTTTCTAAACTGGCAACGTGCAGAAACACGTCAAAAACAGTCAAGTACAGGAGTGATAATAGCATATGGAAAGTATCCGGTCAACCATGAGAAGCGCTGGCTCTGCATCCTTTACTTTTAGATGTGCAAGGTCATCTTTTAACTGCTCTGCTTCCTTACCTTTTCGCTCTAAGCTTGTCTTCACTTGCACCAATTCTTGCTCTAAGCGTTGTATTTTGTCCTCTAAATGCCTCTGTTTTTCTCGTAAAACCTCTAGCTGTATCTTTGCTCGGAGGAATTAGGGTCATTCACTTCCATATCTAATCATACTCTCCTCACACCACTTCCGATACCTACTATACGAATGACAAAGCAATTTCTTAAAATATACTGTTAGTATATCATCAATTTCTCTTAAAACGTTTTTTCAACCTATCTTCCTACTTTCCAATTAAACATATAAATACTTAAAGAAAGAATTCTTATCCAATATTTGCCAGCTATTCTTCATTTGTCTATAAAATTAGATACACGCTTCATAAAATGGAGCATAATGAGGGCGCGTGAGATGAATGCCTTACGCGCCCTCATTGTGTCCTCTCTATATATTTCCTACTACTTCTTCGCCATTTCGACCAGGTGCAGGAATTCCATACGTGTCTCGTATTGTTCACGGAAGACGCCGCGCATGACTGAGGAGGTCATGACTCCTGGGGTACGGATGCCACGCGAGGCCATGCAGAGATGCTCGCCCTGGAGGATTACTGCTACGTCCGTTGTGCCCGTGATGGCGCTGACCTCGTCAGCAATCTGTTGGCCCATGCGCTCTTGAATCTGCAGAGAGTGCGCGTATTTATGTGCGATGCGTGCGAACTTCGAGAGGCCGAGAACGGTCTCGCCGGCGATATATGCGATGGAAACGTCGCACCACATGGGCAGCAGGTGATGTTCACATAATGAGAAGACACGCATACCCGAAACACAGACCATCTGGTTCGACGAGACCGAGTGAAATGTGGTATCAACCGTTCCAGGATTGTATTCGATAAACTCACGCCACCAATCTGCCCAACGACGTGGGGTGCCTACCAATCCCTCTCGATCAGGATCTTCCCCGATGGCTATCAACAGTTCCCGTCCTAGCTCTAATAGCCGCGCATAATCCACCTTTTTCTCAGGTGGTGCAAGTTCGGGTAATGTATTTTCAACCTGCTGCTCACGTTGCTCATGCAGCCCGTTTGAACTTCTATTATGACCATTCAAATGAACGCGATCCTGATCCATATGCATTACCATACGTTTCTATTCCTCACTTTATACTCCCTGCACTCAGACAGAGCAGATTGCTTGCACTCTACGTACAGTGCGATCTACGTTGTCGAATACATGGTAGTAGTACACCGTGTTCGGAAAAGCTTATTCCGCGACAATCCTTTCTGGAACAAGTGTCCAGGCAAAAGCCTTTTATACAAACGCTACTACACCCCTCTTTTATTCCCCCATAACAACACATGGAGCTGCGGCAAAACGGTCACGTTATACCACTTTTCGTCGAGGACGCGTCCAATTAGCCAGTCCATACGCGCGAGAATACCAGAGAGATCGAGTTCCTGTGAGAGATGAGGAGGTGTATGATTGCCAGCCTGGAGGTACAAAGGAAGATCAGGATAGCGCTCGGCAACTCGGCGTGCATACGCAAAATCGTCTTCGTCAAAGATGACGATTTTCAAGCAGATCTGTACTCGATGAGCACTATCTTTGCTCCTGGGCTGCTGCGCATACTCGATACAACGATCCAGGCGATCCCAGCGCGTTTCTTGCTTGCTACTGGGGGGTTTTGGAGAAAGCGTCAGGTATTCGAGCTTGGCGAACCAGGGCCAGGCAACGCTGCCCTGTGTCTCAATCGCGAAGGTATAGCCATGCTCGTGTCCCAGGTCAATCAAGCCTTCAAGCGGCTGAATGGCTGGATTGCCGCCTGAGAGTGTCACCAGGATAGGCTGGTTCCCGGAAAGCCGGCGCACTTCGGCAAAGACCTCCTGCGCAGTCATACGTTGCCACTCCGACTTATGCTCAGGCAGAACCGCATACAGGCTATCACACCAGCTACAGCGATAGTCACACCCACCTGTACGCACAAAAACAGTCGGTTTCCCGATCACAGAACCCTCACCCTGGACGGTCGGGCCAAAAATCTCTGACACTTGAATCGTACGCGTCGCGATACGAGTCTCCATATGCTAAGCCTCCTCTCGTTCCGCGTGTGTAATCTCCACACAGCCCTTCTCAGTCTCCCATAACCTGATGCGGTAGAGCAATTGATCGGGTAAACCACCTGCAACAAGGGCATCCCAGATCCAGTGCACCAGATTTTCAGCGGTGGTGCGAATGCCGGTCAGCGCGTTGAGATCGTTATGGTCCATGCCACCATGCTCGACGGGTTGTGCAGCCCGCCCACGCGGTACGGAGTCGGAAAGCCGCTCAAGAATCGTATTGTTGACGATCTGCTTGAGATCGTCGAAGTCCATCACCATCCCCTCGTCCGATTGCCCTACCGTCTCGCTAATCGGTCCACGCAAGGAAATCTGCAAGCGATAGGAGTGACCGTGAGGACGCAAGCACTTGCCCCGGTGATGCGGCAGGGAGTGGCACGCTTCAAAGGTGAACTCTCGTGTAATAATAGCGTAACGTGTCATGATGATTTCCTCGCAATGGTGTTGTTCTCGCTGTGCATATTTTTGCGAAAGGGGCCAGGGGCGCGGATTGGAATATCCCTCGACTACCTCTCCCTTCGTCGTTGGAAAGAGAGCGCAAAAACATGCACGTACTACTCGGTCAATCTTCATCGAACAGATTTCGCGCTGGCCCTGGGCCAGTGAAGCTATGCGCAGGGGCCAGGCAAACCCCAATAGATTTTATTTAAGGGTCACATTGTGCAAGCTGTTCAGTAGGAGCGAGGCAAGCCCGCCCCCTACGCGCCATTCGGTTCTGCACTTCCAGGAATATGCAAGTACAGTTCGGGATCACTCGCATAGTCTGTTGGATCTGCAACACCCGCCAGCTTAAAGCTCTCGTAGCGCTCGACGCATGTGCCACACGAACCGCAGTGTCTATCATCCAGCCCTTCATGCCCACCTTCGTAGCAGCTCCAGGTCAGCTCAAAGGGCACCTGGAGATTCGCTCCCAGCCGTGCTATCTGCGCCTTTGAGAAGTACATAAACGGCGCTTCAACCTTGATATCCTGCCCAATCATCGCTGTAGCGAGCATGGCGTTGAAGGCATCGACAAAGACTTCGCGGCAGTCAGGATATTGGGCATAGTCCCCATAGTGCGCGGCGTACGCAACGACACCAGCATGCTCATTCCAGGCCAGCGTCGCAGCTTGTAACAACATGTTTGGGTTGCGGTACGGCACAACGGTTGCCTTCATACTATCATCAGTGTAGTGACCATGAGGCATTTTGCGCTCGCTATTGAGCAGGACCGAGTCGGAACCGGGCGAGAGCCGGGCAATGGGCAGTTCAATCACATTATGCGTAATCGTGAGCGCTGTACTGCCACGTCCGTAGCGATTACGCAGGTCAGCAATATACTTCTCGGCATAGGTCAGCTCTTTGACATGCTTCTGACCGTAATCGAATGAGAGCAGGTGCAGATCGAAGCCTGCCGCTGCGTAGTAATGTGCCAGCACACAGCTATCCATGCCGCCACTTACGATCAAAACAGCGCTACGAGCAATGCTATTCGACATGAGCATTCTCCTTTTCAGGGTAATCGTTTACTGATCTCTGGAAACCTGAGCGCAAGGGAGGAGCGATGCTGGTTTCCACCTGAGATGTTAGTATCCATTCGACGGTAAGTAACGGCGGAATTCTGGGCGCGGGCCGGCGTACTCAGGCTGGGCATGCTCGGCGAAGATAATCGTTTTGACGTTTCCACGTACCGTGAAGTCTCCAACGACGCGCATCCAGCGCGGAGAGAGCAGCGAGGCCAGGTCATGCAGGATCACATTGACAGATGACTCATGACTGATCTGACGATTCCGATATCCATTAATATACAACTTCAAGCTCTTCAGCTCAACAACCGATACATCAGGGACGTAATCAATGATGATGGTTGCAAAATCGGGGAAGCCTGAGCGGGGACAGAGACAGGTAAACTCAGGAATTTCGAAATGCACGACGTAATCACCCTCTGGATGGGCATTAGGCCATGCTTCCAGACGGTTCTTCTCAATCTCTTCAAACCCATACTTGCCAGGGACACGCTGCTCTTCATGCGCTTCCATTCGAATATCCTCCTCGCGAAAATTCAATAATATCTACACTCTTTAATATAAACGATAGCACATAAGGTGGCTCTTTCCACCTTGTAGAATCACCTTCCCGCGTCATGTTCTGCAATCATTTCTCTGCAAACACATCTATCATTAGGACAGGCGTCCAAAAAAATGACGATGTTTGAGGAGTAAATAGTGGTGCTAAGCAGCGCCTTGTCATGCTGAAAATTGTTTGTTAAGCTATAAGGGTCGCCTGCTTTGCTCGATAAAGAGATATCTTCCTTAGTTGAGCTTGATGAAACTGATCAACAAGTTGACACGTGTAGAGAAGCAAGAGTAGATAAGAGGTGCACGCTTCATGAGGGAAGGTTTATGAGTGAGAATAGATCGACGCGAACACATACAATCGCAGTGACTATTGTGAGTGCTCTGGTCGTCGTCGTAGCTATTATTCTTATTGCGCCACTGCTTGCTCAGGATAGCGTCTTTCGCCCTCCCCTCACGCCATTCCAGACCTACCTTGCCCTCTTTCTGCTTGTACTTGGTGCGTTTGACTTTTTTCTCGGTGAGAGGAAGTTACGGCAAGCACAGGAGCGTGGACTGTATGCAACCTGGTATCGACAACCAGAGATTGTTACAAGCGTGGGTATCGGTCTGTACATTCTCTATCTGCTTGTGGGGTACATTCTACCATCCTTCTCGTCCTCTCTTTCCTCTTCCTTTAGAGATGCTACAACGGTCATCTTCGCCTTTTTTATCGTTGGTGTCGCCTGCTACCTCGTTGGGCTGCTCTTCTGGAAGCTCAAACGAGAGCGTTAGAACTCTTTCCTCTCTGTCGCTGGCAGTAGAGCAAATTTTGTAGACAAAACAAATATGGCACAGCATATTCATATCACGACTCAACGCGTTCAAGTCGAAAATTATACTGTCTATTATAAGGTTGTTGGAGAGGGAACACCACTGATCCTGGTGCATGGGCTTTCTGGCTCTACATTGTGGTGGCGGCGCAATGTACAGGCTCTCGCTGAGCACTACCGTGTCTACCTTATCGATTTACCAGGCTTTGGTGCGATGAGCCGCAGGCGAGGACATTTTGCGCTCAAACAGGCGGGACAATGGCTTTTACAATGGATGAAGGCCATTGGACTGAGTCAGGCCGATTGGATTGGGCATTCGATGGGTGGCTACATCTGCATGTGGATCGCAGCTAACGTTCCAGAAGTAGTTTCTCGCCTGATACTGGTCTCGCCGGCGGTCCTACCTCCAGAACAAACGTTTGGACGCTCGATCAAACCGTTGTTGCTGTCTGCGCGCTATGCTCAACCACGCTTCTTTCCAATTCTTGCCTATGATGCCCTACGCACAGGCTTTCTTCCGCTCTTACGCGCTGCCCGCGAAATTCTCGCGCAGGATTTGATAGACAGCACACATATCACCGCCCCTACCCTGCTGATCTGGGGTGAGCATGACACGTTGGTACCACCCGAACTGGGCCTCGCCTTGCAGACAAAACTTCCACATGCACAGTTACTTATTTTACCCAGAGCCGGTCACGTGGGTATGTTTGATCAAGCGGAAACTTTTAACAGGGCAACACTGGCTTTCCTTCAAGAATCTAAAGAGACGAAGGATTCGTGAGCAGTTGCACATTCCTATCATCCACTCATCCACGTCCCCAGCTTAGGTGGTTTTCTTAGGCCTGCTCTATCTCGTCTTGCAGGTTTTCTGATAATAGCAACGATGATTGGCGCGGTTTTCACACATCTACGCATCAAAGATCCCATCCAAAAAAGTTTGTCTCCCTTCATACTGGGTACTCTAGCAATTCTGCACTCTCTAATCACCCGAAAAACTCGTTTTTGTATATTTAATAAACATATGTTCCTATCAAAGATTGTAATCTTTGATAGGAACATATACCTCTATTACACGCAAAGATTACCCTTGATGTTGCTTATACACCTCCAGAGCTTTGCCTAAGAACTCTGCT
>DAOUDD010000157.1:0-1675 GCA_034431765.1 Ktedonobacteraceae bacterium | reverse complement strand
GGGGGCTGACTTGACAGGAGCTAATTTGAGTAGGGTTATGATATCAGACACGCTATTAAATGGGGCAATTTTAAGTGAAGCTGACTTTAGCGGTTCCTATCTAATTAGGGTTAATTTAGGTGGAGCTACTTATACAAAGGAACAGTTAAGCAAAGCCGAAAAAATAACTGATCTACATGAATGATAGTTTAATAACAGTTAAGACCGCAAACATCAGTTAGATGGTCTACTTATACGTAGACAAAAAGGTACACCTCTGTGCTCAACAGGCATGACGAGAGCCATTCAAAAATAGACTAGGCAAGACATATACGTTCCTATACTAACCACCATACAATTAAGAACTATGGGAGCAAAACTGGGAGCAAAACGAATAGACGCTGGTAGAAAATGATAGATACTATTGGACAATTCAAAAACAAGAACTCGCTTGATAAGCCATGTTAGTACGTTCTACCTTATGCCAAAAATGCTCCCTACGTAGTTCAATCTTCTCACTCAGACTCAATGAGCAAGGCTAGAGGTAACATGGAAAATGGCCTCTAGCCTTGTTTTATACCACCATCCTATAAGATTTAACTACCGCACCTACGCAATGAATTCTTCGGCAAAGCGCTGTAGGGTGTTCAAGGTTGTTATATTGGGGATGATGAGGATCAGTTCTTGCAGGCCCGCTGCCTCGTACTCCGCTAAACGAGGACGAATGGTATCGGGTGTGCCAATCAGAGCACCGCTGGTACGACCATCAAACCTACTTCTCATCCAACCTGGAATCGGAGCCAGTGCTTGCTCCTCAGTATCTCCGATGGAACAGACCATTGATGAGGTACGACGAATACTCTCGTAGTCGCGTCCAACCGTCTCGCAGTGCTGTTTGATCACATCAAACTTATGCCGAAGCGTCGCTGGATCGCCTTCGACATTACAGGCATCCCCATACTGCGCAACCAGTTTGAGCGTCACCTTTTCTCCATTTCCACCTATGAGCAAAGGAATGTGCGGTTTCTGAACTCCCTTTGGCGAATTGATCGCTCCACGCACCTGATAATACTGGCCCTCAAAAACTGCTTCTTCCTGCGTCCACATTGCCAGAATGACCTGTATTGCCTCTCGCAAGTAGCGCAGACGTTCAGGGGCTTCGGGATACGAATAGCCGTAGGCGCGGTATTCATGCTCATACCAGCCTGCACCTATGCCGAAGTTGAGTCGTCCGTGGCTCAGGGTATCAACCGTGCTTGCCATCTTCGCGAGCAGTGCTGGATTGCGATACCCGTTGCACGTGACCATTTGCCCGATACGCACACGTTTGGTATCGCGTGCTAACGCTGCCGTGCTGGTCCAGCTCTCGAACGTCACCTCCTGCGATGGTTGTGGAACTGTGTGCAAGTGATCGACGAGCCAGACAGACTCAAAGCCAAGCTCATCGGCGGTCTGGGCAACGTGTGTCATCGTTTCATATGCCTCAACCGGGTCCTTTATATGTGCAAGGTCCATTGTCCATCCTTGCGGAAGCATCAAACCGTATTTCATTGGCATGGATACATACCTCTTCCTTTGTGAGTAAGACGTTTGTGTTGTGACTCAGTAAGTCTTGATCTTCTCTTGATTCTGCATTGTGGAACTGAGAGGGGAAGCTCGAACGAGGAAATTCCTCCTTTCAAGTATAGCACGAGAA
>DAOUDD010000156.1:0-32788 GCA_034431765.1 Ktedonobacteraceae bacterium | reverse complement strand
GCTCTTCTGTAAGCGCCGCTGTACCCTTGAAAAGCTTAGGAGTATCGCTCCTTCAACCTGCTCTTTGCATTTTAAAAAAGCTTGACAAACTTTCCCTGCTCTGGTATTATCATATCCGTACATAGACATAGGGGTGGTGCCCAACGGTTGAGGCGGTCGTCTCCAAAACGACTTTCAGCAGGTTCGACTCCTGTCACCCCTGTCTGAAGAGCTCTTGAATTAGAGAATTCAAGAGCTCTTTTCGTTTCACAATTTACTACCCTTTGTTAAGGCGTTAGACTTAATGTTACATGCAATATATAGTTAAAAACATGCAACATACGTTTATCTCACCGCAACTTTATTCGTCTGTTCAACGTAGCCGAACATGTCCTGCATGCGCGCATCGTGCATAGGGATCAGTGGAATTTCGGGATGATCGTTGGCAAAGGTGTGCAGGTCGAGCAACGTTTGCTTCGCTGTAGCATCATCAGCCGTCACGCGTGACCAGAACAGGGGATGCATGGTGGTCGGCTCCAGGTAGTTCTCAGCGACCCAGCCCACGTCTGCTATCAGAAAAAGAGGGGAACCGTTCGCCCGGTTAATAAGCATACCGACCTGTCCCGCTGTATGTCCAGGTAGCGGTAGGAGGATAATAGAGCCGTCGCCGAAGAGGTCATAACTGTTGCGGAAGTTTGCATACGCGGGACCAGTGCAATCGTAGAGTTCAAGCGGATTGTTCCCCATCAGACGCGGAATCAGGCCGTGAAAGCGCTGAAAAAGCGTCTCTTGCGCGGCTGTGTACTCAAGCCGATTCACTTTCACGGGTACACCTGGCAGATCTGGAATGCCACTTACGTGATCCCAGTGCAGATGTGAGAGCAGGATAAAATCGAGATCCGCAGGCTTCATGTTGATTTGCCGCAGGTGCTGCGCAAGCGGCAGTTCCAGGTCGAAACGCGCCAACGTCTGCCGGAAGAGAAACGGCTGATCCATCAGGAAAAGATCAATATCTGTACACAGACCGGTGTCGTAGAGGAAGGTTGCGCGCGGATGGCGCACCAATACAGCACTGTGAGCTATCACACGTGGTACTCGCGTCCACGCTCCACGGACCGCGACAAACTCTGGAATAGCGATAGAGCCACAACGCAGGAAACGCACTTCGATTTCCGGTAACCCTGAACGATTGCGCAGAGGGAGCGTTACATGCTGCTCTTCTTGAAGCGGAAAAGATTGCAGGCGACGTGGTAGAAACGTATTGACTACGATCCCCGCACTTACAGTTCCTAAAGCAACACTACCTAGAGTCAACCAATTGCGCAGCTTCATACTTCCTCCTGCATAGGTGCATCTTGCTCTATTGTCGATACGGCTGCAGCAAGAGGCAGAGTGAACCAGAAGGTTGAGCCTTCATCGGGTATACTCTCTACTCCCACTCGTCCACCATGACGTTCGATCAATGTCTGACTGATATGTAAACCCAGGCCCAGCCCTACCCCCGAGCCGCTCAACACTCTGCTTTGCGGCGATTGGTAAAAGCATTCCCAGATATGCTGTTGCTCTTCTGCCGATAAACCTATTCCATAATCACGCACACATACACGAGCGATAGAGGTATCCTCAGTCCCTACTGGTGTTTTAGAGCGCTCCCTCTCTAAAGTCAGACTCACCTCAACCGGCTTATCAGACTCCGAGTACTTTAACGCATTGCTCAGATAATTGGTCAGTACCTGCACAATCCGGTCAGGATCAGCAATAACGAGAATAGCCTCGACCTCCGGTAAGGTGAGATCAATCCTGCGATTAGGGGTCACTTTCCGTTGCTCCTGCACGGCTTCATAGACCAGGTTGATCAGGTTAAATGGCTCATGGCGCAGATGCAGTTGCAACTTTCCCATTTGAATGCGTGATATATCTATCAAATCATTTACCAGGCGATTGAGCACACCTACCTGTCGTTCCGCTCTCTCCAGCATACCATGCGCCGCATCAAGCTTGCTCGTCACGTCCTCCATAGACGGCCCGCTGTGTTGCAACAATGCGCGTAAACGTCTCATTGCTAGCTGTATGTTCGCCTTGATAGTTGTGAGAGGAGTGCGTAGCTCATGGCTGGCAACGCCGATAAACTCTTCCATGCGCCGATTTGCTTCGCGTAACGCAACGACTCGGCCCTGTGCCTCCGCTCGCTCATGCAAAAGGCGTTGCCGTTCAACAACAAGTGCGGCAAACTTGCCAACTGCACCACTCAATACAAGCTCGTCCTGTGTGTACTCGTGCCGTACTTCACCGTAATCAAGGGTCACAAAACCGAGTAAACGATCTGCAAGAAACATCGGCGCAATCACCATCGTTTGCACATGATAGGGATTTGGCTGCTCACCATACGGCATTTGGCTCATATCGATCACAACAACCTCTTTGTTGCGCAATCGTTCCACAATTTCAGGTGGGATACCACTTCCAAACGTAGGAGAGTTCAACTGCATCTGCTCCCACCACTCCTGCTCCTGATGTGGAGAAAGCCCTACAACTGCGAGTGGGCGCAAGATGTGTGTGTCTGATTCTAGTACAAGCAGGCCAACACGCTGACAATCCAGGACAGAGCAGGTTAACTGGGCCAGTTTCTGTCCGGTCAAGTCGGCTTCAACATCAATTTCTGGAATTTGTACCAACGCCTCCGCCATAACGAGCAAGCCCTCTAGCGCTCTTTGCGTACGCCGCTCCAGGCTTCTTCGCTGTGTCACATCGCGCGCGACAACCACAGCACCGGTACTCTTCCCTTGCGCATCATGAATAGGAGAGCCGCTGATGCTTAGCCACACATCCTGTCCGCTCCGCCCACGTACCTGATACTCAGCCACGTTTGCTCCCTTGAGCACTTCGCCGCGCAATAAGCGAGATACAGGCCCTTGCTCCTTCTGAATGGGTTGCCCTTGCTCATCACGTAACACATAATGATTTTCGCGCTCGTCAACAGATTGTGTAGCGTGTTCAGGCCAGACATCCAGGGGAAATAGTTCCTGAGCAGCTGCACTGGCAAAGCGAATATTGCCTTCGCGATCATAGACGAGAACGGCATCAGCCATAGCCTCCAGCACACTCTGTAATTCATTGGCGCGCGCTGCTGCTTCAATCCGCGCCAGTTGTGCCTGCTCTAGAAAGTGCGCACGTTCCTCTTCAGCACGTTTTCGCTCACTAATATCTTCTATAAAGGTTACAAAGTAGTCCGGCTCTCCAGAACTGGTACGTACCAATGAAGCCGTCAGGTTAATCCAAACCAGCGAACCATCCTTGCGAATATAACGCTTCTCCAGCGTATGAGTCTGGAGTTCGTTAGCAAAGAGTCGCTCAATATACTGCTGGTCAGATGCATGATCTTCCGGGTAAGTAATATCCTGGAATGTGCATGTCAATAGCTCTTCACGCGTATACCCTACGATATCGCACAACTTCTGATTGACCTGCAACCACCGTCCATCCATCGCGACAAAAGCAATGCCAATCGCGAACTGCTCAAACATGACACGAAAGCGTTGCTCACTCTCACGTAACTGCTGGATGATCTGGCGCATACCTTCGGCCTGTGTATATGAAACGAGAGTACTACTGCGTACAGGTTTTTTCTCTTGCATACTTGTTTACACTCGACATCTTCCTGCGCCCTTGCCTCTCCCTCCACAGATCGAAAGATGTTTCCTTACTTGTTGGTCCTGTTCCTGGTCAGATGGCAATGATACGACAATAGGCTATAGTATGCTCCCTCTCTTCCCCAAAAAAGGCAAACTATACCCTCCGTACAGCTAAGCTCTAGGGTGTATACGAGTGAACACGACGAATAGATGCAAGCGTATCCCTTCATTCCTACCCGTTGAGAGTCGCGAGGCGCTCTCGCTGCTGCTCAAACAGATTGCAACGGCTCCCGATGAGACGGCGGCACGCTGGGTATTCAGTACGTATGTACAGGAATAGCTGCAATTTCTGGCACAGCAAAAAGCCCGGAGGCTTTTAGAAACCTCCGAGCTTTTTCTTTCTGGACACTTACCGTATGTAGAGACAAGCGTATCGTCTCTACATACGTTGCAATCTCAATGCTTATGCAGTCTGCTGCTGTAGCTGCAGTTCTTGCGGAACCACGGTGATCTCGCCGTCGCGTACAGTCAACAGTGCTTGCTGGTTGCTGGCGATCTCGCCGTTGAGCAAGGCATCAGCCAGGGCATCATCGACGTAGCTCTGGATGGCACGGCGCAACGGGCGTGCCCCATACTCTTCGTCGAAGCCTTCCTTGAGCAGGAAGTCGCGTGCCTCGTCACTCACTACCAGTTCGATCTTCTGCTCTGCCAGGCGTCCGCGCACCTGATCCAGGAGCAAGTCAACGATGCGGTAGAGTTCGTTCTTACCCAGCGAATGGAAGACGATGATCTGGTCGATACGGTTGATGAACTCAGGTCGGAAGGCTTTCTTGAGACCTTCTAGCGCCTTCGAGCGCATCACCTCGTACTGCTGATCGTCGCTCTTCTTGGCCGAGAAGCCAATTCCGTTCGCGCGCTTGAGATCCGCGCTTCCGACGTTGCTGGTCATGATCACGACGGTATTCTTGAAGTCAACTGTACGGCCTTGCCCATCCGTCAGGCGTCCATCATCCATAATCTGCAAGAGGGAGTTGAAGACCTGGGGATGTGCCTTCTCGACCTCGTCCAGCAGGATGACGCTGTAGGGATGGCGGCGCACCTGCTCCGTCAATTGACCACCCTCATCGTATCCAACGTATCCAGGAGGGCTACCAAACAGACGCGAGACGGTATGCGGCTCCATGTACTCCGACATATCCATGCGGATAATGTGATCCTCACCGCCGAACAGTTCGGCTGAGAGCGCCTTTGCCAGTTCAGTCTTACCCACGCCAGTTGGACCAAGGAAGAGGAATGAGCCAATGGGACGTTTGGGGTCTTTCAGACCGGCACGTGAGCGACGAATGGCTCGTGCCACCGCACTGATCGCCTCGTCCTGTCCAATGACATGCTTACGCAGATCATCTTCCAGCGACTTCAGGTTCTCACGCTCACTCTCTAACATCTGGCTGACAGGCACACCCGTCCAGGTTTCGACGACATGAGCGATATGCTCTGGCATTACGATAAGCGACATCATCTCGCTGCTCTGCGAACGTGCCTTCTCCAGTTTGCCAAGCGTGAGTAGCTCCTGCTGACGCAACTTGGCTGCACGCTCATAGTCTTCAGCGTTGGCCGCTGCCTCTTTCTGAGCCTGAATATCGGCCAACTCTTTCTCCAGGTCGGCAAGCAAGTTGGGGGTTACGATACCCTTTTCCATCGCCTCCAGGCGCAGAGCAGAACCTGCTTCGTCCATCACGTCGATAGCTTTATCGGGCAAGAAGCGATCATTGATGTAGCGATCAGCAAGCTTGACCGCCGCCTCTAACGCCTCATCGGTAATACCAACACCATGGTGGGCCTCGTAGTTGGGGCGTACAATGTGCAGCATATCGATAGCCTCTTCAACAGAAGGCTCGTCAACCAGCACCGGTTGGAAGCGGCGCTCCAGAGCGGCGTCCTTCTCGACATGCTTGCGATACTCGTCAAGCGTAGTCGCGCCGATACAGCGCAGTTCACCACGAGCCAGAGCAGGTTTGATCATATCGCCGGCACCGACCGCGCCCTCAGCCGCGCCCGCTCCAACGACAGTATGCAGTTCGTCGATAAAGACGATCACCTCTGGAGCTTGCCGTAGCTCCTCCAGGATTGATTTGATACGCTGCTCAAACTGTCCACGGAACATCGCGCCCGCGACCATTCCACCGATGTTGAGCGAGACAATACGCTTGTTCCGCAGCGTGGAAGGAACGTTCCCTTCCTGGATACGCCGTGCCAGGCCCTCGACAATTGCAGTCTTTCCTACGCCAGGCTCACCGATCAGGACCGGATTGTTCTTCTGACGACGACCAAGTACTGTGATGACACGTCTCAATTCACGATCGCGACCAGCCGCAGGATCAAGCTTTCCAGCCGCAGCCTCACTGGTCAGGTCTCGACCATACTGATCAAGTGTTGGTGTCTTACTATGTTTAGCCTGCTGCTCAGCCGTTGCGGTATTGACATTGCCCGCACCTCCAGCAGCAGAGGAAGATTTATTGGTGTTCGCATTGTTGGCAGAGAAACCAAAGGGAGCATCCGGCATACCCGCACCCTGGCCGTCAAAGCCTCCAAATTGACCCATGGCGTTCATCAGTTCGTCCACACACTGCTGACACAGGAAGTGGGACTCACGACGACCCTCAACCATCTGGTCAACACGCACACGAGCCGGGTTCTTCTGACATCTCTCACATTTCATATATTTTCAATGCTCCTCACTATTCGCCTTGCCTCTTCTTGTTCACTTAGCAGGCGGCTTGAGCGACTACTAGAAGTATAGCGCAGCGGAAGTAAATTGTCTAGCACTCATTTCCCTTGATTGCTAACTCACCTATAATAACAGGAGGACGAGACTCGTTATTCCCAGAAACATGCTTTTTTTATTGTTCTTCTGAAGCGATTGATAGCGAAGCAGAGCTTCAATCTTTCCCAACCTGGAGCACTTCATATCACTGCCACCTATCTTTGCACGGGAAAACGCATGCGTACCTTCGTTTATTCCTGCTATCACTCCGCGAGTTTGCCACCCCGCGGATGTTCTGAAAAACCTGGTGTTCTATAATAGGGAAGACATCTACATTTTTCCGTCTCTTAGTAAAGGAATACGTCGTACAGCTTGTAAGAGGGACGGATTGTGCCTTTTGGGTAACGATGACGTACAAATAACTACAAAGGAGTACCATATGGATTTTGCCTTCTCGCAGCGCACTGAGGCTTTACGCGAACGCCTGCTAGCGTTCTTGGATGCATACATCTATCCTAATGAGTCTACTTATACAGAGCAGATTACAACCTCTGGCAATCCTCATCATCATGCTGGCATTGTGGAAGAGCTGAAGCGTAAGGCAAGAGCAGAGGGATTGTGGAATCTCTTCTTGCCCGATGCTACCTATGGAGCGGGCCTGACACACCTGGAATATGCTCCCCTGGCCGAGATTATGGGACGTGTGACCTGGTCCTCTGAAGTGTTTAATTGTGCGGCACCGGATACAGGCAATATGGAGATTCTCGCTCAGTTTGGCACAGCAGAGCAGCAACAGACCTGGCTACAGCCCCTGCTTGATGGCACAATCCGCTCAGCCTTTGCTATGACTGAGCCAGATGTTGCCAGCTCTGACGCGACCAATATCCAGCTCTCTATCCGGCGCGAAGGCGACACATATCTCCTCAACGGGCGCAAGTGGTGGATCTCTGGAGCGGCACGCGAGCGCTGCCATATCTTTATTGTGATGGGCAAAACGTCACCTGACCATCCCGATGCTCACAAGCAGCAGAGTATGATTCTCGTTCCGCGAGAGACACCTGGCTTGCATATTTTGCGCAGCTTACCTGTTATGGGCTACCTGGACAACGAAAGCCACTGCGAGGTGAGCTTCGAGAATGTACGTGTCCCCGCCAGCAATCTGCTAGGAGAAGAGGGGAGCGGTTTCGCTATCGCTCAGGCCCGCCTCGGTCCCGGACGTATTCATCATTGCATGCGCTCAATCGGTGCGGCGCAGCGCGCCCTCGAATTGATGTGCCGGCGTGCCAGTTCACGCTTGGCCTTTGGCAAGCCGCTAGCAGAACAGGGCATGATCCAGGATTTCATCGCCCAATCCCAGATCGAGATTGAGCAGGCGCGCTTGCTGACGCTCCAGGCGGCCTGGACCATTGACGCAAAAGGGAAGAAAGCGGCACAGCGGGAGATTGCCATGATCAAGATCGCTGTTCCCCAGATGCACACAAACGTACTGAACCGCGCCATCCAGGTCTTTGGTGCCGCAGGTTTGAGCAACGACTATCCGCTTGCCTCCATGTGGGTTCACGGCCGTACTCTGCACATTGTAGATGGCCCAGACGAGGTGCATAAACGTGCACTTGCTAAAATGGTGGTAAAGCAGTATAATTCTTTCGAGAAAAGCTCTTCCTAAGCTTACTAAAAAGCTCTACTTCTCTAGCATTTAATACTGCACAAGAAAGATTTAGAGAAGCAGTAAGTTCCGTCTCCTGTAAAAACTAGATTTCCTAAATGTTCTGTGCTATAGTTCTAGCAAAGATTGTACTCCCGCAACTGATTTTTTAAGAAAGGCGGAAGCTCTCAATGTCCTACGATTATAACAATCAGGTACCAAACTATACCAACTACAACCCATATGCGCAGCAGGTGGTCACACAGCAGCGCAGCCTGTTCAACCAGGTCTATCTCTGGATGACCGGAGGTCTCTTTCTTACAGCACTTATCGCGCTCGTTGTCTCTAACATGCCCTCCCTCTTAGAGTTGGTCTTTGGCAATACGCTGATTTTCTTTGGACTTGTCATTGCTGAAGTTGCGCTTGTTTTCATCATTAGCGCCAGCATCAACCGCATGTCCGCTACAACAGCTACCGGGCTTTTCATGCTCTATGCTATGCTCAACGGAGTCACGCTCTCCCTCTTCTTCCTGCTCTACACGCGGGAATCCATCGGTGCAACACTCTTTATCACTGGTGGGACGTTTGGATTCACAAGTCTCTATGGTTACACAACAAAGCGAGATCTGACCTCTATCGGTAGTATCGCTTTTATGGCTTTGATTGGTATTATCCTGGCCTCTGTAGTTAACTGGTTTCTCCAGAGTACAGCCATTTACTGGGCCATCACCTACCTCGGCATCGCCATCTTTGTAGCGCTTACGGCGTATGATACGCAGAAGATCAAGCGTTGGTCCGCAGTGACTAATCCGGCCGACCAGCAGACAGTGCAGCGTCTCGCCATTCTCGGTGCGCTGACCCTGTACCTGGATTTCATCAATCTGTTCGTGCTTCTGCTGCGCATCTTCGGACGCCGTCGCTAAAATCTCAACAATAGCTAAACGGGCTGGGAAGCTTTCCCAGCCCGTTTTTGCATCACGCCCTCTTGAATTCGTCTTGCAACCGACTATTTCGAGTGATACAGTGAACATATTGGACATATATACACCTTCGCCTGTAGAAAAACATCCATGTTAGGAAGACAACTTGTATGCAAGATCCTTTCTTACTTCGTTCCAAAAATGCCGCCGAACTCTATTTAATTCGTCACGGTGATGCTATTCCTGGACCCGACGAGATTATTCCGAGCGGTGCCTATGATAACCTGCCCCTCAGCAAAGAGGGAAGAGAGCAAGCCGAGAAACTGGCGGCACGCTTGCAAAACAGCTCTTTTGCCGCCGCTTATAGCAGTCCACTCCTGCGTTGTCTGCAAACCGCACAACCACTCTTGCACCATCTACAATTGACACCCACTATTGTTGAGAATATCAGGGAAATCAGCAGTGGAGATGTTGTTCCCCTTCCTTCAGCAAAAGAAGGTGATAACCTGGAAGGACTCACAAAGGCGTTGCAAGCTCGGCAGCAAGAGATTGTACGCATCGTTGGTAATTCGGGTAGCTGGGATGACCTCTACCATCAAGAGACATCCAAAGCGTTTCGTCAGCGCGTCGTCACCGCCATCGACTCTCTGGCACTACAGCACATTGGTCAACGCGTGCTCGTTTTCTGCCACGGCGGGGTGATCAATGCATATATTGCCGATGTTCTGGGACTGGACAAAGAGTTTTTCTTTCCCAGCGCTAACACGTCGCTCACCGTTGTACGTGTCAGTGACGAACGGCGTGTGCTCTACGTTCTCAACGACATCGCCCATCTATATATGTAGACACCCAATTCCTCGTACTGTCTCTCTATCCCTCATACTTCCCTTCTCTCCCAAATTAGTGTAAAGTAAAGACACACTAAAGAAGGAGAGCAGAGGAGTGACAGATACAACACAACACGTACAGGAACTACAATGGTGGGCTGAGGGGGATGCACCGGTACGAACAGACTCGCGTGTTAGCTACCTGATCGATGGACGCAGTGCGTTGCTCATGATGTGTCGGCACTTCATTAAAGCTCGCCACCTTATCTATCTCGCTGGCTGGGGTCTCACGCCTACGATGGAACTGGTACGCGGGAGCGATAGAAGCGGATTGCCAGGACAAGAGCAGATGCTCTTACAGGAGCTACGTGAGGAGGGGTTTTCGGAGCAGGATGTTGCCTTCTGGCGACAGCAGCAACTCTCACTGCAATCTGTACTAGGCTACGCAGTCAGCAAAGGGGTCGAGGTGAAAGTGCTGCTGTGGAAATGCGGGCACATCTTCTCCCATTACAGTCCACAGAAAGCTCACGACGAGCTTCAAACGGTGGGTGTGACATGTATTCTGGATGATAGCTCCGAAGGTATCCTGCATCATCCCATTGAATCGCTGCATCAGAAAATTTCTATTATCGATAGCTCATGTGCGTTTGTTGGCGGCGTCGATATCCTGATCGAGAATAAGGGAGAATATGATCGCTGGGATACTCCTGACCACCCTTTTCACACGCCGCTGCGCAGAAACGAAGAGGGCAAGACGCCTCATCCCTGGCACGATGTCCATTCGTTGATTGAAGGACCAGCAGTAGCCGATGTCGAGAAGAACTTTCGCCAGCGCTGGAATGACCGCGTTAATCATCACCATTGGTCAGAGCAGATGTTGATCCCTCAACGTCCTGACCCTTCCCCAAAACACTCCGCAAGCATTGTACAGGTGGCGCGGACTATACCAGAGCATACCTATAGCTTTGAGCCTTTGATTATTCGTGGCATTGCTCAGCTCTATCGACATGCGTTCTCCAATCTCCAGCACGTTGCCTATCTGGAGAATCAGTATTTCTGGTTGCGGGCATACTACGGCATTGATCTCTCCTTCGTTGGCAATGATAACCCTGAAATGTTGCAGAATCTCGAAACGCTCGGTCTGGCACTGCGTCGGGGAGCGGCAGTTAGTCTTGTCCTCCCAGACCACCCCAACGTTGGGCGTGTCTTTACGGACGCAGGCATACAAAAATTGCGCGCTGAGGCTCCGCAAGCGGTAGAAGAGGGTCGCCTGGAAGCGTTTTGTCTCGCTACCTCAACTACCATTGAGGGACGTGAGCACTATCGGCCCATCTACGTGCACGCAAAGGTTGCAATTATCGACGATCTCTGGAGCACAGTTGGCTCAGCCAATCTCAATAATCGGGGTATGGCTGATGATACAGAGATGAATGTAGCGACACTGGATGCATCTCTTGCACATGGGTTACGCCTTATGTTGCAGGGTGAGCATCTTGGTCTAGTACATGCCGCTGATCTTTCGGCGCTCTCAAGAATGCTTGGGCGACAGGTGCAGACCCGTGAAGGAAACGAGCGTGCACAACGTGTCCTTCTCCAATTGGAAGAGCAGCTCGGCGATCCTCTCACGGCGCTGCGCCTGATGCATGAACGAGCCTGGGAGAACTTGCGCCGCTACCAGGCGAATCAGCCGCTCATAGGTCACCTTCTGCCCTATCTAACCGAAGAGGAGGCCAGGGAGCTGGGCCTGCCCTTCCGCGATAGGCACGGCTGGATCGAGGAACCGTGACCTACTTCGCTGCTTTCTTCTGCACATTGTTGGATGGGGAACAGGTTGGAGCTAGACAAGCTCGAAGTAGCGGCGGCGCTCCCAGTTTGTGACGGCACGCTCGAACTCTTTTACTTCCCAGCGGCGCGAGGTGACAAAGTGCTCGACAAACTCAGCGCCCAGATACTCTCGTGCAACCTCGCTGCGCTCCAACAGGTCAACGGCACTGCTCATGTTACGTGCCAGCGTGGGGGCCGAGTTGTGCATCGCCAGGCTGGTTACGCGTTCGGGCAACTCCAGTTGACGCTCGATACCGTATAATCCGCTTGCCAGCATAGCAGCGAAGACCAGGTAAAAGTTTGCGTCCGAGCCAGGGACACGATTTTCGACGCGCACAGAACGCCGTCCGCTGGTAATAACACGAGCCGCACAGGTGCGATTGTCTATCCCCCATGTGACATCCAGTGGTGCCCACGTTCCCTCGACATAGCGCTTATACGAATTGATCAGCGGTGCGTATAGAGAGATGAAATTTGGCATCTGCTCCAACAGGCCTGCCAGGAAATAGCGCATTACCGGCGACATATGCAGCTCATTTTTTTCATCCCAGAAGACGTTGTGCTCACGATTGCGATCCCACAGGCTCATATGTGCGTGACCACTGCTGCCATCTTCCTGCTCATGCCACTTTGCCATAAAGGTCGCACTATACCCTGCCTGGAAACAGAGTTCCTTGACGCCTGTCTTGAAGAGCATCGTGCGGTCCGCCGCGGTCAAAGCATCGCTGTAGCGCATATTCAGCTCATACATACCTGGGCCATGTTCACGTGTGTACCCTTCAAGCTCCACGCCGTAAGCGTGCATCATCCGCGCAATATTGCCAACCAGGTGCTCATCGGCTGTAATATGGCTGATTACATAGCAGTTCGTGCCGGGATTGAGCGGCGTCAGATTCGGGCCGAAATCTTTCTCGCGCAGTGAGACCTGGTCCTCACGGAAGAAGCGCACTTCCAGTTCCGCAGCCGCCTGAGGCTCAAATCCAAGTGTGCGTGCGCGCTCAATCAAGTTGCTTAAAATATAGCGCGGCGAGACTTTGACCGGCTCTCCTCCCTCAGTCCATAGATTGCCGATGCAGGAGGCTATACGTTCCTCCCACGGCACGAGCGCGAAGGTGGAGAGGTCTGGCTCCATTACAAAGTCGCCAAAGCCACTTTCAGCATTGCTTGCCTTGAGATTGGGCAGAACGTTCTCCGCGATATCCCAACCGAAGATCACATCTGACTGCGCAAAGCCATCAGAGAGAGAATCCAGGAAATTGCGGGCCGCAATTCGCTTGCCACGAAAAACTCCATCTATATCGGGCACCCCCAGTTTGACATATTCGACCTGTTCCTCGTCAATAAGCTTTTTCACATCCGCAAGCTTCATCTCAACATCTTCCTTTCACACTCGATAATCGTCATGTTCATCTATTTATCACATCCAGACGCAAGTTACTCTCGCATATTTGAACTCTCTGTAGTATAACACTCGCCTTTTGACAATTCATAGGAATAGAGCAAGAAGCATACGGACAAAAGGTGAATAATTTGGGCACCTACTCTTTTTTGCTCAATGTTAATAGATTAACAGCTTTGTCGCGGTTGTGATCATTGGATCGAGCCTCTTCAGCACGTCGGTGGGGAGATTGATACAGCCATGGCTTCCGGTATTCGCAGCAGGATCACCGCCACTGTCTTTGTGAGGCAACTGGGTGCCAGGACCATAATCTTTGCGCCACCAGGAGTCATGAATCAGATAGCCGTTCTCTTCCCAGAAACCTATCGCGTAGTTCACGCGAATCGGGTCGTAATAATCGGGGGAGCCAGGTTGCTCATAGGAGGAGAGCGTGATGCCGTAGTGATGCAGACCCATCGTGAAAAGACCTGGTGGCGTTGGCCGGTCGTAGCGTCCAGTTGTAACTTGGTGCGCCTCCATAAGCTGTCCCTGCTTGTAGATACGCAAACACTGTTCAGTTAACGAGACAACGAGGACGAAATCATTCTGCAGTTGGTAATGCTCTAATAGCTTGCTATCGGTTAGATGAGCTTGCTGACATGGAGTCGAATCGTGGTAGTTGGCCTCCAGCATCGCGTGCAAAAAGTTTCCATCTGTGATATCAGCAATTGCCTTCGGGTTGCTGTGCAGCACCTCATCACGCAGATAAGACCCATTGCCATACGATTGGGATAGTTCTAGATACCCTACATTCAACAGGTAATCTTTTCCGTCATAGCTGTTATGGTATGCATGTGTATCGCCCCAGGTCTGAGCCTCCTTTAAGTAGCCCTCAAGCATTACATTTGCATTTCCGCCTGCAAGATCTGTCTGTAGCGAAGCAATATCACTTCTGATTTGTACAAAAAAAGCAACATAATCCTGAGGAGAATGGGCATTCGAGAGGGTTGTGCGAGCTTCATCCAGATGCCTTGTATAAGCGGTCGTATCCTTGCCTCGCTGCCCAAGCTGCTCAATACCATCCCCTAGAGTTTTGAGTGCGTTGTCTGCCTCTTTTTTCATTGTTGTCAGTATATCCGGTGCATTCGGTGTAGCCAGTGTAGCAGACGTGTCCGGTGTGTTGGTAGCTTCTTGCTCACCCCCATGACCAGGAATCCTCATAATCGTCTGTTCACTCGAACGTGTTGGAGCTGTCTGTGTCTGTGTATTCGCCTCACTTCCACCACAAGCACTACAAAAAACACTTACACTTAGCAGCAAAATTGTCAGGAGCAGCAAGCGTTGGTAGAAAGATTGCAAGGTGCAGCGTAACCCCATGGAGTTCCATCCCCCCCGTTTTCAACTATAGCTCTCCAAGAAAGCAGAACGTTATCATTTGAATTCGCTCTACTTATCCTATCGTTTGGCGAATCCCAAATAACGCTTGTATACCGAAAGTCATAGGCTGGAAGGGCATTGTGCACACAAAGGTACTATACGATACAACAACTTCTATCTAGGGCGACATGCAGCTTTCTCTATTCCCCTTTAATGAAGGGAGAAATGAGAGTGGGAATACGGGTAACATGCAGGTAATGTGTGAGTACCTCATGCGCTGCCATAGGCTCTGCCTCTCGAATCCGTTGTCTCTTTCTCAAGAGAGGAAGCGAGTGCAGCACGGAGCAGAGGGCGAGCACGCTGGAAATACGTTTTTGCCGTGTTCTCTGGCATATTCAGTTCGCGTCCAATCTCTACAAAGCTTAATTCTCGTGTATAGCGCAAGAAGACAACCGAGCGAAAGCGTGGGGGGAGCATCTCAATAGCAGAATAGAGCATATTGCGGAGGTCATGTTGCTCGGCCACATCCTCTGGAAGCGGGTAGGGATCTGGAATAATGTTGAGAAGCGAACGATCTTCCTCATCGTCGCCTGTTTCAATCTGAGAGAAGAGCAACGGCTGTTGCTTGCGCCGCTCGTCCATGCAGCGGTTCCACGCAACCTGGAACAACCAGGACTTGAGAGGTGTCTCTGTTCGCTCGGATGAAAGGTTCATATGCAATTTGGGCAGCGAGACATAGAGCTTCAAGAAGACAAATTGTAGCACATCAAGTGCAAGCTCATAGTCCTTCAGGCTGCGCAAAATGAAGTTATAGAGATGTGTCGAATAACGCTGCATAATACATTCAAATGCCTGCTGATCTCCGGCAAAGCTTTGTGCGATGAGCTGTGCATCAGGACGTTCTGTAGAACGTCGCGCAAGAGATGCTGTCTTTATCATATCATTTATCCTGATTATTCTTTTGTCTGAGAATTGGAATCCTTTCATCCCTAGAGTCGAGATGAGGATGCAATAAAGCACTATCAACAGCAAATCTAGCATAGAGAGGTCAGAAAAGCCTCAACGAATTGTAAAGAAATTGAAAATCTGCACATAAAAATGTCCTGGTACTCGTGACTTCAGACATTTTTTCTGGTACACTACAGAAAACGGCGGTGTGGTAGTCAGATGTTTGCGCTCTATTCTTTCTCTTTACGAGGTTCTGTTATAGATTTATGATGACAAATGAAATAGTCTAAAAAGGAATGTGTTATGACGAACTGCAAACATGTCACCTTCAGCACGCTCAGCGTTACCTCTCCCTTGTGTGCAAGCTATGAAAATACTGACTCCATTCTCGCAGATGTTCCCCTTTTAGAGGAGAGCGAAAAGCCTCTCTCGTAGAGTATGAGCCTGAAGAGCTGTATTTTGTGCTCCTTCCTGCACAGATTTTTTTACAGGAAGAGGCAAGAGGTGCAGTACTTTCGAGCGAAGGTTAGTCACTCTACACGCATATCGCTATACTATCCAGCAAAGACTCTGTAGTGCGGGTGTTTTTACGGAGAGGAGCGGACCTATCTCATCAGATATACAAAACTCTACCAAAAACGCTACTGCTATGCCACCACAATCTGAGACCATTCAGGAGCAACAGGCATCGTCATCTGTAGTGCCTGCGCAGCCGGTGCCAGTTCCTCGGCGTCGTACAGTCTGGGGAGGGCGCACATTTCGTTTCAATCTACACAACTTCCGCTTAACCAATGGTGTTTCAGTACGTCGCTTCAGTATTGTCGAGGCGGCTGTTCTGCTGATGGCTGCAATGCTCGCGTCGCGTGTATTAGGAGTGGTACGACAGGTCACTTTTAACGCGATGTTTGACCCAGGTTCCTCACAGGTACAGGCGTATATCGCCGCAACACGTCTACCCGATACACTGTACAATCTGATCGCTGGCGGCGCGCTCATTCATGCTTTTGTACCCGTCTTCCTCTCTTTCGAGAAGGAGAAAGGGGAGTATGAAGCGTGGCGCTTGAGCAGCCTGGTATTCAACGCGCTGTTTGTCCTGCTCACACTCATCTTGCTGATCAGCGAATTGCTCGCACCTGACCTTGTCACTGCCTGGCTTGTGCCCGGCTTTTCTCCTGCAACCAAAGAACTGACCGTGACGCTGACGCGGATCATGCTATTGCAGCCACTTATCCTGGGAGTGGGCACTGTTGCTGCTGCGATTCTGAATAGTAAGCGACAGTTCTTGCTCCCGGCCCTTTCGCTGGCAGTCTATAATATCGGCTTGCTTGCCGGGCTACTCGTAGCCCGTCTCGTTCCAGGAGTGGGAATTTACGGTATTACGTATGGAACGGTAGTAGCAGCGATACTACAGGCGGGGGTGATGGTACCGGGACTGGTGAAGCAGCACATGCGTTACTTCTTCACCTGGAACCTCAATCATCCCGGACTGCGACAGGTGGGCTGGTTACTCCTGCCTAACGCGCTGGCAATTGGAATTTTTTCGGTAGGGAATCTAGTGGAGACGAATTTCTCGTCGTATCTGCCCGACTTCGCTAGCTTAGCCGCGTTACAGAACGCTGAGATGCTTCAGGCACTTCCAATCGCACTGGTTGCCCAGGCAGTGGGACAATCTTTACTCCCGCACCTGACGGTACATGCGGCCTCGCACCGTTACCAGCGCATGTGGCAGACAGTTTTGCAAGTGATGGGCGTTTCGATTGCTCTCACAATTCCAGCGGCGCTGCTTCTAATCGGGCTTGGCAAGCCGTTGATCTACCTGCTCTTTCGGCATGGAGCCTTTACACCACATGCAGCAGATCTGACGTATGTCGCACTGACTGGCTACGCACTTGCTCTACCTGGGATGGCAGCGGCCAATCTAATTTCGGCAGGCTTCTTTGCCTTTAAGGATGCCTTTACACCATTCCTCTGTAACACCTTTGCTCTGATCACGCGCTGGCTCCTGCTGATCTTCCTCTTCAAGACACTTGATGGTTCTAGTCTTATCCTTGCCATTCCGCTTGCCTTGGTTGGTTCTGCAACGGCTGAAGCAATTGTACAGGGAGCTTTATTGCTGTTTCGCTTACGCAAGCGTATTCCTCAGGATAGAGGTATGCAGAGGTTACAACGCCGTCGCTTGTATCGTGAGGAGGTCCAACAGGCTGGGCGGTTCAGGACTTTTTGACAGGTGAACAAGGGACGAATACCTCTGGAGCCGTAATTGAAACCTGGGTATGCTTATGACGTGAGATGAGAGTAAGCGCGATGGGTTGGTAGATGGGAAAGGAATGGTTTGGTTTGTAGTTATTGGCTGTCTGGGGACGGTGGAAATCGTACAGGTGCTCCATCTCACGTTGTTTCATTGCTAGTAGTAGTGAGATTTGTGAGGAGAGGAGAGGCAGGTTCACGATGACGAAAGCACAGAGACGCCATGCATCAGTAGTAGAAGCGGCAGATACAGAAACAAAGAGGCATATTGATAGAACAGAAGAGAGACAGATGGTAGAAGACATTGACAAGGAAGAGCAGGAAATATGGCGCGATGAGGTACGCAGCACTCACGTAAACAGGCTTAAAGAGTGTGTGGACGCAGGAACCTACGTCGTCAAGAGCGCTATGCTGGCACGAATGATGCAGCATGCCCTCTCCACACGCATACCACCGGAAAGTAATGAGTAACTGTGGTAGACTCGATCAGGTGAAATACTCTTCTTTCTCTCGGCAAGGGATGACCGCACAGGTCCATATCATTCCGCGAGTCATACGTTGGACGAGTAGGGAGTAGGCTCGTTCTTCAGGAAATGTGTCCTGCTCTAGTCTAGAAGCAAGGCAAGCCCGCTCCCTACACATCGTCTGCGGGGAGGCGAAGGACTGTATCTTGCTCATAAGAGATGTATTGAACATAGATCTTTCCCAACGTGCCTCCTCGCACAACCTGACCTTAATAGCTCCAGTTCAAGCCACATTGCGCACAATGTCGCGCTGGATGATCGCTTTCAAACGCACGACGAAAGGCTCCATAGCGCTCTCCATTCCAGATAGTCTGCATCGGCTGTTGGAAAATGTTGCCCAGTACACGCTCCTCGTGGTATTCACGTGCACTTTTGTGTCCAAATGGCGCGAAACAGCAGGAGAGCACATTGCCGCTGGAGGTGATGTACGTGAGCGAGTAGGGACGGCGGCAGCCCGACCAGGGTCGCTCACCGAAGTCGCGCAGTAAGCTTTCGAGTGGCGTTGCCGAACCAGCGGCGTTAAAGCTAATACCGTACTCTTTACACAGCTCCTCGCTGCGCCGCACGATAGCCAGTTCCTCCTCCGTGGAGCGACGAAAGAGCGATTGCTTTGATTGAGCCAGACCCTCTTCAAAATAGACCAGGCGCTGCATATACACCTCGCGGATGCCTGCTTCAGCCGCAACCTGGACCAATTGTGGAAGTTCATGCAAGTTCTCGCGCATCGCTGTGAACCAGAGCGAGAGCGCCGGCTTGCTGGCATTCTGCGCCTTTTGCATAGCGAGAAACGCACGCACGTTGCGCCAGATTTTGTCAAAGGCATCCACCCCGCGCACATGCTTATACGTTTCACGACTGGCTCCATCCATTGAGAGGCGATACTCATCCAGGCCAGCCTCGATCAGAGCCATGCCGCGTTTCTCATTGAGCAGAATGCCGTTAGAGTTAAACAGGACATAGGTGCCACGGTCCTTGAGGTAGCGCACCATACGCGGCAGATCTTTGTTCAGCAGCGGCTCACCCAGACCATGCAGAACAACGCGATCCAGAATAGGGAACTGCTCAATAATATACTGGAAGTTCTCGAAGGTAAGATCGCGATCCTCCTCACGCGAGAGCAGCGTACGCGGACACTGCTGACAGAGTTCGTTACAACGACTTGTCGGCTCGATATAGATCGAGCGCGGCAACGGAAGAACTCGTGGCGTGATAGAAAGAAGTTCCTGGGACATGGTCATAATATGCTCCTCATCGAAATAAGGTGAGCCGCTGTGACTGGTGCCAGGGAACGATCCTGTTCCAGCAAAGCAGCCAGACGGCGCAAGTCGGGAAGTTCGTCAACATCAAAAATTGGCTTCAGCTCTGCCACACGTAAGTGCTGACGTTGGGCAGCCTGTAGTGTCATATTCCACACAGCCGGAGTACTCATGGGAATATCGCTGAACACATCATACGGCGCATTCATTCCGATAATAGAATAGCCTCCGTCCTCCGCGGGACCCAGAACCAGGTCAGCGTGCTCAAGTGCAGCATCGGCCTCCTCAATTGTATCATGTTGGATCTGTGGTGAGTCGGAGCCGATGAGGATGGTGCGCGCAAAACCACGCGCAAAAGTCCAGCGGAAGGCGTGCAGGAGCCGCTCTCCCAGGTCTGCTCCCTCCTGGGGAAAGTAGCGCATGTAAGAGGTTTGTTGTGGAGCCAATGCAGCACCAAGTGTAGCGAAATCAAACTCTGGAGGCGTGTAGGCCCAGTGCAGCGCATAGGCGGGAGTTGCAAAGCGCTGTGCCAGGTCAGTAAGGAAGGCCTGGTAGAGCTGTGCAACCGGCTCAGTGCCAAGTGAACGTGCCAGTCGCGTTTTCGTCTTACCAGGCTGAGGGTAGCGTGCCAGGATAACGAGCGCGGTGCGAGCGCTCTCTCCTTTAGAAGCGCCAGTGGAAATGTGGGATATATCAGGCATGATTCTTTCGTGAGCGAACATAGCGAAATGTCGTACTGAGCATAGCATACGCTGCTTTGACACTACCAGTCAGAGTGCCAGCAACTTTCGAGCGACCATGACTACGTCGTCGATAGTGGATCGGCAATTCGCGAATACGATAGTGAGCACGCGCTGCCTTCACCACCATCTCCACAGGCCAACCAAAGGTCATCTCTTGCATATCTAACGCCTGTAGTACCTCAGTGCGAATGACGCGAAACGAGCCGATATCATGGATCTGCGCGCTGTAGAACAGCGTGAGCAGGCGACTGACCAGCCAGTTGCCCAGGCGAGCCTGTGGCGGCACCGCTCCCCGCTCAGCAGCTTTACTAACGCGTGAACCTATCACCAGATCGGCCTCGTTGTGTAAAACCGGTGCGAGAAGATAATCGAGATCTGCTGGATCATCGCTACCATCACCGTCCATAAAAATAAGAATAGTCGCACCAAGCTGAGCAGCCTGCAGAGCACCACTCCAGCAGGCGCGGCCATAGCCACGTTGCGGTTCACTGACCACCTGAGCACCGGCTGCCCGCGCAACCTGAGCCGTTCTATCGGTACTCCCATTATCCACTACCAGCAACCAGCGTGCACGGTCAGGAGGAATCTCTGTCAGGAGTTGACCAATCGCCTCCTCCTCATTTAAGGCAGGGATAATAATTGCTACGGTATCTGTATCTACCTGGGACAATCTCGACAATCTATTCACCTGAACACTTCCAACTTTTGTAAAGGCTCCCAGGAACACATTTGTGCTTTAATCTGGAAGACCCTCCGCAACGTACCACGTTTGAGAGACGAAATATTTACACACCAGGACTTTTATCGGCTCAATCAAGTCCAAACAGCAGATAGAGATATGTACCAGAGCTTTTCCCTTTTCTGTTGTATACTCACATTTATAGCACGCGTGAAGGGGCCTGTTCATGAACGAAAAGAAAAGCAGAAAAAGAGCAGGTGAAATTCATGCCGCCCCACCTGCTCACAATCCCATGTCAATAAAGCTTACGACGAGTGATAGGGTTGGACAGTAAAGTTGACCAGTTTTTGAATGCCGTGATACACACCAACTGCACCACCCTGCGTCTGCCCTGAAGTTTGATCGACATGTCCATTATAAACCTCACGTGTGCCAGAGACGAGATCATTAAGGGCCGCCAACGTCGTGAGTTGTGTCAGACCGTTCTCGTTCAATGAGGCTATCCCCTTTGCTTTATCGTGCAGCTGCTCAAGCCTCCGTGCCAGATCGTCCAGATTTTTGTCCACCTGCGCAGCCTGTGTTCTTTGTTCCGCTGTAACCTGCGGCGAGGAGACTGCTCCAGCAAGATGCAAACCGATCAGATAGACGTACCCCACTGGGGTATCGCTCCCATTATCGCTGATAGGCTGCTTTGGATCGCGTCCCAGCAGCGGAATCTGCACCTCGTTCTCATTTGCCAGAAAAGGCGTTCCCGCCGGGAGGTCTTTTTGCACCAGCATCTTCCCATCCAGGTAGTCCATCAGCAGCACCATATTCTGCTTGACAGAAGCCATATCGCCCCGTTGCCAGGCATCACGAGCAACGGAGGAAAGATCAAACACCTTCTGCGTATCCTGGAGCAGCCACATTGCCAGCCCACCATGCAGATTCAGCTTTTGCAATTCTGGTGCATCGACGAGCAGGTGGCGAAAATGATCCAACATGCTGAAGTGGTCTTTATCCGTGGAACTTGGTGTCTGAGCCAATTCAGCATAGTAGCGCCATACATGAGTATCGGTCGAAGGGAGATTGGGAGTACTACTCGCGTCCTCTTCTGTAATAAGGAAGCGACTGGTAATAGCCAGCAGATCAGCATGACTTAAAACGCCTGGGTAGAGATAATAAATACGTCCATTTTTCACAGGCATCTTCCCAACAAAGACAGGAGGAGCTTCGGTCTGATCTTTATCAGGCAATAGCCAGGCATAATAATTATTGCCAGCAGCAGGACTGCTTACACCTGGGAGATCAACCAGTAGCTGGTCATTGCCGCCCTGGTTGCTCACATGCTCATTGAACTGACCGCTATTGAGAAAGTAGACATGTCCTACAGTTTGTGCTGGCGCAGCAGCTTGCTGCTGGCGCAGCAGTGTCATTCCTCCCATGCCCACAACTACGAGCGTTATCAGCAGAATGGCAATCAACACGACAAATCCAGAGCGAACTTTTCGTCGCGGTCGCGGTGTCAGCGTGCGTCTTCCAACAATAGGTGGTGGCATCTGTGCAGGAACAGGTGTAACTGGACCATCTTCTAAGGGAACAGGTCGAGTTTTACGCGGCTTTGGTGGGAGAGAGGAGACACGTGCCGAGGCACTGGAAGATGACAGAACCTCTGCCTCAGTACCATTCCTCGCCGCTTCCATAGCATCCAAGGAATACACCTGATAATTCAGGCGCTCAGGCAAAGAGATTTTGCACGCCTTTGCCACAGCCAGCGTCATAGCCGTCGCAGAGGTAAAACGCTTTTCAGGATCTTTCTCCAGGCTTCGCAGCAGCACCTCGGTCAGAGCAGGAGAAATATTGGGATTAATCATCGCGGGTGAAGGCGGAACCGCACTGGCATGCTGCATCAACAGAGCAACTGGACGTGTCCCCTGAAAAGGAACAATACCGGTACACATCTCATAGAGCAAAACGCCAAGTGTATAGAGATCACTGAACGTAGTAGGCGCTGTTCCCCTTGCCTGTTCGGGTGACACATAAAGGGCTTCATCAAGGGAACGACGTGGCATTGAACCAGTTGTCGTCTCTAGAAGCTTATAGATGCCAAAATCTGTAACAACAGGCTCCAGTATATCCGCCTTGCCATCACCCTGAGGGACACGGCGCAACAGAACATTCGTCGGCTTAAGCCTGCCATGCACGATTCCATGTTGATGCGCATAATCTACAGCCATACTGATAAGTGCAAAGATACGCACAACATCGGCAGACAATATGCCTGAGCGAGGCATACTTTGCATATATTCCGCTAGCGTTATCCCCTCGATATAGTCGGTTGCCAGATACGACATCGCTACATGAGGACGCGGTGTGGAGGAAATCTGTGCATCCTGGATGCTGGCAATATTGGAGTGGTGAAGCGCCGCGAGCCGCTTGCTCTCGCGTGTAAAACGCAGCGTATACTCCTCATTCTCATCATCTGTCACCTCCATCAGCAGCAACTTGACCGCAACAGCAGTATGTCGTTGTGGATCGTTAGCCTTCCAGACCTCCGACAGCCCGCCCTGCTTCAAACACTCTTGCAACTCATACTTGCCAATACGCTTCACACTAGTACTCATATGTCACACACATCTCCCCATTATACACATTACTTAAAATAAGTATAAAAATACACTTCCATTGCAACCTGGAATTCACCATCTAAAAGAATATTGCACAAGTATTGTAAAATGGATAAATCATCGAAGTCCAGCGCATTGGCAGAAACTGCCAGAAAGTACTATTTCTTTGCGAAATGTTACACAATATGAGGAGAGCAGTAGAGCTAAACGTATTGCAACGGCTGAGGGAGAGAGTACAACCAGGAGCAGAGCAAGGACGTAGCACTGATGTGATACACTAAAAGGCAGAAAAACCATACAGCGCGAGACGATCGGGGCAAGGCCGAAATCAGCCCGACGAAAGAAAATGTAAGGAACATTTACTGTTATGATTGAACGCTATACACTGCCAGAGATGGCTGCGATCTGGTCTGCAACACATAAGACGGACAAGTGGTTACAGGTTGAACTACTTGTCTGCGAAGGATGGGCACAGAAAGGTGTTATTCCCCAGGAAGCGATGGAGAAGATTCGCCAGGCGCGCTACAATGCGACACGCATGCACGAGATCGAGCAAGAGACACACCACGATGTCATCTCGTTTCTGCGCTCCATTCAAGAGCAACTTGGTCCTGAGGGACGTTTTATCCACCTGGGCCTGACCTCATCTGACGTGCTTGACACAGGTCTGGCGGCACAGATCAAAGAGGCTGGTGCACTGCTTACGTTGGGGCTGGCACAGCTCGTTGAGGCAGTGGGGCAAGCGGCAGTACAGTATAAGTATATGTTGATGGCCGGGCGCTCACATGGCATTCACGCGGAACCGATTACTTTTGGTCTGAAGCTCGCTCTCTGGTATGACGAATTGAGGCGGCACCAACAACGCCTCGCCGCTGCATTAGAACAGGTAACAGTGGGAAAGATTTCAGGAGCGGTGGGAACGCATGCCACTATTTCCCCTGAGATCGAAGAGTTTGTCTGTGCACAGATGGGACTGGGCGTCGAGCCTATCTCCAGCCAGGTGGTACAGCGTGATCGACACGCGCATTTTATGACAGAGCTTGCACTGCTTGGTAGTTCCCTGGAGAAGATGGCGCAGGAGATCCGTCACCTGCAGCGCACCGAGGTGAGTGAGGCGTTCGAGCCGTTTGGCTCCGGTCAGCAAGGCTCTTCTGCCATGCCGCACAAGCGCAACCCTGAGCTCTGCGAACGTATCTGTGGTCTGGCACGTGTCTTGCGCGGCTACGCTACCACCGCGATGGAAAATGTCGCCCTCTGGCATGAGCGAGATATCAGCCACTCCTCAACCGAGCGTATTATTTTGCCGGATGCCTGTACATTGTTGCACTATATGTTGCATATCTTTACACAGGTTATCTCTGGTCTGCAAGTTGATGCGGAACGTATGCAAGCAAACCTGAATATGACAGGGGGACTGGTCTTCTCGCAGCGCATCCTGCTTGCCCTGATTGACAAGGGGGTGGGTCGGCAAGAGGCGTACAAGATGGTGCAGCGCAATGCGAAAAAGGTCTGGTCGCTGGCAAGCGCAGGACCGATTGAGGGTCCAGCACTGGTAGAGGCGCTTACGGGTGATGCTGAGGTTGCCCGTTATCTCTCATCCGCAGAGCTTGACGAACTCACTGATACCGCCTACTATACCAGATACATCGATACCTCATTTGAGAGAGTTGGCCTGGGCCTGTAAAATTTAACGTTAACGGCCCTTCCCTCCGTAATAATAATACCTCAGGATTCTCATGCCTATTTTTATAAATCAGAGGATGGAGCGATTTTGCAAACGTCACAACGGCATGTAATAGTTACACTAGCTTTAGAGGAAAAAAGAGTACAGCATCCATTGCGTTCGCTGCTACTTTTTGCCTGTCTCTCTGAGCTATGCTATCTGCTGCTTGTTGGACTTTCTCCGCTACGAGAACTTCCTCTCAGTGATACACCACTGGCCGCGACGATGCGCTGGGCTGAGTTTTCCTGGCAGCTCTTCCCAGGATTGCTATCATCATCGGAGAGCCAGTATGTCTGGTTGCCGTTCGTGCTGCTCGGTCTGCTTTTTACGGCGCTGTTCGTTCTCTATACGCGCTGTATTTTGCAGCTCAGGAGAGTTGCTATTCCTTTATTACAGGAGCGACATGCTTTTTTGCTTCTGTTTGGAGGTGCAGCTCTTTTTGGGCTGACACTGCTCTTCCAGATGCGGCTCTTCTCTGATGATGTCTTTACCTACATGGTTTCAGGTCGCTTGCTTGCTGTCTATAATGTAAATCCCCTGAATACGGCTGGTGTACAGTTTCCGGGCGATCCCTATCTGACGTGGGCGCTATCTGGAAGAGATAACCCTGAGGTCTACGGACCATTCTGGCTCTATATCTCTGCAGTGCTGGCAAAGGTGAGCAATAATCCCCTGGTTACACTCTTCCTCTTCAAAGGACTGGGACTCGCACTACACCTGCTCAATACAGTGTTGGTGTGGAGAATCCTGGGCAAGATTGCGCCGGCGCGCCGCGTCGTAGGCACGCTGCTCTACGCCTGGAATCCCCTGGCACTGATAGAGCTTGTCGCCAGTGCGCATAGCGAGGGGACGTTGCTCACACTCCTGCTTCTTGCCACGTGGTGCTATGTGCTCTACCTCCAACGGGTCGAGCGACACGAAGCCACTGGTTGGCTGGGTGGTGCGTATCTATTTGTATTTGGACTGGCAACAGGTACAAACCTCATCACGCTTTTGATCGCACCGCTCTTTCTCTGGTTTGAGATGCGCAGACAAGAAGAGAGCAAGCGAGCTATTTTCGCGTTTTGCTGGCGTATGGCACTCATACTGGCAATTGGTGTTGCCCTGTTGCTCCCATTCTGGCGCGGTGAGCAGACCTTTTTTGTGCTCACCTCTTCTATCGACATGGCACATTTCGTTCATGCACCAGTTGTCGTGCTTGTATTGCCCTTGCGCCTGATCTTCCACCTCGTCTCTGCTGCTGGTATTCCCAGCTCGTTCAACCCTGATAGTGCGGCAGAGACGACGATTCGTGCATTTAGTATTCTTGTCTTTGTGTTTATCTATGTACGTCTCTTTGGCCGTGTACGTACCGCACCCCTTCACAAGAGCTTCCTCTCTTTTGAGAGAGACGTAGACGGACAGATGCGCTATCCAGGGTTCGATGTATTGCTACGAGCGAGTACTATCGCTGTGTTCTGGTACCTGATTCTTGTCTCAGGCTGGTTCTGGCCCTGGTTTGTGCTCTGGCTACTCTGGCTGGTTGTGCTCCAGCGGCTCGACACCTTTAGCACCAGCATGCTTGTCCTCTCAGGGACAGCGCTTGCAATCTACGCCTTCGTCGGCTTCTCACTCGTTCCTCTAGCAACCTATCAGGCAGCATTTATATTTGGTGTACCCCTTCTCTACATGCTGATCGTCAAAAAGAAGCAGAGATCAGTAGAAAGGATGACAACTTCGGATGTCCGATGAGGTCAAGCAACGAAAAATCGAGCACGTCAAAATTGCGCTGGAGCAGGACGTAAGTGTGCCACAGCGCGCCAACTGGAATGATATTTCCTTTGTGCATCAAGCGCTACCTGAGGTGGATCTGGATGAGATCGACACTTCTGTGACGTTCCTGGGTCACACGCTACGCTACCCTATTTTCGTCTCCTCGCTTACTGGAGGCCACCCCGACGTTATCACGATCAACCAGAATCTTGCACGGGCGGCAGAGCAGTATGGGCTAGCACTGGGCGTCGGTAGCCAGCGCGCAGCTATCGTCAACCCCGATCTTGCCGAGAGCTACAGCATCACGCGCGCGATAGCTCCACATGCGCTACTTATTGCCAATATCGGCGCACCACAGCTCATTCCCCAGGCCCGCCACGCCCCCTTCACCCTTGAGCAGGTACAACGCGCCATCGACATGATCGGAGCCGATGCGCTCGCCCTACACCTGAACGCGCTTCAAGAGGCCGCCCAGCCCGAAGGTGATCGCCGCGCGGTTGGCGAGGTAGATGCGCTGACTGCGCTGATCAGGCAGATGCGTGTACCGGTAATCGCAAAAGAGACGGGCGCAGGAATCTGTCGCGAGCAAGCGCTGCTGTTGCGCTCCTGCGGCGTCTCAGCTATTGACGTTGGGGGTGCGGGAGGAAGCAGCATGTCAGCGCTAGAGGCTGCACGAGCCCAATCACGTGGTGATGTGCACACCCACAACGTCGGGCAACTCTTTCGAGATTGGGGTATTGCCACTCCCGTAGCGCTGGTCGAAGCAAGTGTCGCTTCTCTGCCACTGATCTCTACCGGAGGAGTGCGCAACGGATTGGACATGGCACGTGGACTCGCGCTTGGCGCAACACTCGTCGGGATGGGCTTTCCCTTTCTCAAGGCGGCCAGCGAGAGCTACGAAAGCGTCTGCCAATTGCTCGAAGGAGTAATCGCCCAACTCAAGGTCGCAATGCAACTCAGCGGAGCCAGCACGCTTGCTCAGTTGCGCCAGGCCGACATCGTTGTCACCGGTGCCTCTCGTGAATGGCTCTCTCTACGCGGTTTCGACGAAGAACTCAAAGGCATGGCGCAACGACGCTGGCGGCACTTCTCCAAAGAAAAGCGGGTTTCTAGGGGATGAAATGGTGTCAGGGAGAAATTATCTGTGAAATTCGACACAACGGACGCAACAGAAACATAGCATAATTTCCCTTTTTTGTGTACTCGCGAGGATGTATAATACACAGATGAAGAAGCCTGACAATCTCCCGATCCTCCCATTTACAACTGTGCAAGATTGGGAGACATGGTTGAAAGAAAATCATACGCGGACCACCGGCATCTGGATTAAGTTTGCTAAAAAAGGGACAGGCATCTCCTCGATCACCTATGCCGAAGCGCTGGAGTATGCTCTCTGCTATGGCTGGATCGATGGGCAGCTAGCAAAGTTTGACGAGCAGTACTGGCTGCAAAAATTTACACCGCGCCGCCCCAAGAGCATCTGGTCAAAAATCAATCGCGAGAAAGCAGAAGCGCTGCTGGATTCGGGAAAAATGCAAGCAGCTGGACTGCAGCAGATCGAGCTAGCGAAAGCCGATGGCCGCTGGGATGCCGCCTACGAGTCGCAAGGCAAAATGACCGTTCCCGACGACCTGCAAAAAGAACTCGACAACAATCCGAAGGCGCAAGAGTTTTTCAACACCCTCAACAGCACCAACCGCTACGCCATCCTCTTCCGCATCCACACCGCCAAAAAGCCTTGCTCTCCCTTGCAGCAGAACAGATAGCGCGTGTGCAGACGCCAGAGGAGCTACAGATGCTTCTGCTTCAGGTCACGCTTGCGCAGGATGAGCAACGAGTCCGCCAGCATCTGCTGGAAGTTTCGCGGTAATTGCGCTTTCACTTCACGACGATCACTATCGGCAACTTTACATAGGAGTCGATGGTTACTTTCTGATTGCCTGCGGTAACGTACATACCGGTGGAGGAACCCCCGTCAAGGTTGAGCGCATCCTGCAAGGAAAGATCGGAGGCGACAAGCTGGTCAGCTAGCTCGTCAACACTGAAGGAGCGCTGTGGGCTAACGATGAAGAGCACGTGCCCGGCCTTGTCACGCGCAATGACGGTGCGACGGTTGGAGGCAGAAGATTCCTCGAACGTTGTACGCTGCCCATTTATCATCAGCATTGGACGTGACTCGGTTGCTTGTTGCAACTGATCTACGTTTGGATTGTATGCTTGATTAGCGAGCCAGCGCAAAACAATGTTGCCGTTTGCATCAACACCGAACAGGCCACCTTGCCCAACATAAGATTGACCAGAAACATTACCATCAGAGATTGTTAAAGCCTCAGCTTGATTTTGCGAACTAAAGTAACCGCCGTTGACGACAGCGACAGCACCTGTCTGCTTCATCCAGGCATCCACAGTCAGAGGATTGTCAGGCTGATAGGCAACGCTGAAATGGAGGCGTTTCGTGTCGAAGCGCGTGATAGCGACGGTATCCTCGTTATTGCCAGGACTAACCCAATGTTCGTACCGTATCTCGACACCCGGAACGGCCTGTATCCATTGATTCAGTGGTTGACCCTGTGGTCCTTGAGTGTTATTCGAGGTGCCGGTCGATGTAGTGGTAGATGTACTACTCGTACTCTGATTAGGAAAGAGATTGCAAGCTGTTACTATGCTCATTAAGAGCGTGGATAGGAAGAGGTATTTCAGCAAGCGTTTTGCTGGCATAAGAATTTTCCTTCTCGATAGTATCCGGTATACATTTTATTATTTCGTATACATTTTTCATTCGTACCAGAGTGAAGAGAGAGGAAGATGTCGTTTTGCCTTCCCTTTTCATCAGTTCTGATGAACTTTAAGAGATTAAGCGGAGTATACTTGAGCATGCTATCTTCCACTTACATTTCTAAACCTCATTATTGGTGCATCCACGAAGTCGTTAGGATACCGTTTTTTGGCTCTCCAGGCCAATGGGTGTGTGCACCATATCCTCGCTATTTACCGGATGCACCAATTATAGCTCGAAAAATAGGGGCCATACTATGGAGTTTAAGAAAGTATTGTGGGTAGAAACGCGCGACGATGAGGTTTCACAAAGTATTGTGGATATCACAGGTGGGGATATCACGGGCGTAGATATCACGGGTGGGGATATCACGGGTGTAGATATCACGGGTGGGGATATCGTGATCGTGGGTGTCGCGATGAATCGCGGCGGACGCGATAGAATCGGGTCCCTATTCACGAGCAATGAATTGCTGATGGATAAGCGCAATACTTTCTCAAACTCCATTGTCGCGTCCGTTGTCTCCCCTCTTATTTGCGCCAGGGTGTGGCTTCCATAGCAGACATAGTGCCCTTGAATTCCATTGCCAGTTTGAGCGCGGCATCATGTGCGGCGTTTTCGGTTGTGTCGTCCAGGGGCAGCAGCTCAACCTTTCCATAACGCCTTTCCAGTGCACGCTGAATTATCAGGTCAGTAAACCAGGGATTCTTTGGTAGGACAGGTCCATGTGTGTAGGTACCGAAGACGTTTTTGTAGGTTGCCCCCTCGTTACCGTCCTTACCGTTGTTGCCCCAACCCGCCAGCACCTTGCCCAGTGGTTTTGCTTTAGGTCCGAGATATGTTCGTCCACTATGATTTTCATAGCCAACCAGCACTTTTGAACCCGTTTCTGGGAAGGTGCATTGAAGCGCCATATGTGTCATAAAACGTGTGCTTCCACCTTCGGTATGCAAGTCGAGCACACCTGCACCTTTGAGTTCAGGCCCCTCAAATGGCTTGTAGTAGTGGCCGAGAAGCTGGTAGCCAGCACAGACGCTCAAAAAGGCGACATTAGCATCGGCAGCTTCACGCAACCCCGTTGCTTTGAACTGGATGTCTTTGGAGGCAATACCCATCTCACGATCAGCACCACCATGAAAAAGGATGAGATCGTAGCGCGTGAAATCGGGCGTCTGCTTGACAAAGATCGGCTCGACTTCGGTGGCGATACCACGCCATTTGCAGCGGCGCTGAATAGAGAAAAGGTTGCCTCTGTCGGCTGCCACGCTCATTAAGGTGGGATAGAGGTGCCCGATACGCAACGTCAGGCCGGTATTTTGTATTTCTTGCTTCTCTTGCATTGAATTGCTCACTTTCCTACTCTTCCCAGAAATGCTTGACCCAGCCGCGTTTCTGCATAATCCGGCGCAATTCCTGAGTCGGAGTGTAACCGCTCATGATATACAGTGTACCACCGGGTTCGACATGTTTAAGAGCTGCGTCAAGCGCGGCCTCACGGTCGGGAATGGTGGTAATCTTGTCAGAGGAAATCTCGGCATACTTCAGCCGCATCGCAAGTTCTTCGGACTTGTTGCCGCTACAGACAACGTCAAGAATGTCTTCGGCAATCTCCTCGATATCTACATCCCAGAGCCAGGCAAAATCTTCACCATCCACTACAGTATGGCTTGCGGCCAATAACAGGTGCTTTTTGCCTGCGTGCTGCGCGATCAGGCGTAAAATGAGATTGAAAGACGTTGGATTTTTGACGAACGAGAGGTAGATGATCTTATCACCTGCCTGAATCTTTTCCAGGCGGCCAAAGGCGGGGCGAACATTACGCAGTCCATTCTGAATCGTCTGTGTGGGAAAATCCAGGGCTAAAGTTGCAGAGATAGCCGCAGCAGCATTGTACACATTGTGCACGCCCGGCAGGGGAATTTCTAGTTTCAGTTCTCCCTGAGGTGTACGCAACGTGATATGGCTCGGACCCTCACCATCTGGTGCAAGAGAGGCTGAAGTTACTGCGATGTCGAGCGGAGGTAATGTGTAGCCACAGTCGGGACAGCGGTAGAGTCCGAGATGGGACATATACGCAGTTTCGTAGACAAAGTCGCTATCACAGTGAATACAGCGAATGATATCTGCTGACTGTTCGGGAACAGGAGTGCCAATCTCGGTCGTTTCAAGTCCAAAGAAGAGGCGCTTTGCTTTCGCATGCTGCCCAAAGCTGGCAACCTGAGGATCGTTGCCATTGAGCACAATCGTCGCACTCTCTGGCAAATTTTCGAGCATAGTATTTAGCGAGTGAGCGACAGCATAGAGTTCACCATAACGATCAAGCTGATCACGAAAGATATTCGTGATCACAACAACGTCTGGCTGAATTTCGGGAACGGCCAGGGGGATTGTCGCCTCGTCGATCTCGAAAAGCAGCACATCACTATCCAGGCGACCAAACAGGTTTGCAAAATTGACTGCAACCGAGGTGACGCCTTGCAGCAGATTGGAGCCTGTACGGTTCTGTGAGACACGGTGCCCACTTGCAGCAGCAATCGCAGCTGTCATGCGTGCTGTTGTAGTCTTGCCGTTACTGCCAGTAATAACAATCTTCCTGGCTTTACTCCTCCCAACGACAGACTTCAGCACATTCGGGTCAATACGGCGGGCAATCATACCTGGTAGACTGGTACCACCACCGATATGGAAAAAGCGCCCTGAGGCTCCCGCTAGTTTGCCCGCGGAGATCGCCAGGGCGAGCCGTGCGCGCTGTAACCCTGTTGGCGCACCACTCTGATGTGTATTCTCTGTCTGCATTCTTTCGTACCTTAAAGCTTTTAGATCTTATGCGAAAACGGACCCCGCTCCTCTTGTTAGACACAAACAGTGCTCTTCCCAAGAGCGAGCTTCGCTCAAGTTTGTGCAAGGAGGGTCTCGCGGCTCGTGCTCCCGCGCCAGTGTTGCGCACACAGGTTTTCGATAAGCAGTTATTTGGAAACTTCCGCCGTTCGTGTGATTGGCTTGCACTCATGTAACAGAAACGAAGTGTCTGCTTTCACTCATTCAAATAAAAGGAAATACAGCTCTACATCTGGCAGTATAGCAAACACATAGGGGGTAAGCAAGTAAAGTAGTTCACAGTGTGACTATAGAAATCTCTGCTCGCTTGCCCCTTGACAAGTTCCGGGGGTACAGAGTACTATCCGTCT